>DATHCO010000224.1:0-30970 GCA_035319505.1 Steroidobacteraceae bacterium | reverse complement strand
CCTGAATCAGAAATTCGCCGGCATTCGAACGCCGCGGCGCCCCGCCCGCTGCGTTGCTCCTCCCTTGAATACGCTAAAGTATTCGCGGTCGTCGCGCCTTGCGGTCGGGCCGCGGCGGCGCTCTCGGTGCACGGCGAATTTTCTAGCAACGAAGTCGGTCCCACAGGGTTCTCGAGGCGCATCTCGAGCGCGCGAGCGCGCGCAGCGCTGCGACCGAGGTCGCGACTAGCGCGGCCCGGCGGAGGCTTTGAGCGCATCGACCTCGCGGCGCAGCTCGGCGACCGATGCCTCGAGGCTCTCGAGACGTAGAGCCAGGCTCGTGGCCGCCGAGCTTGCGGCGGCGGAGCTTGCGGCGGCGGAGGAGGATGCCTCCACGGGCTCGGGCGCCTGCGCTGCCGAATCGATCGCCCCACAGAACAAATGGCCGTAGCGCGATTCGCGCTCGCCGGGAGCGCGCGGCAAGCGTGCGACGAAGGGACCGTCCTCACGCGTCATCAGGCTCTTCAACGTGGCTTCGACCTCTTCCATGTCGGCGAACTCACACAGCCGATTGGTGCGCACACGCAGCTCGCCCGGGGTTTGCGTCCCGCGCAAGAGCAGCACACAGAGGACGCCGAGCTCCTGCTTCGAGAACTTGAGCGACCCGAACTCCGTGTTGCAGAAGCGGTGCTTGTACTTGGTGACGCGGCCGCCGTAGCCGGCCGACTTGTCGCTCACCAGGTATTTCTTCATGAGGGAATCGAGCGTCTGCTGCACCGCGGATTCGGTCAGTTCGAGCACCGGCTCGCGGTTCGTCTTCTGGTTGCAGGCGTTGGTGAGCGCGTTGAGCGACAGCGGGTACTGGTCCGGGGTCGTGATTTCCTTCTCGATCAGACAGCCGATGACGCGCGCCTCGTGCGCCGTGAGCTCGATATTCATGCGCCAGGAACCTCCTCGGCTTCCAACTGCGCCCGGGTTGCTTTAGGGTATGACAACGCGCAGTGTATCGCTCGAGGGCGTAAGGGTGTACTCATGAGCACGATTCATTTGCTGTCCGAGCACACTTGCTACGGTGGCGTGCAAAGGTTCTACAAGCACTCGTCGGGCGAGACGAGCGGCCCCATGAAGTTCTCGGTGTACTTGCCGCCGCAGTCGCGCACGGCCAAGGTGCCCGTGCTCTACTACTTGGCCGGACTCACCTGTAACGAGGAAACGTTCCCCATCAAGAGCCATGCGCAGCAGCTCGCCTCCGAGCTCGGCCTCATGCTGGTTGCGCCGGATACGAGTCCGCGAGAGCCGCGCTTGCCCGGCGACGCGGAGAGCTGGGACTTCGGGCAGGGCGCCGGCTTCTATCTCGATGCGACTCGGCCACCTTGGTCGGCGCACTACCGAATGTACAGCTACGTGACTCGCGAGCTCCCCGAGGTCGTCACGGCGAATCTGCCCGCGAGCGCGGAGGCCACGGGAATTTTCGGTCATTCAATGGGCGGGCACGGCGCACTGACGTGCGCGCTCAAGAATCCCTCGCTCTACAAGTCGGTCTCGGCGTTCGCGCCGGTGGCCGCGCCGATGCAAGTCCCTTGGGGGAAAAAAGCATTCACCCACTATCTCGGCGAGGATCAGAATGCATGGCGCGAGTACGATGCGAGCGAATTGGTTGCGCGCCGCCCGTTTCCCGGACCGATCCTCATCGACCAGGGGACCGCAGACCAGTTTCTGGCCGAGCAATTACGGCCGGAGAAGTTCTCGGCCGCCGCCCGAGAGTCGGGTCAGCAGCTCATCCTGCGAATGCAGGAGGGGTACGACCACGGCTACTACTTCATCCAGACGTTCATGGCCGACCATCTCAGGCATCATGCCGCGATTCTGAAAAGATAGCCGTTCGCGCGAGGTGAAGCGCACGCGCCTCGGGTGCGTCTCGACGCTCTCGGTGCACGGCGAATTTCTGATTCAGGGCACTAGCGCGAGACCAGCGGCGCGGAGGTGATGTGACCGTCGAAATCCATCCACACGTGCTGGGCGAAATCGTAGAGCTTACAGCGTCTCACCGTATTCCAGTAGTAACGCCAGGAGAAGACCTCCGACTTCAGCCGCTCATCCAAGGTCGCGCTGAGGCGCGCCTGTGCCGCCTTCAGCCGGTAGAGCGGTATCCCCATGTTCACATGATGTGCCCCGTGCTCGAGGATGTAGTGGATCAACCCGTCGAACGGGCGCCTGAGCTTGACGTGCACCGTGGTCGTGGCGTAGCCGGCGTTGGCGCTCCATTCTTCACGCCGGTCGTACCAGGGAACGCGCGGATGGGTGTGCTGCACGTAGATTACGAACCCCATCAGGCAATTCCAGACGAAGAACGGTAGCGCGAAGCCGAAGATCAGGAGCGAGGCGACCGATTTTCCGCTGTAGTGTCCCCAAATCACCAGCCCACCGATCCAGATGACGGCAAATCCGCTCACCAGCAGACAGTCGGCGATGTAGCTCACGCGCCGGTGACCCACGTGCTTCCTGTTGGGGAAGTACAATTTCTTCCACCACAACTCGATCATGTAGTAGATCCCCTGACCGACGCCGCTGCGGTAGACACGCTCGAGCTGGCGCCGCACCCAGGGCAAGCGCGCAAACTCAAGGGGTGAGTAAGGCGTCCATACGTAGTCGCGGCCCTTGAGATTCGTCCATCCGTGATGCGCGAGATTGTGACCGAGCTCCCACAAGCTATAGGGTGTCAACGACGGCAGGAACGCAATTCGGCCGATCCATTGGTTCAGCAGGTCATGCCGAGTGTAGGCACCATGACAGGCGTCGTGCCCGATCACGAACAGTCGCGCGATCCACAGCGCCGCCACCAGCGAGGCGAACACGGTGACCCACCACGAGTCGACCACCAGCATGGTGGCGATGGCGGCGCCGAGCACCAGCCAATCGAGGAAGAACCACAGGATCGGTGCTGCAATGCCGCGATCCGCCGCGAACGGCTGCAGGAGTTTCTGCAACTTGAACCGCGATTTGTCGGGCGCGAGCGCCGCGCAGGCTGCGGTTTCGGGCGAGGACGTTGCGGACATTCGGAGCTCCGGCGGTGCGTGGGAGAGCAATCGCGCATTATATACGCGTCCACTCACACGTAAACTTGAGTCACTCCGTCTCGACGTCCGGCCAGAGCAGGACCCCCAAGTGTTCGCAGGCCTCGATCAGGGCCGTTGCCGCCTCACGCGTACTGGCATCGAGGCGCCGGTCATGGGTGAGGAGCCAGGTGAGGCGGGCGCGCCGCGAGCGCGCCGACGGCTCGCTGTCGAACAGCGCCGGAAACAACCCGAGGGCATCGACGAACTCGCGCATCGGCGCGCTGGTCTGCATATTGGGCGTCGGTGTGAGCAGCAGCTTCAGCCACGTCACGCAGCGCTTGGCGAGGCCCGCCCGTGTGATCCCGGTGCTCGTGCGGCGTCGCGTTTCTCCCTCGGCCAGCGAATCGGCCAAGTGCCGATAGCGCTCCACGAAGCACTCGTCCGCGGGTAGCGCAGGGCTCGCATCCGAGAGCACCGAGCGCAGCAGGTCGGCGAGGAGCTGCGCCAATGCCTCGGCCAAGAACCGCTGGCTCTGGTCCGCGTCCGGGCGCGATAGCTCGGCCCAGAGCCTCGGACCCGGCCCGCCAAGTCGCCTGGCGTTGGGGGAGTTCGACATGGCTCCCAGTGTAGCCGCTCTGCGGCCCATCGCAACTATGTCAGAATGAGCAGCATTTCACTGACAGTTCGAGATATGCAGAGAATCGTGCTTCGTACGCTGTGCGATAGTGAGCAGAAATAAAATTTAATGAAGCACCGAGCAGCATGATCGACGAGGCGTTCATTCCCGGTAAGCCGATTCCTGTGGCGGCGGGCGTGCGGCGCGTCCTTGCGCGAAACCCCGGAATGATGACGGGAGCGGGTACCAACACCTATCTCTTGGGTCATCGTGAGGTGGCCGTCCTCGATCCGGGCCCCGACGACCCACATCACTTGAGAAGCATTCTTGCCGCCGGCGGTCCGTCGATTCGCTGGATCATCGTGACCCATACGCACCGCGATCACTCGCCGCTCGCCGCCGCGCTTGCGCGGGCAACCGGTGCGCGCTTGATCGGATTGCCTCCGCCCGCAGCGAGTCATCAGGACGAGAGCTTTCGACCCGATGAGTCGCCTCGCGACGGCGAGAGGCTCATGCTGGGCGAGATCTCCCTGACCGCGGTGCACACTCCGGGCCACGCCTCGAACTGCGTATGCTATCTCTTGCCAGCGCAGCGGCTCCTCTTTACCGGCGATCACGTGCTCGCGGGCGTCTCGCCGGTGATCGCGGCGCCGGACGGCGAGATGGCGGCGTACTTGAGCTCCCTCGACAAGCTCCTCGCCTACGATTTCGATCGCATTGCGCCCGGTCACGGCGAGGTCCTGACGGAGGGCAAGCGCGTGGTGGAGAAGCTGCGCGCGCATCGAATCGCGCGCGAGGACAAGGTTCTGCACTGCCTCGAGCAGCCCGCGACCCTCGATAGCTTGACCGCGGCCGTGTATACGGACGTAGCGGTGGATCGGCACGAGTGGGCGAAACTCACCTTGCAAGCGCACCTCATCAAGCTGCTGCATGAAGGCAGGGTGAGCGAGCACGACGGCGTTTGGCGACGGCGCAGATGAGCTTGAGCATCGCACTGCGCGCCGTGAGCGTGCGGCGCGCCGGCGCGTGGGCGTTGCGCGACATCAATTTGCGGCTGCGCGCCGGAGAGCGCTGGGCACTCATCGGAGACAACGGCGCCGGCAAGACGCAGCTCCTCAAGCTCATCGCCGGACATGTGTGGCCGACACCGACCGGCCTGGAGCAGCGGACGTATCGAATCGGCCGGCGGGTCGTCGATCTCATCGACGCAAAGCCTCGAATGGCCTATCTCGGTGCCGAGCTCCAGGACAAGTACACGCGCTACGGCTGGGATCCTCGCGTGGTCGATCTGCTCGCGACAGGACTGCATCGCACGGATCTCAAGCTCTCGCCCGTGAGCGCGGCCGAGCGGCGACGGATCGACGGCATGCTTCGACTCTGTGGCCTGCGAGGACTCGCGACCCGGCGCTTCTCGACGCTATCGTACGGGCAAAAGCGCCTCGCCTTGCTCGCGCGCGCCCTCTGCCCGGCGCCCGACTGGCTGTTGCTCGACGAGCTCTACAACGGTCTCGATACGCATTATCGCCGCCGGATCGAGCGAATTCTGGACATCGCGCGCGCGCACGGCCAGGGCTGGATCGTTGCCGCGCATCGCGTGTGCGACGTGCCGCGCGGGACGCGCCGCTTCATCGAGCTTCACGCGGGGCGACAGCGCTCCTCGAGCGTGTCGAGGCAGAGGGCGCTCGTGCGCCTCGCGGGGCTCGAACCCCCTTCGCCCCCGGCACCTCGAGCGCCCCGCCGGGCAGCCGCCGAGCACCGCCGAAGGCCGCTCCTCGTGAAGCTCGCTCGAGCGAGCCTGTACGTCGGGTATCGTCCGGTCCTTCGCGCTATCGACTGGGAGTTGCGCGAGGGCGAGCACTGGGCGATTTTTGGCGCGAACGGCAGTGGTAAGACCAGTTTTCTCAAGCTGCTGTACGGGGATCTCTCACCGGCGCTGGGCGGGATCATCGAGCGCAGCGGGTTCTCCTCCGGCACGCCGATCTTCGACTGGAAGCGCCAGGTCGGCTACGTGTCGCCGGAGCTGCAGGCGGACTATGCGGCCAACGTGACCGTGTGCGACCTCGTGACGAGCGGCCGTTACTCGAGCATCGGGCTCGCCGATGCGCCGACGCGCAAGGACCGGGCGATCGCCGCTCGCTGGCTCAAGTTCTTCAAGTTGCTCTCCCTCGCCCGCCGCATGCCGAGGGAGCTCTCATACGGGCAGCTCAGGCGTGCGCTCATCGCGCGCGCGCTCGCCTCGGAGCCGCGTATCCTGTTACTGGACGAGCCCCTGACGGGTCTCGATCCGCGCCAGCGATCCCTGATCAAGCGCTTGCTCGAGCGGCTCATGCGCTCGCAACTCACGGCGATCATCGCCGTGCACCATGCGGAGGATCTGCCGCGTGGCATGACGCACGCTTTGCGGCTCGATCGCGGGCGTGCGTACCCCACCGATTGCCGTTCTGCGAACTGAGTCGGGGGCAAAGGCGCTCGGCTCGAGCGACACTGCGGCACTCGATTTCGCACGGGATCTGAATTATGTTGCGCGCTCTGGGTGCGGCCGTCGTGGCGGCTGCGGTTATGACGTCGGCCGCCTGCCACAGCGCCTCTTACGCGGTGCGTCCTATTCCCCGCATCGCCGCCGACAGCGTCGGCAAGCCCGTGAGCCGGCTGAAGGAGGCGTTCGGCCCGCCGCGCAAGATCGATACCACCCCGACGAAGGAACTCTACGTGTGGTTCCTGGCGCAAGCCCCGGCCGGCGCCCCCGCCGGATTCCACGGATGCGAGATGGAGGTCACCGTCGATCCGCGCTCCGAGCACGTGCTCGGCTATTCGCTGTCGAACATCGGCTGGGCCCAGTGCCGCGACGTGGAGCGCAAGATTCGCATCACCGAACGCTGAGCGCGCGCTTGCGCCTACAATGAGGGCTTTGGCCGCAAGGCGTCGCGCTCGGAGCCCTAAGTGCCGTTGCTTCTCGTTCTGTCCCTCGCCGTGCAGGCGGCACTGATCGTTCACGTGATCAAGACCGGCCGCAACTCGCTCTGGATTTGGGCGATCGCGCTGTTACCCCCGGCCGGGCCGCTCGCCTACATCGCGGTGGAGATCCTGCCCGAGCTCTGGGGAGGCAGAACCGGCCGGCGCGCCCGGACGAGCGTCCAGCGCCTGATCGATCCGGACCGCGATTTGCGCCGGGCGAGCGTGGAGGTGGAGTTGTCGGGAAACGTCGATGCCCGGCGCCGCCTGGCAGAGGAGCTCGCCGATCGCGGCCAATTCGGCGAAGCCGCCCGTGTCTACGAGGGCGGGCTCAAGGGCATCTTCGAGCACGACCCGACGTTGCTCCTCGGGCTCGCGCGCGCGCAATTCGCGCAGCAGCAGTTCGCGGCCGCGCGCGCCTCGCTCGAGCGGTTGACGGGGAACAACCCGGACTTCAAGTCGGCGGACGGCGAGTTGTTGTACGCGCGCGCGCTCGAGGCCGAGGATTCGCTCGATGAGGCCGAGAAGGCCTACGCAGCCGCGGCCGCGAGCTATCCGGGTGCGGAGGCGCGCGTGCGTTACGCGCTGCTCCTGAAGCGCCGCGGCAAGCCCGAGGAGGCGCGGCAGATCCTCAAGGAGTTGCTCGATGCGGCCCGATTGGGCCCGGCGCATTACCGCAGGGCACAGGCGCAGTGGCTCGATCGCGCGCGGCGCGAAATGGGCTAGTCTTGCGCGAAAATTGGGGTAGCATCGATCGAGATTCACGGGTTGCCATCAAGAGGAGTCGCGACATGTTTCCTGCACGAGAAGTAAGAAAATACGCGCTGATCAGCTGTGCGGCCGCCCTGCTTGCGGCCTGTACGAGCGACCGCGAGCCGGCAGAGAAGTTGATGCAAAACATCGATATCACGGTGAATGCCTCCGCGGCCGAGGCGGCCAAGTACGTCCCCGGTGAGTTGAACGATGTGCAAACCAAGTACGACGATCTCAAGACCTCTCTGAACGCCCAGGACTACAAGCGAGTGCTCGCGCAAGGGCCGGCGCTCCTTACCGAGGCGCAGGGTCTGGCGGGCGCTGCGGCCGCCAAGAAAGCCGAGCTCGTCAAGCAGCTCAATGATCAGTGGGCGGCGCTCTCCACTGCGGTGCCCGGCGAGATGGGCGCCATCCAGAGCCGGCTCGACAAGCTCGCCAAGAATCGAAAACAGGCCGCGGGGATCGATTTGAATGCCGCGAAGAGCAGCCTGAGCGACGCCACCTCCCTGTGGTCCAAGGCCCAGGGCGCGTTCGGCAACGGGAATCTGGACGAGGCCGTCACGGCCGCCAAGAACGTCAAGACCGCGCTAGACGGCGTCGCAGCGAATCTCAAGCTCGATCTGCCCGCGGCGGGAGCGGCAGCGCCGGCAGCACCGCCGACTTGACGCGCATGTCTTGCCGGCGAGAAGTGCGCGGCGACGCCGATGCGAGGCGCCGCGCGTTCGCGACCTAAGGCGACAGCGTCCCCTCGCTCACGATGAAGGCGCCGCCGCCCACATGCGCGGCCCGGAGCTCGCCCTCCTCGGTCTCGAGCCGGACGGCGATCTCCGAGGGGCGATTCATGTGTCGGCCTTGGAGCCCGACGAAACCCGCCGCCTGCTTTCCGAGCACACCGTGCTCGAACAGATAGGAGGCGAGCATCGCGTGCGCGTTGCCGCTCGCCGGATCCTCCGCGATGCCGAGCGCAGGGCAGAACATGCGTGACTCGGTGGTCAATTGCTCGCCGCGCGTCGCGCCGCGGCTCACGCCGAAGACGAAAAATCCGTCGGCCCCGAGCTCCTGGCCGATCGACATCAAGGTATCCGCATTCGGCGCAAGCGCCTCGAGGGATCGCACATCCGCGACCGGTACGAGAAGCCGCGTACTGCCCTTGCGCGCGATGCGCGCCGGCAAGGTTTCATGCAATCGCGTCGCGGGCAGCTTCAGCGCCTCGGCGACCCGCAGAGTCGTCTTCAAGGGCAGCGGGTTGTCGAGCTCGGGCACGGTTTGGCGAAACTCGAAGTGCGTGCCGCCACGCTCGGTGTGAGCCGGCGCATCGCCCGCGCGAACCTCGACGACGGCGCCAGCGCTCGACTGACGCATCACGCCCGCCCCTCGGCGGCCGAGCGCGAGAAGCACCGCATGGGCCGCGATCGTCGCGTGACCCACGAAGGGCATTTCCTTGCGCGCATTGAAGAACCTCACCCGCACGTCGTGGTCCGGCCCCGTCGCCGCAAGCACGAAAGCGATCTCGGCATGCGCGAACTCACGCGCGAGAGCGCTCAGGGTGAGCTCGCTCTGTCCATCGGCATCGAGCACCACGCTCGCCGGGTTGCCGGCGAAACGAGTGCGCGTGAAGGCATCGACCTGAAAAATTCGCAAGGTACTCCCCTCCGTCCCCTCGCCGGGGGTCTTCCGGGCGCAGTTTTGCACGCCGCGGCATGGCAGGCTACACTTCCCGCAAACCTTGGGGTGGTCCTTGAGGGACCTGAGACGCGAGACATCGACCGCCGATATCTCGCGAACCCGTTGAACCTGACCCGGTTAGTACCGGCGTAGGGAGCAGGTATGGCCATTCGCAGCGCCGTCGAAATAAGCATGTATCCGTTGACGCCGGACTATCGTCCGCCGATCCAGGCATTCATCGATCGCTTGAATACCTACCCCGAGCTGACCGTGCGCACGAATGCGCTGAGCACGCAGATCTTCGGTCCCCTCGAGCGGGTGCTCGCCATCCTGGCGACGGAGATCGAGCGATCCGCGAGCAGCTCCGCGCAGTCGGTCTTCGTCATGAAAGTGCTGCCGGGCGTGAGGCCCGCGTGACCGACGAGCTGGCGGCCCACCTCGCGCGAGCATGGGCCGAGACGCGCCCGATCGAGATCCTCGCGGTCGTGCTCGCCATCGCCTACCTTTTGCTGGCGATTCGCCAATCCATCGGCTGCTGGATCGCGGCATTCGTGAGCTCATGCCTCTACGTGTGGGTGTTCTTCGGCGCCCGTTTGTACATGGATTCGGTGCTCAACGTGTTCTATGCGGCGATGGCGGTGTATGGGTTCTGGCAGTGGCGCGGCGGAAGGGTCGGCGCGGCGCTCGCGGTGCGGCGCTGGTCCGGTGCACGCAACGCCCTGGGCGCCATGGGCGTTCTAGGCCTCTCGCTCGTGAGCTCTTACTTTCTGCGCCGCTTCACGCCGGCCGCGTGGCCCTTCGTGGATTCCATGGTCTCCTGGGGAAGCGTGTTTGCCACCTTCCTGGTGGCGCGCAAGGTGTACGACAACTGGCACTGGTGGCTCGTCATCGACTCGGTGAGCTTGTGCTTGTACTTCATCCGCGGGCTGTACCTCACGGTGCTGCTCTTTGCGCTCTACCTCGCGCTCATCGTGCTTGGAATGCGCGAGTGGCGGCGCAATCTCCCCCTCGAGGCCCATGCCGCTTAGCGACCTCGAGCGAATCGCGCTCAGGCACATCCCCGGCAGCGGTGCGGTCTCGATCGAGCGCCTCGCCGCGGGACTGGTCAACGAAAGTTACCGCGTGAGGCGCGATGGGCGTCTGTATACCTTGCGGATTGCGGCGGCGAACGCGGCCGAGCTGGGTGTCGACCGCGCGTGGGAATGCCGCGTGCTCGAGAGCGCGGCTCGCGCGGGGCTCGCTCCCCCCGTCGAGCACTGTGAGCCCTCGAGCGGCATCGTGGTGTCGCGCTGGGTCGAAGGACGTGCGTGGACCCTCGAGGAGACTCGCCAGCCGGAGCAGCTCGAGACCATCGCCCGTCTCGCACGGCGCATCCACGCCCTGCCGGCCCCGCGCGGGGCGCGCAGCCGGAGCCCGGCGGAATGGATCGCCCATTACGAGGGGGCGCTCGGGCGCTCTGGAGCGGGGTCAAGATACTCGCGGGGGCCGTCTCGTTCCCGCGAGCTGGCCTCGAGTCTTGCATCCCATCTCGCAGCCCTCGACACCTCGCCGGCCGCGGCGATGGTGCTCTGTCACAGCGACTTGCACCGCCAGAACCTCGTCGTGGGCGCTGGCGAGCTCATCTTGCTCGATTGGGAGTATGCTCATTTGTCGGAGCCTTTCTGGGACCTCGCCGGATGGGCCTGCAACAACGACCTCGGGATCGAATCGCGCCGGCTCCTCCTCGAGCGCTATCTCGGCCGGCCGCCGACTGCCGAGGACAGCCAACGTCTCGATGAGCTCGGCTGGCTGTACGACTATGTTTGCCTGAAGTGGAGCGAGCTTTACCTTTCCCTGGCAGGCGGCGCGAGCGCGGGGATCGCGGCGCGCGCAGAGCTCCTGGCCGCGCGCCTTGAGGGCCGATAGAATTCGAGGGGACCGATGATTCCAAAGGGATGGAGAGGCCGATGGCGCGGATGATCGTGGTGGACCGAGACAATAAAGAACACGAGATCGAGGCCCGGCCCGGTCTCAAAATCATGGAGATTCTGCGCGAGCTCGACTATGGCGTCGCCGCGATCTGCGGAGGCCTGTGTTCCTGCGCCACCTGTCATGTTTACGTGGATGAGAGCTGGGTCCCTCGATTACCGAAGCCGCAGAGTGACGAGCTGGAGCTGCTCAAGGAGTTGTCCGATTTTCGACAAGCCACCTCGCGGCTGTCGTGTCAGGTCGAGTTCACCGAGGCACTCGACGGCTTGAAGGTCACCATTGCGCCCGACACTTGAGTCGCCGCGGCCCACGCGGATGACTCCGAGAGGCTTTTCTTAGCTCACTTCTTCTCGGTTTGCAGCCGCACGGCCTCCTGCGCGGCGGCGATCGCCGCAGGATCGCCCAGAAAGCGCCGGCTCACCGGTTGAATCTGCTCGTTGAGCTCATAGAGCATCGGGATGCCGGTCGGGATGTTGAGCTCGACGATGGCGCGCTCGGACAGGCCGTCGAGCATCTTCACGAGCGCGCGCAGCGAATTTCCGTGCGCGACCACGAGCACGTCCTTGCCTGCGCGAAGCTCGGGGGCGATGCGCATCTCCCAGTATGGCAAGACTCGCGCAAGGGTATCCTTGAGCGATTCGGTTGCGGGTAGCAGGCTCGGATCCAACTCCGCGTAGCGCTGATCGAAGCGCGGATGCCGCGGATCGTCCGGCGCGAGCGCGGGGGGTGGAACGTCGTAGCTGCGGCGCCAGAGCTTGACCTGAGCCTCGCCATGCTCGGCAACCGTCTGCGCCTTGTTGAGCCCCTGAAGCGCCCCGTAATGGCGCTCGTTCAGGCGCCAACTGCGCTCGACCGGCAGCCACATCCGATCCGTGGTATCGAGGATCAGCCAGAGCGTGCGGATGGCGCGCTTGAGGACCGAGGTGAATGCGATGCGCGGCTCGAGCCGCTCGCGCTCGAGCTCGCGGCCCGCGAGCACGGCTTCTTCGCGCCCGGCATCGGTCAGATCGACGTCGTGCCAACCCGTAAACAGATTCTCGAGGTTCCACGTGCTTTGCCCATGTCGGACCAGGACCAGTTTTCCGGGCACGGATTGCTCTCCTAACTCGCGGCAAAGACGCCGTCGAATTCTGCCGCCAGCGTCCCGCCATCCAGAATGTCGACATGCAGGTTGATGCGTCCGCGTCCGGCGCGGCGCAGCATTTTACGGAACCTTTCGATCTCATCGGCCGCGGGCGCCGTGAGCGTCGCGCGCAGCGCGCCCTGAACGGGCTTGATGTAGCGAATCGTGGATTCCTGGATCACCGCCGCCGCGCCGAGCTGGTGCACGTCGAGATAATGTGTCAACCATCCCCAGCCGGCGAGCACTGCGACACAGTAAAGACTGCCTCCGAATGCGGTTCCCTGGTGATTGGCATTCGCCGCAAGCGGGGCCGAGAGCCGCACGCCACGCTCATCGGCCGCCTCGACCGCGATCCCGATGTGCTTGACGAGCGGAAACTCTCGGTCGAGCTTCCCCTGCAGGTAGTCGGCTCCCGCAGGGAGGGGCACGTCGAGCGGGGCCTTCAGCTTGGGCGCACTCATTCTTGCGCGAGCCGCCGCACGGCCTGCAAGGCCACCGATAGCGTCGCGAAATCCGGAGGCGAGCCGGTGCGCAAATCGACGATGATCCTGCTGAGCGCACCGACCGAGGGGGCGTGTCGCCGGCTCCACTGATCGACGCGTGCCGCCAGATCCCGGCCCTTGCACTTGAGCACCGCGCTCGTGATCTTGCGCTGCAACGCGTACAGGTCGTCGCGCACGGTACGGCGCGCGACGGCCTGCCATTGTCCCTCGACCGTCAGGCTCTCGATCTGATCCTTGATCCAGCCGAGTCCGATGCGCTCGCCGATGTCGAAATACGCCTTGGCCGCATAGCCGACTTTCACGCGCGCCGCCATCGCCGCCTCGACCAAGTCGAGCGCGCAATGCATGGCATCGACGGAGGCAATGCGCGTGGCCAGATGCTCGGGCACGTGTTGCTCGATCAAGCGCGCTCGCTCGCTGCCGACGCGCTTGCGCTCGCTCGCCGAGAGCACCGAGTCGAGCTCCCGGAAGAGCTCGCTCACCGGGGCGGCGTAGCGCCGCACCGCCCGCTCGATATCGAGATTCCCGCGCAGGTTCTCGATGAGCCAGTAGCTCGCATGGCGCAGGAGGCGCGTGGTTTGAAACATGATCGCGTACTGGAGCGCTGCCGGGATGCGATTGTCGAGCGCTTCGATCTGCGTCCAGGTATCACGCGCCGCGAACACCTCGCGCGCGATGGTGTAGGCACGGGCGATGGCCCCGGGGCTCGCACCGGTGTCGTCCTGTGCACGGACCGGAAAGACGGGTCCTGCGCGGTTGATCAAGCTGTTGGTCACGGCCGTCGCGATGATTTCGCGACGCAACCGGTGGCGCTTCAGGCGCACGGCGAAGCGCTCGCGTAGCGCGGCGGGAAAGTACCGAGCCAGCTCGCCGGAGAGGTAGGGATCCTCGGGCACGTCGGAATTGATCAGCGCTTTGTAGAGCCAGATCTTGCCGTAGGAGAGGATGATGGCCAATTCCGGGCGCGTGAGTCCCTCGCCCGCCTTGCGCCGCTCGAAGATCTCCTCCTCCGACGGCAGAAACTCCAGCGCACGGTTCAAATCACCCGAGCGTTCCAGCGCGCGGATCACCGAGGCGCTCTCTGCCAATCGCTCCTTGGACTGAAACGCACCGGTGCTGATCGACTTGCTCTGCAGATAGTTGTTGCGCAACACGAGCGCCGCCACGTCGTCCGTCATCTGCACGAGCAGCCGATCGCGCGCGGCGCGCGTAATCTCGCCGGCGCGCACCGCACCGTTCAACAGAATCTTGATGTTCACTTCGACGTCGGAGCAATTCACGCCGGCGGAGTTGTCGATAAAGTCGGTGTTCAAACGCCCGCCGCGGCGCGCGTACTCGATGCGGCCGAGCTGCGAGAATCCGAGATTCCCGCCTTCACCGACGACCTTGCAGCGAAGCTCCGAGCCGTCGACGCGCACGGGATCGTTGCTGCGGTCGCCGACGTCGAGGTGGCTCTCGCTCGAAGCCTTGACGTAGGTGCCGATGCCGCCGTTCCACAGCAGGTCGACCCGCGATTTGAGTATCGCCTTGATGACCTCGTTGGGAGTGGCCTGGGCGGGCAATTCGAGCAGCGCCTGGGCTTCGCGCGACAGCACGAGGCTCTTCGCGCTGCGCGAGTACACACCGCCGCCCTTGGAGATCGCCGCTCTGGAGTAGTCCTCCCACGTGGAGCGCGCCAGGCGGAACATCCGCTCACGCTCCTTGAACGAGCGAGCGGCATTCGGATCCGGATCGATGAAGATGTGCTGGTGATTGAAGGCGGCGAGCAGCCGAATATGCGGCGACTGCAGCATGCCGTTGCCGAAGACATCGCCCGCCATGTCGCCGATCCCGGCGACCGTGAAATCCTGATTCTGAATATCAACGCCCATCTCGCGGAAGTGGCGCTTCACGCACTCCCAGGCGCCGCGCGCCGTGATGGCCATTTTCTTGTGGTCGTAACCGGCGGACCCTCCGGAGGCGAACGCATCGCCCAGCCAGAAGCCGTACTCCTCGGAGATCGCATTCGCAATGTCCGAGAAGGTCGCGGTCCCCTTGTCCGCCGCGACGACCAGATACGCATCGTCGCCGTCGTGGCGCACCACGCGTCGCGGCCCGACGATCTCGTCGTCGACGATGTTGTCCGTGAGATCGAGGAGCCCGCGAATCAGCGTTTGGTAGCACCTGACCACCTCGGCCTGCTGGGCCTCGCGGTCGCCTGTGAGCATGCGTCTCACGACAAACCCGCCCTTGGCTCCCACGGGCACGATCACCGTATTCTTCACCTGCTGGGCCTTCATCAGGCCCAAGATCTCGGTGCGGAAGTCCTCGCGCCGGTCCGACCAGCGGATGCCGCCGCGGGCCACGTACCCCATTCGCAGGTGCACTCCTTCCATGTGCATGGAGAACACGAACACCTCGAACAGGGGCTTCGGGAGCGGGAGCTCGCGCATCTTCTGGCTTTCGACCTTGAAGGATAGATACTCCTTGTGCTCCCCCGCATCCATGGTTTGATAGGCATTGGTGCGCACCGTCGCCGACAGCGCATTCCACAGGGCGCTCAAGATCCGGTCCTCGTCCGAGCGCGTGACCTGATCGAGTGCTGCGCGTAGTTGCTGATCGAGCCGCGCGAGGGCGCTGCGGCGCGCCGAGGCGGTGAGATCGGGATCGAAGCGCGCGACGAACAGATCGGCGAGGGCACGCGCCATGCCCGCATTGTTGGTGAGCACCTGCGCGATATACCCTAGACTGAACGGCAGCCCCGCTTGCAGCAGGTATCGACAGTAGGCGCGCAGCACCGTCACGAAGCGCCACGTAACGCCCGCGGCGAGTGTGAGCTGGTTGAAGCGGTCGCTGTCCATCCGCCCGGTCCACACCGCCGTGAACGCGCTCTTGATGTCATCGGCGAGGAGCTCGAATTTCGTCACTGGCACGCTCTGCATGACGAGCTCGAGGTCTTGAATCCAAGCTCGGCGACCGTCCTGGAACTCGAGGCCGTAGGGTCGCTCGGCGATCACTTTGAGGCCCATGTTCTCGAGCATGGGCAACAGGTCCGAGATCGGTATGGCCTCGCGCTCCCGAAATATCTTGAGAAAGAACTTGTCCGCGCGGCGTGGCTCGGGCCGATACACGTCCAGGACCAGCCGCTCGGGCTCCTGCGCCGCCGCCTCGAGGAAAGTGACATCGAGAACGGCGGCATCGCCCCGGAAATCCTCGGTGTAGGCCGCGGGAAAGGCCTGCCCATAGGTCCCAAACAGCTGCAAAGCCCTCGCCTCGTCGAAACGCGCCAGCAAGGCGGCCTTGAAGTCGTCGGACCAGGAGCGGACGGCGAGCGCGACGCGCCGCTCCAGGACATCGTCGCTGATCGGAGCCGAGTCGCTCGGCTGGGTGCGCGCGACGATGTGAAGGCGCGCAAGATTCGACTCTCCGGCAATCTGGACCTGCGATTCCATGCTGTACGCGGAGAAAGCCTCGCGGATGACCCGTTCGATGCGTTCGCGAACCTGGGTGTTGTATTTCTCCCGAGGCACGAAGATGAGGCAGGAGTAGAAACGGCGAAACGGGTCGCGCCGCATCAGCACGCGAATGCGGGGGCGCTCCTGCAGGCCGAGGATTCCCGTGATGATGCGATTCAAATCGGGCACGCTCGCCTGAAATAGCTCGTCGCGAGGAAAGGAATCCAAGGTGTGCTGCAGCGCCTTGCCGTTGTGGCTGTCGGGCGCCAGCCCGAAGTGCAGTATCACCTGCGCGACTTTGTGGCGCACCAGGGGAATCTCGCGAGGGTTGGCGTTGTAGGCGGAGGAAGTCCATAGACCCAAAAACCGCCGCTCGCCGATCAGCTGCCCGTCGGCATCGAACTGCTTGATGCCGATGTAGTCGAGGTAGCCGGCCCGATGGACCGTCGAGTGAATGTTGGCCTTGGTCACGAGCACCAGGTCGCGCGCGCGGCTTTGGCGGCGAATGTCGGCCGAGAGGGTTTTGCGCACGCTCAGCGGGTGCTTTTGTGCAGGGCCGCGCTTATGTCCCGGGCGCAAGATCCCGAGCCCGGTGTCCTCAACGGGGTCCAAGGCGGCATCCCCCTTGCCGCCCCGCAGGCGGTAATCCCGAAAACCCAGGAAAGTGAAGTGCCGATCGTCCATCCAGGCGAGCAGGGCCTGTGTCTCGCTCACGTCGCGCGGATCGAAGCGGGTGTGCAGAGCGTTCAAATCCTCGGCGATTTGCCGACAGGCGGCGCGCATCTTGGGCCAATCCGCGCAGGCGACGCGCACGTCGCGCATGCCGCTCTCGATCTGTGTGCACAATGACTCAAGTACGCCGGGATCGACGATGCGATCGACCTCGAGATGCTGGAACGACTCGAGCCGGTAATGCTTTTCGACCGCCGCGCGGCCCTCTTCGATGACTCGCAACACTCCGGCGCTGTCGCGCTCGACGGCGAGAACCGGATGCGCCAAAAAATGTACGGTGAGGGAGCGCTGCGTCAGCACGACACCGAGCGAATCGACGAGAAACGGCATGTCATCGTTGACGATCTCGATGACGGTGTGGGGCGATGTGTAGCCGTGCTCACGCAGCGTCGGATTGAACACGCGCACCAGGGCTCGGCCGCGGCGCTGCCGGGCGAAGCTCAAATGCGACAGGGCTGCGGCGGCGAGCGCCGCGGGCTCACGCGTGGCCATGTCATCGACGTCGACGTTGGCGTAATACGCTTCCAAGAAGCGCTTGTTCGAAGTGCTGCGCCGAGATTTCGTCATTCGCGCGGCTGCCGCCGCCACCACCGCCGTTACGTTTCTTCGGTACTGTTCGGTGCTCGATTCACGCATGGTCGTATCCTAGGAGCTCTAGAAGGCCCCTCCAAGTCAATCGGGACGCTCGAGATCGGCGATCACGGCGGCGAGAAATCGGCACGCCTCGCCTCCGGTGATGCAGCGATGATCAAAGCTCAATGACAGCGGCATGCGCCGATGGACTGCGACGGCATCGCCGACCGCCACCGCGTCATGGCGTACCTTGCCTGCGCCCAAGTTCGCAACCGCCGGGGGCACCACCTGCGGCGTGCCGTAGCGGCCTGCGAGCGTGCCGAAGTTCGAGAGCATCAAGGTGAAGTCGCGCAGATCCTCCGGCGCGAGGCTCCTCTGGTGAGCGGCCGCCTTTTGCCGAGCGAGCGCCTCGCGCAACTCCTCCGGCGTCTTGTCCTGGATGTTGCGCACCACCGGCACGATGAGGCCTTGGGGAGTATCGACCGCAATCGCGAGATCGATGTGCTTCAAGAGCATGCGCGCGTTGCTGGCGGGATCATACAGCGCGTTCAAAGCAGGCTCGATGCGCCACGCGCGGATCAGCGCCCGCATGATCCGCAGCATGTAGTCACCGTGCTTCACCCAGGCATGAATGTCGGCATCGTCGCACACCGTACTCAAAGGGATCTGGGCGCGCGATAGCGTCATGCTGCGCGCCATCGCGCGGCGCACGCCGCGCAGCGGCTCCAAGGTCGCGCCGGGAGGCACCGCGAAGGGCGGCGCATCGCCGTCGAGGCGCGCGGCAGGCGAGGTATCGAGCTGCGCAGCGCCGAGCACATCGTCGAGCGTCACCAGTCCCCCGGCGCCGCTCCCCGCCAGAGTCTCGAGATCGATCCCGAGGCGGCGGGCCAGCGCCCGGGCCACCGGCAGCGCACGTACGCGCGCTTCACCGTTACCGCGCGCGCGGCGGCCGAGCGTCGCGGAATCGACGAATTCCTCCTCGACCGCCGCAGGCATGCTTCCCACCACGGTGCCGGAATCGAAATCGATCAACGGTGCGCCCGTCGCCACGATATCCCCGACTGCTGCATGCAGCGCCGTCACGGTTCCATTGAAGGGTGCCGGCACCTCGACCACCGATTTGGCCGTCTCCACCGACACCATCGGCTGGTCCACGAGCACCTGATCGCCGGGCTTTAGGTGCCATTCGAGGATCTCGGCCTCCGCCAGGCCCTCTCCCAAGTCGGGAAGCCGGAATGTGCCCATGCGCCTAGTCCGCCAGGGTGAGTTGCACGGCGTCGACGATGCGCTGGACGCCGGGGATGTAATCGTGCTCGAGCTTGAAGAGCGGCATGACGGTGTCGTAGCCGGTGACGCGCTGAATGGGGGCGTGCAAATCGTACAAGCCGTGCTCGGCCACGATCGCCGCGATCTCCGCTCCGACACCGACGTTACGGGCGGCTTCGTGCACGATCACCAAGCGGCCGGTCTTCGCGACCGAGGCGAGAATGGTCTCGGCGTCGATCGGGCTCAAGGTGGCAAGATCGATGAGCTCGGCGCTCACGCCCTGCGCTTCGAGCTCGCTCACCGCGCGCAAAGTCTCGATGGTCATGGCGCCCCAGGTCACGATCGTCACGTCGCGCCCTTCGCGCAGAATGAAGCAATGATCGAGCGGCAGCGCGCGCCCGTCGTCGATCACTTCCTGGCGCATGGCCCGATACAGCCGGGCCGGCTCCAGGAATATCACCGGGTCCGGATCGCGGATCGCGGCGAGGAGCAACCCGTAGGCGCGCGCGGGTGAGGAGGGGCACACCACGCGAATGCCCGGGATGTGGCACAGCATCGTCTCGGTGCTCTCGGAGTGGTGCTCGGGTGCGTGGATGCCGCCGCCGTGCGGGGTGCGGATGACCACCGGGCAGGTGAGGCGCCCGCGGGTGCGATAGCGCATGCGCGACAGGTGGTTCACGATCTGGTCCAAGGCCGGATAGAGGAACCCCATGAATTGAATTTCCGCGACCGGCTTCAAGCCCTGCGCCGCCATGCCCACCGACATCCCCGCGATGGTGGCCTCCGCCAACGGCGTATCCTGCACGCGATCCTTGCCGAAGCGCGCCTGCAGCCCTTGAGTCGCGCGAAACACGCCGCCGTTCACGCCGACGTCCTGACCGATGACGACGACGCTGTCGTCGTGCTCCATCTCCCAGCCATGCGCCATCGCAATGGCCTCGACCATCGTTATTTTTGCCAACTCAATGACCGCTTCCTTTCGTGGCGTACTTGCGCGCCGTGGCACGTTGCTCGCGCAGGTGCGGCGGCAAATCCGCGAACAGATAATCGAACATGGCATCTGTCGAGGGCTTCGCGCCCTTCAGGTACTCGCTCACCGCGGCATCCACCGCTCGAGCGCAATCCCGGATGAGCTCCTGCTCGAGGGTCTCGCTCCACCGGCCCGACCTCTTGAGGTACTCGCGCACACGAATCAAGGGCTCGAGTGCCCAAGCCGCCTTGACTTCGTCGGCGCTGCGGTAGCGGGCGGCATCATCCGAGGTCGTGTGGTCGCTCAGGCGATAGGTGAGCGCCTCGATGAGGCAGGGTCCGGCGCCGGCGCGTGCCCTGGCGAGCGCCTCGCTCACGACCTCGCGCACCGCGAATACATCGTTGCCGTCGACCTGCACACCCGCAATTCCCGCCGCGACGGCCTTTTGCGCGAGCGTGCGGGCCGCCGTTTGCAGCGCCACCGGAACGGAGATCGCCCACCCGTTGTTCACGATCACGAACACGACCGGCAAGGCGCGTACACCGGCGAGGTTGATGGCCTCGTAGAATGCCCCTTCCGATGTGCCGCCGTCACCGATGTAGGCGAGCGCGCAGCGCGGTTCCTTGCGGATCTTGAACGCCATGGCTGCTCCCGCAGCGTGCAGCGTCTGCGTGGCGATCGGCACGCACCACGCGAAGTCGTGCCTCGGGCGGGCAAAGTCGTTACCACGCTCATCGCCGCCCCAGTACGTCAGGACCTCCGTCATGGTCACGCCGCGCCAGAGCTGCGTACCGATCTCGCGATAGACGGGAGCGAGCACGTCCTCGGGCCGCATCGCGGCGCCGACGCCGATGTGGGTGGCCTCGTGGCCCAACGCAGAGGCATAGGTGCCGAGCTGTCCGGTACGCTGCAAATTGACCGCCTTGGCGTCGAATACCCGCTCGCACGTCATGGCGCGATACATCGTGAGGACCTCCTGCGGATCCTCAGCGAACGCCGGCAAGCGGGCGACGAGCTCGCCTTTCGGATCGAGTATCTGCCGGTATTCGATCTTGAATTCAGCCACCGTCGGCATCGGCAAATTATGCCAGGCCGCGCGCTGCGGCGCTTCATGCGCGCGGCCGAGATCGCGGGTGGCGAGTCTACGCATGGTGCTGGCCCGACAAATAGCGCAGGGTTTGCATCTCGGCGAGCCGGCTCGCGGCGCGCTCGAATTCGAACTGCAAGCGCTCGCCGCGATACAGGCGAGCGGGCTCGGTAGCGGCCGAGACCACGACCTTGACGCCTCGGTCGTAGAGCTCGTCGATCAACATGATGAAGCGCCGCGCCGCGTCCTCGTCGTGCGCCGAGAACTCGGGCACGTTCGAGATGAACAACGTCCCGTAAAGCCGTGCGAGCTCGATGTAATCGTTCTGGCTGCGGGGACCTGCGCAGAGCTCGCTGAATTCGAACCACGCAATGTCGGGACCGACCGCGACTACGCGCAGAGCGCGCCCCTCGATGTGCAGCGCCGTCGGCCCGGACGCGGCGCCGCCGGCGAGCGCGGCGAAACGCTGCTCGAGCGCCAGGCGAGTCTCGGGCGCCTTGGAATCCAGATAGGTCGGCGCACGCTCGAGCTGGCGCAGCCGGTAGTCGATCCCGGAGTCCAGATGCAACGCTTCGACGTGAGTCTCGAGGAGCGCGATGGCAGGCAGAAATCTTTGTCGTTGAAGCCCGTCCTTGTACAGCTCCTGCGGCGGCACGTTCGAGGTAGCGACGAGCGTCACCCCGCGGCGGAACAGACCATCGAAGAGCCCGGCGAGTAGCATGGCATCGGCGATGTCGGAGACGAAGAACTCATCGAGACACAGGGTGCGCACGCGGCGCGCAATTCTGAGCGCCACGAGGTCCAAGGGCTGTGTCCGCCCTTTGATGCGGCCGAGCTCCGCATGCACACGCTGCATGAAGCGGTAGAAGTGGCAGCGCTCGCGCGGGACTCCCTTCAACGAGGCGAAGAGCGCATCCATCAGCAGGGTCTTTCCGCGGCCCACGGCGCCCCAGAGGTAGAGGCCGCGCGGTGCGTCGGTCGGTTGAGCCGAGAGCCGTAACGAGTCCACGAGCCCGCGCCACCAGGGGCAATGCGAGCTGCTGCGCAGCTCCTCGGCGAGCGCGTCGAGGCGGGCAGCGATCCTCTCCTGAGCCGGGTCGAACTCCAAGCGGCGCGCCGCGAGCGCTTCGTGCAGGCGCTCGGTGACACTCTTGGCTTCGCCGCTCATCAGCGTCGAAGCATCGGGATCGGCGAAGGATTTCAGAGTTATTCAGCTACAGGCTCTGATAATTGGGACCCGAGCCGCCCTCGGGGGTGACCCAGGTAATCTGATCCGTGTAGGGCTCCTTGATATCACAGGCCTTGCAATGCACGCAGTTCGAGGCGTTGATCTGCAGCTTCTTGGCGCCCGCGCCATCGGGAATCATTTCGTAGACGTTGGCGGGGCAGAAGTTAGTGCACGGATTGCCGAACTCCTGAGTGCAGCGGGTGGCGCAGAGGGCGAGATCGGCGACCTTGAGATGCACCGGCTGGTTCTCGTCGTGCATGGTCGAGGCGAAGAAGACGAATGCCAAGCGATCGCGCGGCGGGAGCTCCCGCTCGCCCCAGCCGCGGTCGGGGGAGACATACTCGTCCAGGCGCTTGAGCGCCTTATCATCGGGGTGGTTGGCGAGCGTCCAGGGGAGCTTCCCGAGGGTGATCGTCTCGAGCGCCGCGTTGGCGAGCCCGAACCACAGGCCGCGGGTGAATCCGGGCCGGATGTTGCGCACCCTGTAGAGCTCGCGGCCGCCCACCGATTCGCGCCAACGCTGGTCGAAGCCGGCGCTCGTTGCGGTCTCGACGTAATGCGCCGCGGCCGTCATCCCCGAACGGATCGCCTGATGAATCCCCTTGATCTTCGGGGTGTTGAGCGTGCCTCCCGCATCGCCCACCAGGAGCGCTCCCGGCATCTCGAGGGTGGGCATCGATTGATAGCCGCCCTCGATTACCGTGCGGGCTCCTCCGGCGATGATCTCGCCGCCTTCGAGAAGCGGCTTGACGGACGGATGGTTCTTGAACTGCTGAAACGCCTCGAAGGGCTTGAAGCGCGGATCCTCATAATCTAAGCCGACGACAAAGCCGACGTAGACGCGGTCGTTGCTCAGGTGATAGAGGAAGCTGCCGCCATAGGTTCGGCTGTCGAGCGGCCATCCGACCGTGTGTTGAATGAGGCCGGGTTGCACACGCCCGGACGGAAGCTGCCACAGCTCCTTGAAGCCGAGGCCGTAGGTCTGCGGGGATTTGCCGGCCTCGAGCTGGAAGCGCCGCATCAGCTGCTTCGCCGTGCTGCCCCGGCAGCCCTCGCAGAACATGGTGATCTTCGCGTGGATCTGCGATCCCAGCGTGAAGTTCGGGCCGGGCTCACCCTTCTTGTCCACGCCCATATCGCCGATGCGCACGCCCTTCACCGCGCCCGCCTCGTCGAACAACGCCTCCGCAGCCGCAAACCCCGGGAACACGTCGACCCCGAGCTTCTCGGCCTCCGCACCCAGAATCGGCACCAGCTGGCCGAGCGAGATGATGAAGTTGCCGTGATTGCGCATTTGCGGCGGGGTGATCGGCACGCGGTAGCACCTGCGGCGCGTGAGGAACAGAAACTCATCGCGCGTGGCGGGCACGCAAATCGCCGGCGGATGCTCGCGCCACGTGGGCAGGAGCTCATCGAGCGGCCCCGGCTCGAGGACCGCGCCGGACAGGGAGTGAGCCCCCAGGCTCGCCGCTTTCTCGAGCACGCAGACGCTCAGGTCCGGCTTTAATTGCTTCAGGCGGATCGCGCAGGCGAGCCCGGCGGGTCCCGCCCCCACGACGGCCACCTCGTACTCCATCACGTCGCGCTCGGGTTCGCTCATCGACTTGGCATCCAGGTTGGTTTTGTTCGTTATGTCGCGGACAAACGGGCGGCGTAGTAGATCACAAACACGCGCTCGGAACGACTGTCCATCTGGTGGACAACGCGAGGAGGGATTCTCTCACAATCGGCGCTTTTAATGAGGGGAACACCATGAGTGCAGGCCACGGACGCTGAGATCCAAGGACGGCCAACGGATTGGGCATGGTCGGGCAGGGACGCCCACCCCATGCCTTCAAAGGGCACCCCGACGTTTCAGATCATCTCGACGGCAATGGCCGTCGCTTCACCCCCACCGATGCACAGGCTCGCGATCCCGCGCTTCTGGCCGCGCGCCTTCAGCGCATGCAGAAGTGTCGTGACCAAGCGCGCGCCCGTGGCGCCGATCGGATGTCCGAGCGCGCAGGCGCCACCATTGACGTTCACCTTCGCGTGATCGAGCCCTAAGTCCTTCATAGCCGCCATGGTCACCACGGCGAACGCCTCGTTCACCTCGTAAAGGTCGACGTCGCCCGCCCGCCACTCGAGCTGGGTCAGCAATTTGCGGATTGCGCCGACGGGCGCCAACGTAAACCACTCGGGCTCCGTCGCGAAGCTCGTGTAGCCCACGATGCGCGCGAATGGCTTGTAGCCGCGCGCAGCAGCCAGCGATTCGCGGGTGAGCACGACGGCGGCCGCTCCATCGGAGATACTGGCGGAACTTGCCGGCGTGACCGTCCCATCCTTCTTGAAAGCTGGCTTGAGTGTCGGTATCCGCGCGATGTCGATCGTGCCGGGCGTCTCATCCTTCTCCACCACGATCTCGCCCTTCCTGGTCTTGGCGGTCACCGGCGCCACCTCCTGGGCAAAGGCCCCGCCGGCGACGGCAGACTGGGCCCGGCGCGCTGATTCGCGCGCGAAATCGTCCTGCGCCTGACGGGAAAACTCGTAGCGCGCCGCCGTTGCTTCGGCGAAGCACCCCATGAGCTGACCGTCCCAGGGGCTCTGCAGGCCATCGTAGTACATGTGATCCAGCACCTCCTGGTGGCCCATGCGGTAGCCGGCTCGGGCCTTGGGGAGGAGGTAAGGCGCGTTGGTCATGGACTCGAGACCGCCCGCCACGACAAAGCGCGCAGAGCCTGCGAGTATTTGATCGGCCCCGAGCATGATGGTGCGCAGGGCCGAGCCGCACATCTTGTTGACCGTGGTTGCCGGGACGCTCGCCGGGATGCCGGCCCCCAAGGCGGCCTGTCGTGCAGGAGCCTGCCCGAGCCCCGCCGGAAGCACGCACCCCATGAACACCTCGTCGACCTCCGAGGGCGGCACCTTGGAGTCGGCAAGGGCTGCCTTGATCGCGACGGTCCCGAGCTGCGGTGCGGTGACCCCCGCGAAGGCGCCCTGGAAGGCTCCGACGGGCGTGCGGCGGGCGGACAGGATAACGACGGGATCCTTGCTCATAGCGTAGGTTCCATGGGGTGATGAAGGATCTGGATTATAACGGACCCGGCTGTGGAGACGGGGCGGGCGGGGCGCAGGGCTCGCCACGAGAGCTCTAGGAGCCTGTCTGAGTAATCCTCGTGGCCGCGACCGCGACAGATTTCGCTTCAGCCGAGGCGGAGCCGACTCGAAGTTGGGCTGGCACCCAATGAGGAGGCGACAACGACGGATGAAGCGAAAATCTGTCCGGTCCCGCAGGGTTGGCCGGGTGAGGCGCGTCTGCGGCGTTGCGCGTCTTGGCCGTGGTGCCCGCCACGGCCTGCGCCGCGCGCCTTGCATCCGCATCCTCACCCGGCCAACGCGGCTCACGCGGATTACTCAGACAGGCTCCTAGGGGGCGAGCGGCTCGCCGACCGCCTGCGCGATCAATTCGCGGCTGAGCTGCCGTGCGCCGGCGGGCTCGAGCACGCCGAGGACCTCGAAACGGATCGCCCGGCGCCGAATGGTGAAGGTGCCGGGGCGAAGCAGCTCCCGCGTGCCATGAATGGCCACGGGCACGATCTGCATGTTCGAGCGCTCCGCGGTGGCGAAGGCACCCCCCAGGAATTTGCCCACCCGGCGGGTGGCCTCGAAGGTGCCCTCGGGAAAGAATACGAGCGACTGGCCGTCGGCCGCGAGCTTCCACACGCGCCGCGCGTCCGAACCCCCCTTGTGGCGGTCGAACCTCTCCACAAAGGCAGCGCCGATCCGCCGCAGCAGCAATCCCGCCAGCGGGACGCGCGCCATCTCCTTTTTGATGACGAAGGCAAAGTCGGGCGGCAAGGCCGCCGCCGCGACGATCCCGTCGATGTAGCTCGCGTGATTGGCAACCACCACACAGGGCTCGCGGGGCAGTCGCTCGATCCCGTGGATGCGCAGCGGGATTGCGGCAGCGCGAAAGAAGCCTCGCGCGAAGAACCCGGCCACCGCACGGCGCCGGCGCAGGCCAGGGACGAAGAGGCTGACCAGGAGCGTCATGGTCCCCATGGCCACGAAAACCGCAACGCAATAGGCGGTGTAAAGGCGCCGCGCGAGCCCTTTTGTGATCACTTCTGTGATCTGGTTCTCCTTATGTTAATACTTCCAGTTACTGTGAGACTGGTCACGCCGACCTGCAAGCGGGCCTCGCATACTGATCGCCAGATAGCGCGTTACGGCATCGCGTTTACGCGAGAGGTTATGGCGACGGCTCTTAAACGGTCGGTTTATACACGCAGCTCGGGTGCGGGGGTACCGCCCCGTGAAACGACCGACCCCGCCCTGCAGCGATTTCTCGACGCCGTGTGGATGGAGCGCGGCTTATCCGCCAATACGCTCGCCGCTTACCGGGCGGATCTCACCGCGCTGGCACGCTGGCTGGAGGAGCGCGACAGCGCGCTGCTCAAGGCGACGCGCATCGAGCTGCTAGGGTTCATCGCCGCGCGTGTGGAGGGCGGGTCACGACCGCGCTCCACGGCACGGCAGTTGTCGAGCTTCCGACGCTTCTTTCGCTTCATGATGCGCGAGGGATTGATCACCCAGGATCCCACGGCGCAAATCGCGATGCCCAAGATCGGCCGCTCACTGCCCAAATCGCTCACCGAGGCCGAGGTCGATGCGCTGCTCGAGGCACCGGTGGTCTCCGACCCGCTCGGCCACCGGGACCGTACCATGCTCGAGGTGCTGTACGCGACGGGACTGCGCGTCTCGGAGCTCGTCAGCCTCAAGCACAACCAGATCAACCTGAACCAGGGCGTGATGCGCGTGGTCGGCAAGGGCAACCGCGAGCGCTTGATTCCGCTCGGGGAAGAAGCGGTGAAGTGGCTGCAGCAATTCATGCAGGGCCCGCGCGTGGAGATCCTGCTCGAGCGGCAAACGGATTACCTGTTTCCAACCCGGCGCGGCGACCGTATGACCCGCCAGGCCTTCTGGCACATCATCAAACGCTACTCGAAGAAGGCCGGCGTGGAGAAGGAGCTCTCACCCCATACCCTGCGGCACGCCTTTGCGACGCACTTATTGAATCACGGCGCGGACCTTCGCGTGGTGCAGATGCTCTTGGGTCACAGCGATCTGTCGACGACGCAGATCTACACGCACGTGGCGCGCGAGCGCTTGAAAGAGCTGCACGCGCAGCATCATCCCCGAGGGTAGGAGTCGCGCCCCTGGGTCGCCTCCGTGGCCCCTGCCACCCCGCAGTGCGCCCTCCTCGTGCCGCCCTCGTCCGTGAGTGCCGCCCCCGTCCCGTCCTCGTCTGCTAGAATTTCTTGAACCGGCGGCGCGCCGTGAAGTCAAAACCGAATCCGGGAGTGCCTTAAGATGTCGAGACGCCTCACCGTGTTCGCCCTGGGCCTCGCCGCCTGCGGCTTGAGCTTTCACGCCGCCCCGGCCGATCAGGGGGCGCAGGATGCGCGCGGCGCCGAAAGCCACGCCGCCGAAGCGCGCCCCGCCGACGCCCACGCCTCCGATGCGCATGGCGCTGATCCGCGGGCGGCACTCGTGAAGCTTCTGCCGGCCGGATCGAAAGTCGAGGACTTGAAGCCGTCCCCCATCCCCGGCCTCTATCAGTTCACGCAGGGCGCCGAAGTGAGCTATTTGACGGCCGATGGCAAGTACTTCATCGACGGCAACCTCTACGACATGGCCACGCGCGAGAATCTGACCGAGGAGGTGCGCTCACGCGCGCGCCTGGTGATGATCAACGCGGTACCCGAATCGCAGATGGTCATCTTCTCGCCGAAGAATCCGCTCTACACCATCACCGTCTTCACCGACCTCGATTGCCAGTACTGCCGCAAGCTCCATAGCGAGATCGCCGAGATCAACAAGCTCGGAATCCGGGTGCGTTACATGTTCTACCCGCGCACCGGGCCGAATACGGAAAGCTGGCGCAAGGCCGAGGTCGTGTGGTGCTCGGCGGACCGCAACGAGGCGCTCACCCGCGCAAAAGCCGGCGCGCAGCTCGACATGAACAAGACCTGCGGGCCGACGCCGGTGGCGCGCGAGTATGCGCTCGGCGAGAGCATCGGGGTGCGCGGTACGCCGGCCATCGTCACCGAGAACGGGCAGTTCATCAACGGCTACATGCCGCCGAAGGAACTGCTGCAGGCGATCAAGCAGACGCAGCTGGCGCAGCGTTAGTGTCCTGAGTCAGAAATTCGCCGGCAGTCGAGCGATCGCGGCGCGGCCGCTCAGCGCTCCAGGTACTTCAGCTTTTCCCTGACGCCCTCCCATTGCTTGGCGTCCGCCGGCGGCTCCTTCATCTCGCTGATCACCGGCCATTTCTTCGCGAGCTCGGCGTTGAGCTGCTTGAAGTTCTCCTGACCGGCTGGAATTTCCTCTTCCGAATAGATGGCCTCGACCGGGCATTCGGGCTCGCACAGCGTGCAATCGATGCATTCGTCCGGGTCGATCACGAGAAAATTCGGCCCCTCGTGAAAGCAGTCCACGGGGCACACTTCCACGCAATCCATATATTTGCATTTGATGCAGCTTTCAGTGACGACGAACGCCATGACTTGCCCTTCTTCAAATTGAGCGAAATACCGCTATGCGCGCCGCTATTCTGCCACAGCCCCGAAGCCTCAGCCCTTCAGGCGCGCTCCCGCAGCTTCAAGGGGCGCGTGAGCTCGGTGAAGTGGTGATCCTCCCGTCCCGCAGCGCGATCGGCGAAGTAGCGGCGCAGCGCGAATTCGCCGCTCGCGAACGCCAACTGGTCCCAGGGGATTTCCTCCTGCGCGTAGAGGCGCACTTCCAGGCTCTCCGGGCCCGGGGCGAACTCGGGTGCCTTGAGCTCTGCCCGAAACATTACGTGCACCTGGCCCGCGTGCGTCACGTTGACCACCGCGAGGAGCGATCCCACCTCGACCGTGGCCCTGGCCTCCTCGTAGCACTCGCGTGCCGCTGCCGCCTGCATGGTCTCCCCGTGCTCCATGAAGCCGGCGGGCACCGTCCAGAACCCCAGCCGCGGCTCGATGGCGCGCCGGCAGAGCAGGATCTTCTCCTGCCAACGCGGCACGCACCCCAAGACGAGCAGGGGATTCTTGTAGTGGATCATGCCGCAGCTCGTGCACACGAAGCGCGGCAGGTGGTCCCCGTCGGGAATTTTCGATACTACGGGGGACCCGCAGTGACTGCAGAAGTTCAAGCAACGTCCATAACGTGAGTGTACTGGTGCCCGGAGAGGGAATCGAACCCACACGGTGTCACCACCACCGGATTTTGAGTCCGGCGCGTCTACCAGTTCCGCCATCCGGGCATACCAGACCGCGCAGTATATGCGATCGGCGCACTTGGTAGTATTCGCGGGCATGCAGCGCGCGGACTTCCATTTCCAGCTTCCCGAGGGGCTCATCGCCCAGCAGCCCGCGACGCCGCGCTCGGCCAGTCGCTTGCTCGTGCTCGAGGGCGACAGTGGGACGCGGCAAGATCTCGGGTTTCGCGATCTGCCCGCGCTCTTGAGCGAGAAGGATTTGCTGGTGCTCAACGACACCCGCGTGCTGCCCGCCCGCGCCTACGGCACCAAGGAGAGCGGCGGCAAGGTCGAGCTCCTGCTCGAGCGCGCACTCACGGCGACCACCGCGCTCGTGCAGGCACGCGCGAGCAAGGGCTTGAGGCCGCAGGCCTGCCTCAAGCTCGCGGGCGGGCATACGGCGCACATGCTCGACCGGGACGGGGATCTGTATCGACTGAAATTCTCTTGCGAGGTGCTCGAGTTCTTCGAGACGTTCGGGGAAGTGCCCCTGCCTCCTTACATCGCGCGCGCCCCCGAGAGCGCCGACCGGGAACGCTATCAGACCGTGTATGCGCGCTCATCGGGCGCGGTCGCTGCGCCGACCGCGGGTCTGCACTTCGATCGGCGCGTGTTCGACGCGCTCGCCCAACGGGGCGTGCGACATGCGTTCGTGACGCTGCACGTCGGAGCGGGCACGTTCCAGCCGGTGCGCGTCGACGATATCGATCGGCACGAGATGCACGAGGAATATCTGGAGGTGAGCGAGAGCGCCTGTGCGGCCATCAACGCCACCCGCGCAGCGGGCGGCCGCGTGATCGCGGTGGGCACGACGGTGGTGAGGAGCCTGGAAACGGCGGCGCGTGCGGGCGAGCGCGGCCACGCCACTCGCAACGCGGGCGCCGCGGCGCCGTCGCCCCCGTCCGCCCCGCTTCGCCCCTTCAAGGGGGCGACGCGGCTCTTCATCAGACCCGGCTACCGCTTTCGCGTGGTCGACGCCATGCTCACCAACTTCCATCTACCGGAGTCGACACTCCTGATGCTGTGCGCGGCGTTCGTCGGCAAGACGACGTTGCTCGAGGCGTATGCGCACGCCGTCCGCGAGCGCTATCGGTTCTTCAGCTACGGCGACGCGATGTTCTTGCTTCCCGCGCGCACCGCCATGGAGCGCGGATGAGCCTCTCGCGACGCATGCGCTTCGAGCTCCTGGCGGAGGACGGCTCGGCCCGACGCGGCCGGCTCGAATTCGCACGCGGAAGTGTGGAGACGCCGGCGTTCATACCAGTCGGCACCTACGGCAGCGTGAAGTCCATGACGCCGGAGGAGCTCGAGGGGATCGGCGTCGAGATCGTGCTCGGCAACACCTTTCATCTGTTCCTGAGACCCGGGCTTCACGTGATCGAGGCGCACGGCGGCCTGCATCGCTTCATGCATTGGCGACGGCCCATCCTCACGGACTCCGGCGGCTTTCAAGTGTGGAGCCTGACGCAGATGCGCAGAATCAGCGAGGAGGGCGTGCACTTTCGCTCCCCGGTGGACGGTAGTCCCGTGTTTCTGTCGCCGGAGGAATCGATGCGCATTCAACGCGTGCTGGGCTCGGACATCGCCATGAGCTTCGACGAATGCACCGCCTATCCGGCGAGCGAGGCGCAGGCGCGCGCGTCGATGGAGCTGTCGATGCGCTGGGCGTTGCGCGGTTATCGGGAGTACTACGCGAGCGAGCCCGCGGGGACGCTGTTCGGGATCGTGCAAGGCGGGGTGTACGCGAATTTGCGCGCAGCCTCGCTCGCCGCGCTCGAGG
>DATHCO010000223.1:0-13006 GCA_035319505.1 Steroidobacteraceae bacterium | reverse complement strand
TCGCGCCCGAGCCCCGCACCGTCGCGCCCGAGCCCCGCACCGTCGCGCTCGAGTCCCGCGCCGTCGCGGCCGAGCCCCGCGCGGCGGCCGAGTCGCACCTCGCTGCGATCGAGCCCTCTGGGGCCGCCGCAGAGCCCCATGTCCCTGCGATCAAGCCTCCTAGGGCCGCCGCCGCAGAGCCCCATGTACCCGCGGCCAAGCCCCTGACGGCCGCCGCGGAGCGGCACGCACCTGCGACCAAGCCTTCCTCCGCGGCTGTGCTGGCCGCGCACTCGATGGGTCGCGCTTTCCGGGCGGCCGCCGCGGTGCGACGCATCGGTAGGCCGGGACCTGCGTCGGAGCGACCGGCTCCGACTCGGGCGGCGCCGCCGCGGGTCCCGCGACCCGCAACGCCTCTGCGGCCCGCCACGGCGACGACGCCTCAGAACGCGGCGCAGCCTCCGGGCGGTGTGCGCCCCAATGCACTCCCCCGTGCGACGACGCCATCGGCCAGAGCCGCGCTCGTAGCAGCCATTGCAGCGAGCGCGTCGACCGCTCAGCCCGCATCAATCCCCGTGCTATCCGATTCGATCGACGCGCCTCGGCGGCCACCCCCATGGCCCGCCCCGGGTGCGAGCATTTCGGCACCGCTTGCTTCCGCGGGCGCAGCTCAAGGGTCTCACCCGGCCTCGGTCCCGTCCGCCAACACCCCCGCACCGGCCGCCTCTGTCGCCGCCGCCGTAAAGCCGGTGCCGACGACCACGAAGCTTGCGCTGGAAGTCAAGGCCCTGCAGGAGACTCTGGCCGTCGCCGCTCGCGAGGAGCGCCTGGTTGCCGAGCACAGCCGGCCGGATCTCGAGAGCACCCAAACACTTCGGCCGTTGACGACCTCGGAGCTGCAGGATGCGCAAGCACTGCGCTGGTTCGTCGTGCAGCTGTCGGTCTCGGAGGAATCGTTCGATCCGGACAGCTTGCCCAATCTCGATATCTTCAACGAGTACCGCCTGTACTCGGTAGCCGGACTGGATGCAGACCGAGTGATGCACTCCTTGCGTCTCGGATTCTTTGCCGAAGAGGGCGCCGCCTCCGCGGTCGCCAACTATCTGTCGGCATACTACGAGAAGCCGACTGTCAAGCGCGTGAGCGTCGCTGAGCGCGAGCGATTCGCCGATCAGCGCGTCGAGGCGCGCAAGGATATCGGTGCCACCGGAAGACACGCCGTCATCGAGATCACGAATGAGCGCGTGGTTCGTGAGAAGCGAACGACGTCCGCATTCGTCACGCCGATATCCTTGCGCGTCGGGCAGCCGGGAACAGGCCACAATAGCAAGCCCTAAGCACGGATGATCCCGGGAGGCTTCCGGTGCGAGCGGCGCCGCTCGCAATCGCATCTCGACCGCTCCTCGCTCTTGTAGACTCTCACCTCACGGCGGGCGAGCACAGCCGCCTCGAGCCTGACTTGAACGGAGGGGACAATGAGAGCGGCGAAGCAGGATGTTCTGCGGTGGGTCGATGATCATCTCGCGGAGCTCTCGGCATGGCATGAGGTTCTCTGGAATTACGCAGAGACCGCCTTCCGCGAATACAAATCGAGTGCCTGGTACGTGAGCCGGCTCTCCACGGCCGGCTTCACGGTCGAGGCGGGATCCGGTGGGATGCCGACGGCCTTCGTGGCCACCTTCGACAACGGTCCCGGTCCCACCCTGGCCGCCTACGCCGAGTATGATGCCGTGCCCGGCAACTGCCAGGCCGCGGCCACCACGCGCCGTCCCAGGCCGGGGCTCTCCAAGTACGCGCCTGGGCACACCGATCCGCACTCGGCGCTCGGGATCAGCGCCCTGGGCGGCGCTCTCGCAGTGAAGGCCGCGATGGAGCGGCATCGCATCGGAGGGACGCTGAAGCTGTTCGGTGAGCCGGCGGAGAAGCTACGTGCGTCGAAGCCGATTCATGCGGCCAAGGGCTACTACGACGGCCTCGACGCGGCAGTGAGTTTTCATCCGCATTACATGCTGCCGCTCTGTAACACGGTCGCCTGGGACACTCATTGCGGCGTGGGCTACAACTATATTTATACGTTCACCTGCGAAGAGCCGGAGAATTGGATCGCCGCGGATCGCGTGCATCCGATTCCGCAAAATCATCTGAGCGCTCGTGCTCCGGGAGCGAACGATGCACTGACGACTTTCCATCAGTTGAACGAGGGACTGAGAAAATCGATGCTGCCGGCCACGGGGCTGTGGAGCTTCAATGAGGCCATCCTTTGTGCGGGCCAGGCCACCGCCGACAATCTCGCCCCGCAGGTGGCGCAAATCGACTACATGGTACGCGCTGACTCCATCGCTCAAGCCGACATCATCAGTTCCGTGATGGACAACAATGCGGAGGCGGCGGCGAAGGCGGCCTTTTGTCGCTGGCGCAAGACATGGGTGAGCAAGTCGCGCGGCGGTCTTGCAAATCACGCGCTCGCGCGCGCCACCTTTCGCAATCTGCACGAGATCGGTGCCCCGCGCTGGGGCCAGGAGGCGATTCGAATCGCGCGCGAGATCCAGGCCAATCTCGGGCTCGAGCCCGACGAGAGGCCGTTCTCGCCCGAGACCGAGCGGCTGATCGACCCCGAGGAGTGCGAGCGCGAGCTTCGCGCCATGATGCCGGCGTGGCAGCAGTATCTGACCTCCGACGACTACACGGAGTACTGCTGGCACTGCCCGACCGTGCGGCTACTCGTCGCGCGCCCCTCGCTCAAGGGCCCGGCAGGATATAGCTATCCGTCGTGGGTCGCGAACGCCCTCGGCGGTTTTCCCGCGACGATCGATCCCATGATCGCAGTGTCGGCGAAGACCATTGCCTCCACACTGATCGACCTTTACTTAGAGCCCGAGCTGCTTTCCGATGCCAAACGCGAGTTCGAGGAGCGCACCGGAGGCGGCGTCGGCGGCACACGCTGGGTGGCGCCGCTTCTGCCAGCGGACTTCAAAGTCCCACATCAATACCGCTGGCCGGAATATGTCACCACCGTGCGTGGAGAGGAGTGGACGATTCCCTGGCGCGAGGACGAGTAGGCGACTTCAGCTGCGCTTGCCGATCAACGTTCGCGCGATGATGGTGCGCTGAATCTCCGAGGACCCCTCGTAAATTCTCATGATGCGCAGGTCACGCACGTAGCGCTCGAGCGGCAGATCGGCGCTGTAGCCGTAGCCGCCGTGGATCTGCAACGCGCGGTCCGCCACTCGCGCGGCCACCTCGGAGGCGAAGAGCTTCGCCATCGAGGCCTCGAGCGAATAGCGCCCATGCGCCGCGCGCTTGCGCGCCGCATCCTCGGTGAGCAGGCGCGCGGCGCGCAACTCCGTCGCCATATCGGCGATCATCCATTGGATACCCTGATACTCGGCGAGCGGCTGCCCTCCGACCCGCCGCTCCCCCGCCCAGCGCACGCTGGCATCGAATGCTGCCTGGGCAATCCCCAAGCACATGGCGGCGACTTCGATGCGACCATTGTCGAGCACTTGCATGGCCGTGCGAAACCCGCTGCCTTCGGGACCGAGGCGCTGAGCCGTAGCGACCCGGCAATCGAACGTGAGCTCAAATACATGTCCCCCCTTGAGACCCATCGTGCGTTCGGGCGCTCGGGCCGTGAATCCCGGAGTATCGCGGTCGAGAACGAAGGCGCTGATGCCCTTGTGCGCCAGGCCCGGGTCGGTGACGGCAAATACCACGATGAAGTCCGCGACGCCGCCATTCGAGATGAAATGCTTGACGCCGCTCAGTCGATATCCATCGCCTTCGGGCGCTGCCCGACAGCGCATGTCGGCCGGGTTCGAGCCCGCGCGCGGCTCGGTGAGCGCAAAGGCGCCCAAGCGCTCACCCCGCGCGGCTTGTGGCAAGTAGCGTGCGCGCAGGCGATCATCGCCGCCGATCAGCACGGCGTCGGTCGCCAGAAAGTGCGCCGTGAGGGCCGAAGCGGTCGAGCCGCACGCCCCGGCGATGGCTTCGACACAAGCGGCGAAGGCGAGTGAGGAAATTCCGGGCCCTCCCCATTCGGGCGGCAGATTCATGCCGAGAACGCCGAGCTCGGCGAGGGACTTCAGTTGCCGCTGGGGGAACTGGGCTAGCGCATCCGTCTCCGTTGCAAGCGGCTCGATGAGCTCGCGAGCGAGGCGAGTTACGGTCTCGATGGCGGCGAGATCCGTATCGCTGAGATGTGTCGCATCGGCACTCACGTCGAGCCCCGATCCGCCGGAGGGCCAGCTGCTGCTCCCGTCGAGAGCTGCAGCCAGCGCTCGAGAACGATGCCGGTGTGCTCGCCGAGCGCAGGCGCCGGCTCCTGGTGAGCACGCGGCAGGCCGGCAAAGTGTACCGGCTGCTCCATCGCCGGAATGGCTCCGAGGCGCGGGTGTTGGACCGTCGATAGGAGCTGCCGCTCGACCACGTGTGCGCCGGCGAACACCTGGGACGGCTCCTCGATCGCGGAGGCAGGCACGCCCGCCTCGCGAAGCCGCTCGAGCGCCTGCGCAACCGAGAGCGGCGCGAGCCACTCCTCGAGCATGCCCGTCAATGCCGGCTCGAATCGGGTCCGCAGCGCATCGCTCGCGAAGCGCGGATCGCTCGCGAGCTCCCCTCGACCCATGCACTCGGCGAGCCGAGCGAATTGAGATTGATCGAGCACGCAGATCACCACGTAGCCATCGCACGCCTTGAATGCCCCGAAGGGCGTGGAGATCGGATGCCGATTGCCCGTGCGAACGGGTGCCTGACCGCACATCCACTGCGCGACCGCAGTCGGCAACAGGGCTACAAGCGAATCGACCATTCCGACGTCGATGCGCCGACCGCGACCCGTTTTGGTGCGCTCAAAGAGCGCCGCCCCGATGGCCCACGCGCAGAAAAGCCCGGCGCAGAGATCCCCGACCGACTCCCCGACCTTCATGGGCGGTCCCTCAGGAGCGCCGGTCATCGCCATGAGACCGGACAGAGCCTGCGCAATGAGGTCGAAGGCCGGCAAGTCCCTCGCCTGGCTGTCTTGACCGAAGCCCGAGATGCTCGCGTAGATCAAGCGTGGGTTAGCCCTCGTGCACTCGGCATGGCCGAGCCCGAGGCGCTCTGCGACGCCCGGCCTGAAATTCTCCACCAAGACGTCGGCCGCCGCAGCGAGGCGTTGGGCGAGGGCGCGATCGCTGGCCTGCTTGAGGTCGAGCACGACGCTTTGCTTGTTGCGGTTGACGAGCTGAAAGAGGGCACTCTCGCCCATGCGGAAAGGACCGATCCGGCGGTATTCGTCGCCTCGCGGCGATTCGATTTTCACGACCTCGGCTCCGAGGTCGGCCAGCAGGGCCGTGCAGTAGGGCCCGGACAACACTCGCGTCAGGTCGAGCACCCGGACGCCGGCGAGGGGTCCCGGTGGGCAAGGTGAATCGTCCGATCCGACGGTGCGACGTTCCATGCCTGCCAGTGTCGCGCACCAGGGGCCATACGGAAAATACTTATTTTGGCCGGGGCAGACATCCGCAGTGGAGTGGAGCAGAATTCAGGCAAACGGATCGCCGATCGATTCACAATTCGGGCGTCAACCGGCCAATTACAAGGGGGACAAGATGAGCAAGCTACTAGGGCGCAAAGCATTGGTCACCGGGGGAGCGCGCGGCATCGGGCGCGCCATCGTGAAAGCTCTGGCCGGCGAGGGTGCGGACGTCGCGATCAATTACCAGTCGAGCGAGGAGGATGCGGTCTCCCTGGCGGAAGAGCTGCGCAAGATGGATCGCGCGACGCTGCTCTTGAAGGGCAATGTCGGAGAGCGCTCGACCTGGAATACGATGATCGACAAGATCAAGCAGACCTGGGGGCGGCTCGACATTCTGGTGAACAACGCCGGCATCACGCGCGACAAGACGTTGCGCAAGATGACCGATGAGGACTGGCTCGCGGTGCTCAACACGAATCTCAACGCGTGCTATTTCGGGGTGAGCGCCGCCATGCCGATGATGATCGATCAGAAGTACGGCCGGATCATCAATATCAGCTCCTTCGTCGGCCAGGCGGGCAATTTCGGTCAGGCCAACTACTCGGCGAGCAAGGGCGGGATCATTGCGTTCACCAAGACGGCCGCGATCGAATTGGCCAAATACAACATCACCTGCAACTCACTCGCGCCGGGATTTACCGAGACTGGGATGCTGGCCAAGGTGCCCGAGCACGTGCAAACGCAGATCCTCGCGCGCATTCCGATGGGCCGCTTCGCGACCCCCGAGGAGATCGCCAAGGCGGTGCTATTCCTGGCGGCCGACGGCGACTACATCACCGGTCAGCAGATCAACGTCAACGGCGGCGTGTACATGTAACGAGCCGCACGGGCGACACGCGAGTCTCGTCAGCGCTCGGCGAGCCAGCGAGCGATCGCCGGCGGTACCTCGCGCTGAGCGCGGGCGCTCACGTACATGCCGATATGCCCCAAATCGAGCTCGAGCGTGGTGAAGTCATGGCTTCCCGTGAGCCGTTGCAGCGCGGCCGATGAGGCGGGCGGCACGAGATGATCCCTCCTGCCGATCAGGTTCAGTATCGGCTGCCGCAGTGTCTTGAGATCCACCGGGCGGCCGTCGATCTTGAGCTGGTTTCGCGCAAGTCGGTTCTCCTGATAGAACCACACCACGAACTCACGGAAGGCAGCCCCCGCCTGATCGGGACTGTCAAAGATCCATCGCTCGACGCGCATGAAGTTCTCGATGCGCGCCCGATCGGCGCCCCCCCGCAGGAGTTCCACGTATTTCTGATGCGTCAGGCGAAACGGCATCAGCGAGAGGAATAATCGATTGAGAGTATCCCCCGAGACGTTGCCATTCCCGACCCAGGCGGTCACGTCGATCTTGCGCACCCACTTCGACAGCAAGTCGTCCGAGGTATGAAAGTCCACGGGAGTGACCATCGTGATCAAATTTCGTACCCTCTCGGGATGCAGAGCGGCGAAGCACAGGCTGAACACGCCGCCTTGGCAGACACCGAGGATATTGAGGGCATTGCAGCGGTGGATCCTCGAGATCTCCTCGACGCTGCGCAGCAGCGAACCCTCGATGTAGTCGGCGAGGGTGGTGAAACGATCCGCTCCGTCGGGGTAGCCCCAGTCGATCAGATACACCGTGAGGCCCTGAGAGAGCAGGCCACGGATGAGCGAGCGATCTTCCTGCAGATCCATCATGTATGGGCGGTTGATGAGCGCATAGACGATGAGAAGCGGCACCTCGCTGGTCGGCTCGGCGATCGGGCTGTAGCGGTAGAGGCTCATCTTCCCCGAGCGCCAGACCTCTTCCTTGGCGGAGCAGCCGGGGGCGCAGTGGCGCGCCGCCACGAGCGCTGCGTACAGATCGACACTGCTCACGGCCTTGCCTTGCCGCGCCGAGCGCGGCGTCGCGTCTTAGGGGCTACGGTGCGCGTCTGCCGATCCTGGCGCGCGGGCTGATCTGCACGCGACCGGCGATCTGCGCGCGGGCGGCTCTCGGCCGGCTGTCCGTCCGCACGCGCCGCTCCGTGCTCACGGGAGTGCGGCGCGGCCGCCTCGAGCTGCGCGCGCATCGATGCGAGCTCTCCCTCGGCGGCTCGCAGCCGCAGGGCCAGCGTGTTGATCTCGCTGCGCGTCGGTAAATCGAGCAGTTTTGCCCACTGCTCGATAGTGGCACTTGTCTCCCGGCGCCAGTCGCTGCTCGCATTCACGCACTCCGCTAGCGCGTCGCTGAACGGCTCGCTGTGCGCCATGCGCGCATAGGCCTCCTCCGCACAATCGATCCAGGCATCGTAGAGGCGATTCAGCGATTCGGCGCTCGAGGAAGGCGCCTGAGGCGTGAGGCGCGACACGAAGGCGGCGGCCGCCTCGCGCAGCGTATCGGACCACAGCCGCTGCAGCCGGCGCTGCGCCTCGACGAGGCGCTGCCACGCCTCGGCCGTTCGCTGGGCGCGCTCTTGATGCTCGCGCGTCAAGCCAAGTGCAGGTGCCTCGAGCGGAGCAGAGGCCGCCGCCGCGGAGGGCGCAGCAAATCCCTTAAGCCAGGGCAGCGGATAGAGGTCGGTAAATTGATCACGCAGGAAATTCCCAAAAGCCTGCGCCGCGTTGGTCGAGCCCGTGCTGCCGCCGTCGAAGAAGCTGCCTGCGGCACTCGCGAAACGCTGAGCGGCGTCCATGAGCGGCGCGAAGCCATCGGTAGCGCGCGCGGAGCCGCTCTCGGGGGCGTGCGCGCTCGCCATGGCGAGCGCTGCGAGAGCTTGCCAATGGCGCCAGAGATCAAATTCCACGGCACCAGCCCTCGTATGCAACGCAAAAAAATCGTAGGCGTGCAAAAGGTCGCATTCGTGACTCAGCAATTGTGTTGTAAGACATTGTTTTTATGGGATCCATCATGAAACAGTTCGCAGTGGTAAGAGCGGTTCGTCAGCGCGCGAGTTGTGCATTGCGAAAGGTTGGTTTAGGATGCGAACGCGGTTCGAGACCATGCAACAAGAACGCCTCATACGCAAATACTCAAATCGTCGGCTTTACGACACCACCGCCAGCCGCCATGTGACGCTCGATGATCTCAGGCAGCTCATTGTCGCCGGTGAGCGAATCAAGGTAATCGATGACAAGTCAGGCGAGGACCTGACGCGCTCGGTGCTCTTGCAGATCATCTCCGAGCAAGAGCAGTTCGGCATGCCGGTCCTGGGCGCCGAGTTACTCGAAATGATCATCCGCTTCTATGGCGGTCCGATGCAAGCGCTGCTCAGCCGCTACCTCGAGCAGGCGTTTACGGCCATGCTGCGGCAGCAAGAGGCGATGCAGTCGGAAATGGCCAAGGCCCTGCAGACGCCGTTCGCGCCTTTGACCGAGCTCGCGCGCAAGAACATGGAGATGTGGGAGCAAATGCGCGCCGCCACGCGGAGTGCTTTTGCCGGTGCCGGCGCGAGCTCGACTGCGGCTCCTTCCGGCACGGGTTCCGATGCCGGATCCTCTGCGGCGCCATCCAAATCCGCGAATCGCACGAGCACCGGCAAGTCCGAGAATGTCCGCAAGAAGTCTAAGTGAGGTTACATGGAGCTTCGTGGCAAAACAGTCGTGGTGACGGGTGCGGGGCGGGGCATCGGTCGAGCCATTGCATTGCGGCTGGCGGATCGCGGAGCGAATCTCGCACTCTTCGATTTGAATTCCGCCGATCTGGCACAGAGCGCGGGTCAGTGCCGGGCGAAGTCCGTACAGGCGCGCGAATACCGCGTGAACGTCGCCGAGGAAAGCGACGTGTCGGCCGCCATGACGCGCGTCGCGACCGACTTCGGCCGCCTGGACGGCCTGGTGAACAATGCCGGCATCGTGCGCGACGGCTTGCTGGTCAAGGTCAAGGACGGCGCGGTGGTCGGCAGCATGACGATGGAGCAGTGGAACGCAGTCATCGACGTCAATCTCACCGGCGTTTTCCTTTGCGCACGTGAGGCGGCCACGCACATGATCGAGAGCGGCAACGGCGGGGTAATCGTGAACATCTCGAGCATCTCTCGCGTAGGCAATGCGGGGCAGAGCAATTACAGCGCGGCCAAGGCCGGAGTCGAATCGCTGGGCGTGGTGTGGGCCAAGGAGCTCGCCCGCTACGGGATTCGCGTAGGGACGGTAGCACCGGGTTTCACGCACACCGACATTCTCTCTTCCATGCGCCCCGAGATCCTGAACAAGTTGACCGCGCCGGTGCCGCTCAAGCGCCTGGGACTACCCGAGGAAATCGCGCACGCCGTGCTCTTTATTTTCGAGAACGACTTCTTCACCGGCCGCTGTCTCGAAGTAGACGGGGGACTGCGGCTCTAGCGCCCGTCCACCTTGCTCGACACCGAGCGCTTGGCAGATCCTCGAGGCGGTGAATTCGACGCGTGTCACCGAGGATGACAGCAGCGAGTCGGTCGGCCCGTCCTCTGCGGCGTGATCGACCGCACAGCTCGGCGTGGTGAGGCCGAGTCGTGCCATCACCAGCGCTTCCACGGCCTCGGCTTCGTATTCGTAGATCGTCGAGGGCGCACCGGCGGGGCGCGGGTCGGCGTCTCGGTGCGCCAGCCAGTGCGTCAATTCGTGGACCAGCGCGTGCAGTTGCTGCTCGGGATTCAAGTCCGCGTGCAGCATGATGAGATCGCGGAAGAGCTCGCCGTGCACCCATTCGGGTAACGCCGTGCGCACCAGCCGAATGCCACTTCTCTCGAGATAGGATTCAAGAGATCGGATGTGACGGAGGATCGCCGACATCACTCACCTCAACTCTCCCCGACTGCAGCAGCAGAAAGTATCGCGCGTGTGAAGGATCGAATCCATATCTCTTGCGATGCAAGAGTATCTGTCTGATAGTTTTGTGAATATTCAAATAAAATTATTATATAACAATTAGTTATTAGAGCACCATCCGTTTGACAATTCTTCTTGCAATGCATACAAAAGCCCGTATAATCGTTTCACATAGGAAAAGCTTTACCCAACCTGCAAGGAGTCAACATGAGCGAGACATCATTTTTCGATCCGAAGACCATTTTCGACAGCTATCGCACCGCCTTTGCACCCGCGATCAAGGTGCAGCAGGAGGGCATCAAGGCCCTGGACCGAGTCGGCCGATATCAGTATGCGGTCGCCGGTGATTATCTGGAGTGGAGCCTGGCGCAAGCCAAGGTGGCTCTGGATGCGCACACGCCGGCGGAGTATGTCTCCAAGCAAGTGGAACTTACCACGGCGCTCAGTGAGAAGCTGCGCGCGCGTGCCCAGGAGTTCGTCAAGCTCGCGACCGATGCCCAGACCGGCATCAGCGATGCGGTGAGCGAGACCGTGACGAAAATCACCGGAGAAGCGAAGAAGAAGGCGAGCTAAAGAGCCTGTGCAGGAGGGGTGCCGCAGGGCACCCCTCCGAACTTGATAGAATAGCGCCCTGGGACCAAGTGCGTCCCGGATGGTGGCGAAGTGAACGATAACTCTCGTGTCCAAGACAACTCACCGCCCCCCGATTCTGGCGACCTCTCACGCGCGATCCGCGAGCAGTTGGCGACCGTTACGGGCGGCCTCGCTCCCGATGTGTACGTGAACGCGTGGTGGGACTGGTACCTCAACATCGCCAAGGAGCCCCCGAAGCAGCTCGAGATCATGCAGGACGCGGTCGCGAAGGCGCTCGACAGTTGGTCCTTCGCGCTGCGGGCGAGCGCGGGCGAGCCGATCTCGCCGGCCCGATCCGGCGACGCTCGTTTCGGCGGCGAAGCGTGGTCCAGGTGGCCGTTTAACATCTACGCACATGCGTACCGTAACTATGTCGACTGGTTTCAGACGGCATGGTCCAACGTGCCCGGTGTCGCCCCGGAGACTGAGCGCACCCTCGATTTCGTCGCTCGCAACGCGCTCGAGACGCTGTCGCCCGCGAACTATCTTGCCACCAACCCGGAGCTGCTCGATGAGACGCGCCGCGAGGCCGGGGAGAACTTGGTGCGCGGTTTCGGCAACTGGCTCGAGGACATCCAGCGCACCCTGGAGGGCAAGGGGCCGAGCGGCGCCGACAGGTTCGTCGTGGGCCGCGACGTGGCGACGACGCCGGGCAAGGTGGTCCTGCGCAACGAGCTCGTCGAGCTCATCCAGTACGCGCCCGCAACGCCCACGGTGTATGCCGAGCCGATACTCATCATTCCGGCCTGGATCATGAAGTACTACATACTCGATCTTTCGCCGAGCAATTCCATGGTGAGCTATCTGGTATCGCAGGGTCACACCGTCTTCATGGTGTCGTGGAAGAATCCGACCGCAAGCGACCGTGGACTCGGCATGGACGATTACTTGCGACTCGGTATCCGCGACACGCTCGATGCCGTGGCGAACATCGTCGCGGGACGCAAGATCCATTCGGTCGGTTACTGCATCGGCGGGACTCTGCTTTCGATCGCCGCGGCGGTGCTCGGCGCGCAGGGCGACGAACGGCTCGCAAGCGTAACGCTGCTCGCGGCCCAGCAGGATTTCAGCGAAGCGGGCGAGCTCTCCGTGTTCATCAGCCCGAGCCAGCTCGACATGCTGGAGGCGGTGATGAACCGGGCCGGCGTCCTGCAAAGCGAGCAGATGGGCGCGGCGTTCGCGCTGCTGCGCTCGCGGGAACTGCTGTGGGCGCCGGCCGTCAACACGTATCTGCGCGGCAAGCGCGAATCGCCGAACGACCTCATGGCGTGGAACGCCGATGGAACACGCATGCCCTGCAAGATGCATTCGGAGTACCTGCGCGAGCTGTACCTCGACAATGCGCTCGCGCGCGGCGAGTTCCTCGCGGAGGGACGCCGGATCGACCTGACCGCCATTCGCCTGCCGATGTTCGTCGTGGGCACGGAGACCGATCACGTAGCGCCGTGGAGATCCGTGTACAAGGTCAGGGGCCTGACGCGGTCCACGGATTACACGTTCCTTCTGACCTCGGGCGGCCACAACGCCGGCATCGTCAGCGGTCCGGTGCATCCTCGCCGTCGACATCGGGTGCGAACCTGGCTCGATGCCGAGGAGAACCTCTCGCCGGAAGCCTGGCTCGAGTCCACCCCCCCGCAGCAAGGCTCGTGGTGGCCGGCGTGGGAGCAGTGGCTGGTTCGGCACTCGACGGCGGATCGAGTGGCTGCGCCGCCCCTCGGTTCCGAAGCGGCGGGGTTCCCGGCGATCTGCGATGCTCCGGGAGAATACGTGTTCCAAAGATAGGTGCCGGTCGCGGCGACGCGCCGCGAGCGGTGAGGTGAGGGCTGACTGGATCCGGCGATGGGGGAACTCATGAACGACGTCGTTATCACGGCTGCATTGCGAACGGCAGTGGGCAAATTCAGTGGATCGCTTGCCAAGGTCGCCGCCGCCGACCTCGGTGCTCACGTCATCAAGGCTCTGCTGGCAGCCTCGGGCGTCGGCGGCAGCCAGATCTCGGAGGTGATTATGGGCCAGGTGCTCACCGCCGGCGTGGGCCAGAATCCGGCGCGCCAGGCGTTGATACGCGCCGGGTTGCCGGACAGGGTGCCGGGCATGACCGTCGGCAAGGTGTGCGGCAGCGGC
>DATHCO010000222.1:0-4958 GCA_035319505.1 Steroidobacteraceae bacterium | reverse complement strand
GAAATCCACGTTCGGGTAGAGCTTGCGCGACACGAAGTACTCGTCCTTGAGCGCGATCTCCTCGAGCTTGAGCGCGAGCTCGAACATCGGATTATCGGACTTCCCGAGCTTCTCGAGCACGCGGTAGCACATTTCGCGAATGAGCTTCGCGCGAGGGTCGAAGTTCTTGTAGACCCGATGGCCGAAGCCCATCAAGCGCACGCTCTCGTTCTTGTCCTTCACGCGCGCCAGGAACTTGCCGATGTTCGCCGCGGTCCCGATGCCGTCCAGCATATCGAGCACGGCTTCGTTCGCACCGCCGTGTGCCGGGCCCCACAGGGCCGATACTCCCGCGGAGATCGCCGCGTAAGGGTTTGCGCCGGTGCTGCCCGCCAAGCGCACCGTCGAAGTGCTCGCGTTTTGCTCGTGATCGGCGTGCAGAATGAGCAAAAGGTCGAGCGCCTCCGCCGCCACCGGATCGATCGAGTAAGGCTCGCAGGGGACCGCAAAGAACATGTTGAGCATGTTGGAGCAGTAACGCAGGTCGTTGCGCGGATAGATGAATGGCTGACCCAGCGTGTGCTTGTAGGCCACCGCGGCGATGGTGGGCAATTTGGCGATGATGCGATGCGCGAAGATTTCCCGGTGCCGCGGATCATTGATATCGGTGGTGTCATGATAGAAGGCGGCCATCGAGGCAACCGCCGCGGCGACCATGGCCATCGGATGAGCATCGTGATGGAACCCTCCGAAGAAGCGCAGCAGGTGCTCGTTCACCATGGTGTGCCGCAGAATCGAGGTCTCGAATGCGTGCAGCTGTGCTTTGGTGGGGAGCGTCCCATAAATCAAGAGGTTCGCAACCTCGAGGTAGCTCGACTTCTCGGCCAGCTGCTCGACGGGATAACCCCGGTACAGCAACACCCCCGCATCGCCATCGATGTAGGTGATCTTGCTCTCGGTGCTGGCCGTGGCCATGAAGCCGGGATCGTAGGTCACGATCCCCATGTCCTGGATGAGATGCGAGATATCGAGCGCCTCGGGTCCGAGCGTTCCGGACCGCGCGGTGAGCTGTGCGATTTTGCCGGTGGTGAGGTTCTTCAGCTCGTATTTCGTGCTCATGTCGCGCGTTGCCTTGCATTTAACAGTGCCTGGAAGCCTTGCACGGCCGTCCAGCGGAATCAAGCGCATAGGTCGCGCTCAGCGCGCGGAACGGCGAGAAGCGGCGCTCGCGCGACGACGTCGATGGAATCACTCGACCGCCTCTCGCACGCGAGCACTCGAGCTCGGGATCTCGGCACGGAAATGCAACTCTTGAGCCCGCGGCATGCCGACCGCGCCGGCACTCTCAACTACAACTAGGCTTTACTACAACTAGGCTTTGGCGGAGGCCGCGTACTTCTTGCGGAACTTGTCGACACGCCCGCCGGTGTCGACGATCTTCTGCTTGCCGGTATAGAAGGGATGGCAGTTCGAGCACACTTCGACCTGCAAGTCGCGACCGATCGTCGAGCGCGTCTTGAACGTGTTACCGCAAGTGCAGGTCACGGTGATGTCGTGGTACTCGGGATGAATGCCGGCTTTCATTGCTTCAAGTCCTCATGTCTCAAGGCAGAATCGATGGGTCCTCGAGACAGGGATTTCAAGGAAGGACATCGCCACGCCGATCGGCCTGCCCGTAAGAACAGGGCCGCGTACCTTAGCTCAAAGCGCACGGCTCAACAAGCGCTGGACAAGCCCTGCAGGGAACGCCCGACAAGGCTCTTCAAAGCGGTTGTGCTTTGTCCACAATATCTGTGGATAAGTCTGTGGACGGGGCATATCCCGGAGCTTTCATACGGCTGAAATACGCATAAATGTTAATTTGATCAAAAAATAAACAACCAACTTTATATAGTTACTTCAATAACTTATGCGTTGCTCATGACCTAACATAATTGCAATGTGCTGTAGGTGCCGCTCAGCGTAGGAGGCGGCCGACAATGTGTATAAGCTCATTCGAGAAAACCCGCTTGCACGTCGTTTAGGAACCTTCTGCCGAGCTCCGTTGTTCGCCATCCGCGAGCGGTCGACACGAGCAGGCCCCGCGCGGCAGCCTTGCCGAGCGCAGGCTCTAGCACGCTCGATGAGAGCCCGGTTCGGCGCTCGAAATCGGGCATCGCAAATCCCTCATCGAGTCGTAGCGCATTCAGCATGAACTCGAAGGGCAGCTCCGAGGGCTTGACTCGCCTGCGCTCACCCAAGCTCGCGTATCCCTCGCTCACGGTCGGGGTCTTCGCACGCTCCTGGTAGTCCCGGGGGCTTCGGGGCTTTTCGGTTCGCAGAATGTGGTCCGGCACTGCCATCGTGAGCTTGCCGTGGGCGCCGGCCCCCACGCCCACATAGTCGCCGAACAGCCAGTAATTTAGGTTATGCGTGCAGCGTGCCCCTGCTCGCGCATAGGCGGAGACTTCATATTGCTCGAAGCCGTAGGCGCCGAGCACGCGCTGACATTCGGTTTGCATCATGAACACGGCATCCTCGTCCGGTAACGGCGGCGGCCGGGCGTGAAACACGGTCCCGGGCTCGAGCGTGAGTTGATAGTGGGAGATGTGAGTCGGCTCGAGCTCGCACGCCGCGCGCACGTCGTGGAGGGCCTCGGCGAGAGTCTGCTCGGGCAGGGCGTACATCAAATCCAAGTTGAAGTTGTCGATCCCCGCCGTGCGCAGCTCCTCGACCGCCCGGAACGTATCCTCCGGCCGGTGGATGCGTCCCAAGCGCTCGAGCGATGGCGCCGCAAAGCTCTGCGCACCGAGCGATACGCGGTTGATGCCGGCTTCGCGATAGCCAGCGAAGCGGCCGCGCTCGATCGTGCCGGGATTGGCCTCGAGGGTGATCTCAGCGCCCTCGGCAAGGCGAATCCGCCGTTTGAGCGCCTCGAGCAGGCGTGCGAGCTCATCGGGCCTAAAGAGACTCGGAGTACCCCCGCCGAAGAACACCGATTCGAGCCCGCGACCCTCGATGAGCGGCAGCTCGGTGTCGAAGTCGTGGATCAGGACATCGATGTAGCCTGAGGGCGGTGCATTCGCGCTCAGCGGGTGGGAATTGAAGTCGCAGTACGGACACTTGCGTACGCACCACGGCATGTGCACGTAAAGAGCGAGCGGGATTTCCGGGCCGGGATCGCTCACGTGCGCGCCACAAGTTGTCGATGCAGCGCGCGCATTGCCGCCCCGCGATGGCTCAGACGATTCTTCTCCTCGGGCTCGAGCTGCGCCGCAGTCGCGCCGAGCTCGGGCAGCCAGAAATACGGGTCGTAACCGAACCCGCGGCTACCTCGCGGCTTATCGAGAATGTAGCCCTCCCAGAGGCCCTCGGCGATCGTCGGGGAGGGGTCCGAAGGTCCCTCGAGGTAGACCAGCGCGCATCGATAGCGCGCACGCCGAGAAGGCATGGGAACCCCCTCGAGCGCCGCGACGAGCTTGGCATTATTGGCCGCCTCATCAGCGCCCGCCCCGGCATAGCGGGCCGAGTGCACGCCGGGGGCCCCGCCGAGCGCATCGACCTCCAGACCCGAGTCGTCGGCAATCGCCGCCGTCCCGGTGAGCCTCGCCGCATGCCGCGCCTTCGAGAGTGCATTGTCGAGAAAGGTGGTCCCGGTTTCGGGGGGCGCCACGACGCCGAGCTCGGCCTGGGCGAGGAGGTCGAACGGCAACCCTGCGAGGAGGACGCGAAATTCACGCAGCTTTCCGGAGTTGGCCGTCGCGATCACCAGCGTTTTACGTGGCGCGGGCGCTTTGCTGTGCTTCATGCAATCGGGCGATCCCCTGGGTCGCAAGGTCGAGCAAGCGATCGAGCTCATGGCGGCGAAACGCGTGTCCCTCGGCGGTGCCCTGAATCTCGACGAAGGCGCCGCCCGAGTTCATCACTACGTTCATGTCGGTCTCCGCATTCGAGTCCTCGGCATAATCGAGATCGAGAACGGCGACGCCGCGGTAGATACCCACCGAGACGGCGGCCACCTGCCCGTGCAGGGGGCTTGCGCCGATCGCTCGCTTCGCAATCAGCGTATCGACGGCATCGGCGAGCGCGACATAGCCGCCGGTGATCGCCGCGGTGCGCGTGCCGCCATCGGCTTGCAGCACGTCGCAATCGATGGTGACGGTGCGCTCGCCCAGAGCCTTCAGATCGACCACCGCACGGAGCGAGCGGCCGATCAATCGCTGAATCTCCTGGGTGCGGCCCGATTGCTTGCCGCGCGCCGCCTCGCGGGCGGTGCGCGTGTGAGTCGCCCGCGGCACCATGCCGTATTCGGCCGTCACCCATCCCTGGCCGGTGCCGCGCAGGAACGAGGGCACTCCCTCTTCGATGCTGGCGGTACAAAGCACGCGGGTCGCGCCGAATCCCACCAGCACCGAGCCCTCGGCATGAGCGGCGTAGCCGCGCACGAAGGAGAGCGGGCGCAGCTCCCCGGGCTCGCGGCCGCTCGGGCGCACGCTCATGCAGCCCGCCAACGCAGCGCCGCGGCGCTGGTGTTATCGCTGTAAGGGGCGGAGGCGGCGACCGCTTGCGTACCGAGCTCGGTCAGACTGTCCCGCAAGGATTTGCCCGAGGCTTGGGCGAAGCGCACGATGTCTTGGTCCTTCAAGTTCGCCCACAATCCGTCCGTGCACAGCAGCAGCACGTCGCCCGGTTTCAGGCGCCGCCGCGTCGAGATGGTCATCTCGGGAAGCGCCGCGTCGCCTCCGAGGCAGCACTCTACGTAGTTACGCATCGGGTGGCCGTGAACTTCCGCCTCGGTGATCAAGCCTTCGCGCAGCAGCACCTCGACGTGACTGTGGTCGCGGGTGCGTTCCAGCACCTGAGAATGCCGGATCTGATAGACCCGGCTGTCGCCCACATGCGCCCAGTACGCCGCCGAGTCCTGCACCAAGCAGACCGCACAGGTCGCGCGCGGGCGCGCCTCCACCGAGAGGCCCGCACCCAGCTTCACCACTTCCTCA
>DATHCO010000221.1:0-3518 GCA_035319505.1 Steroidobacteraceae bacterium | reverse complement strand
CCGCGGCGGTTATCGAAACTAGCAGGCATCCTATGACCGACTAGAACCTACCGGCTGAGGCGCGCGTCGTGATCATCGGCGGTGGGGTGAGCGGTTGCTCGGTCGCCTATCACCTCACCCAGCTCGGCTGGCGAGACGTGGTACTCCTCGAGCGTGCGCAGCTCACGTCGGGAACCACATGGCACGCCGCGGGGCTCTTGACCTCGCTCCGTGACACGGAGACACAAACCCGGCTTGCGAAATACTCCCAGGACCTGTACCGCAAGCTCGAAGCGCAGACCGGCCAGGCGACCGGCCTCATCGGCTGCGGCTCGATCCAGCTCGCGATGACCGCGGATAAGGCCGAAGAGATGCGCCGCGGAGTTCACATGGCGCATTGCTTCGGCGTCGAGGCGCACGAGGTGAGCCCCTCCGAAGTCAAGAAGATGTGGCCCCTCGCTCAGGTTGAGGACTTGAAGGCGGCGTTCTATTTCCCGAACGACGCACGGGTCAATCCGACGGATGTGACCCAGGCGCTTGCGAAAGGGGCACGGCTCGGCGGTGCGCGGATCTTCGAGAACACCCGGGTGATCGGGATCCAGAGTCACGAGGGCCGCGTTCGCGGCGTGCGTACGGATCGGGGAGAGATCGCCGCGGAGTTCGTCGTCAACTGCGCCGGAATGTGGGCTCGCGGAATCGGCCGCATGGCCGGTGTCAACGTGCCGCTGCAAGCCTGCGAGCACTATTACCTGATCTCGGAGCCCGTGCCGGGCGTCCATCCGATGCTGCCGATCCTGCGAGATCCGGGCAACTCCGCGTACATCCGCGAGGAGGCCGGCAAGATCATGCTCGGCTTGTTCGAGGCGACGGCGAAGCCCTGGGGCACGGCGGGAATCCCCGATGATTTTCGCTTCGGCGAGATACCCCCCGACTGGGAGCGGATGACCCCGCACATCGAGAAGGCGATGCGTCGAGTGCCTTGCCTCCTCGAGACCGGCATCAAGCTCCTGTTCTGCGGACCCGAATCCTTCACCGCGGATCACAACTACCTCATGGGTGAGGCGCCCAACCTCAAGAACTTCTTTGTGGCGGCTGGGTTCAATTCGCTCGGGATCCTCTCCGGCGGCGGAGTCGGCATGGTGATGGCGCACTGGATCGTCGAGGGCTGCGCGCCCATGGACGTGTGGACGGTGAACCTTCGTCGCACTCATGCGTGGCAGGACAACAACCGCTACCTCGAAGACCGCGTCGTCGAGACCCTCGGGATCGGCTACCAGGACCACTGGCCGTTTCGCCAGCCGACCACGGCCCGGGGCGTCAAGAAAAGCGTGCTCCACGACCGGCTCGCAGCCGCCGGGGCATGCTTCGGCGAATCGGCGGGCTGGGAGCGCCCGAATTGGTACGCGCACCCGGGGCAGGAAGCTGCCTACCTGTACGGTTGGGGCCGCCAGAACTGGTTCACCAACAACGCCGAGGAGCACGCCGCCGTGCGCGAGCGTGTCGGCCTCTTCGAGCAATCCTCGTTCGCGAAACTCCTCGTGTCCGGTCGAGATGCCGCTCGCGTACTCAATCGCATCGCCACCGCCAACGTGGATGTCGCAGTCGGCCGCTGCGTGTACACTCAATTTCTCAATACGGCAGGCGGTATCGAGGCTGATCTCACGGTGACCCGTCTCGCGAGCGACCGCTTTCTCATCGTGACCGCGGCATTCACCCAGACTCATGTCGAGGCCTGGATCCGAAACCTGATTCCGGAGGAAGCCCGCTGTACGGTGAGCGATCTCTCCGATGCCTATGCGATGCTCAACGTGCAAGGGCCGGCATCGCGTGCGCTGCTCCGGGCGATATCATCCGACGATTTTTCCGCGGCGGGCTTTCCCTTCGCCGCCTGCCGCGAGGTACGCATCGGCTACCACACGGTGCTGGCGCTGCGGCTCACCTTCGTCGGCGAGCTCGGCTGGGAGCTCTATATACCGACCTCCTTTGCGCAAGGCGTCTACGACACCCTGATCGAGGCGGGTCGCGGGCACGGTCTCAAGCACTGCGGCTATCACACCTTGAATTCCTTGCGAATCGAGAAAGCCTACCGCGATTGGCCGCACGACATCGGGCCGGCGGACACGCCGCTCGAGGCTGCTCTCGCCTTCACCTGCGACTTCAAGAAGCCGGGTGGGTTCATCGGCCGCGAGGCGCTCCTTGCCCTGCGCGAGGCGGGCCCTCCGCGCCGGCGCCTGGCGCAGTTCCTGCTCGATGATCCGGAGCCCCTCGTCTATCACAACGAGCCGATCTACCGCGATGGCGTGCGAGTCGGCTTCGTCACCTCCGGCATGTATGGACATACCCTGGGGGCCGCAGTGGCGCTCGGCTACGTGGCGCACGCGGATGGCTGCAGCGACGAGTACCTCCAAAGCGGCCGCTACGAGATCGAGCTTGCCCGGGCAAAGGTATCCGCACGATGCTCGCTCACCCCGATGTACGATCCGAAGAATCTGCGAGTGCGCGCTTAGGGGCAGCGAGCGCGGTCGACTATCGCCGCGCGCCTGCGAGGAGCTGTCAGTGCAGGTCGATGTGCTGATCGCGGGGGGCGGGGCGGTGGGTTCGGCCTGCGCCTATTTTCTCAACTCCCTGCCGGAGTTCCGCGGCACCATTGCGGTCGTGGAGCCTGACCCGAGCTACGCCGGAGCGGCGAGCACGCGCTCGGCAAGCTCGATTCGCCTGCAATTCTCGACCCCGATCAATATTGCGCTATCGAAGTTCGGGATGCAGTTCCTGCGCGAGGCGCCGCAGCGGTTCGCCCACGCGGGAGCCCCGGGCAATGTGGGCCTCGTCGAATCAACGTACCTGTATCTCGCGACTCCGGCGGGTCGATCCGTGCTCGAGGAACGGATCGCCATCCAGCGAGCGGCGGGCGTGCGAGCAACGCTGCGCGAGCGCGGCGCGCTGGTGGCGCGCTACCCCTGGCTCAACAGCAGGGATCTTGCCGCCGGCTGCGATACGCTGAGCGGAGAGGGATGGTTCGACGGATACGCCCTCCTCGCCTCGCTCCGGGCCGCGAACGAGCGCGCGGGCGTCACGTACCTCCGCGATCGGGTCACCCGATTCGAGCAGTCGAGGAACGGACGCATCGAGGCGGCATTGTTGCAGGAGCGAGGCGCCGTCGGCTGCCGCTGCGCCGTGAATGCCGCCGGCACGCGATCGCGCGACTTGGCGGGGACCGTGGGAATCGATCTGCCGGTCTATGCGCGCAAGCGCAGCGTATTCGTCTTCACCTGTCCCGTCGCGATCCCGCACTGTCCCCTGGTGATCGACCCCTCCGGCCTCTGGTTTCGGCCGGAGCGCGATCGATTTCTGTGCGGGCCTCCGGCAGAGCCCGATCCTGACGTCGCGCCCGAGGACTTCGAGGTCGATTACGCACTCTTCGAAGCGCGCGCCTGGCCGGTCCTCGCGCACCGCGTTCCCGCCTTCGAGGCGGTGCGGATGAGCTCCGCCTGGGCCGGGCACTACGACTACAACGCATTCGATCAGAATGCCTTCGTGGG
>DATHCO010000220.1:0-3826 GCA_035319505.1 Steroidobacteraceae bacterium | reverse complement strand
CGAGCGAGCAGGGTTTCAGCCCTGCGCCGGCGGCGGCCATGACGGTGCGGCCCGTCGCCGTACCACCCGTGAAGGAGACCACGTCGATGTCCGGATGGCGGACGAGCACATCGCCGGTGACCGCGCCCCGGCCGTAGACCATGTTGACGACGCCGGCGGGTACACCCCCTTCGGCCATGAGATCCATCAGCCGCGCGACCGCGAGCGGAGTTTGCTCCGCGGGCTTTGCGACGCAGCAATTGCCGAACGCGATACAGCCCGCGATCTTCATCGAGGTGAGCGCGAGGGGCGCGTTCCAAGGGCCAATCAGCGCCGCCACGCCCACCGGCTCGCGCGTCACGAGGGTGAGGTAGCGAGAATCCTGGGTGTACACCTCGCCTGCCGACTGACCGATGAACTCCGCAAAGAACTCGAAATTCAGTGCCGCGCGGGGTATCTGCCCCGTCGCCAGATGGCGCATCGGGATCCCGGAGCTCAGGCACTCGAGATAAGCGAGCTCATCGGCATGCTCCCGAATGAGTGCGGCCACGCGCCTCATGATGGCCTGGCGCTCCGCTACCTCCATGCGAGGCCAGCGACCCTCGGCGAACGCGCGGCGTGCCGCGCGCACCGCCCGGTCGACGAGGGTCGCATCCGATTCCTCGAGCTCGCTCACCGTGAGCTCGTTCGCGGGATTGATGATCGGTATGACCTCGCGGCCGCGCGACGGCACCGGCGCGTGGTCGATGTACGCGCTCACGCGGCTCGGGACTTGGTACTCATTCATCACATGGGGCTCCAAGAGTGATGCGGGGGACCGCGACGCTTCGCTTTATGTTCTACTAATAGGGTATATGAGCAGACCTGCAACGACCTTGGCAAGCACCGGCGAGAGCGCACGCGAATACGGTCGCGACGGACTGTTCGGCCTTTTGACACCGCAGGGCAACCCGACGGCCGAGCCGGAGATGAGGATTCTCCTCCCGCCGCGCACCTCCATGCTCTGTGCGCGGCTCACGAGCGCGAGCGGTGAGCTCAAGCAGCGTCTCGCCGACTACCTCGAGCGGCTCTCGGACCTCGTCGATCAGTTCGGCGACGTCGCGTTCGAAGCCGTCGGCTTCGCTTGCACCGGCTCCTCCTATGGCGTGAGCGCCGAGGAGGAACGGCGGCGGCTGTCGGAGATCGGGATGCGCAAGGGCTATCCGCTGCTGAGCGCGGCCGGCGCTGTCGAGGAAGCACTGCGCGCGCTCGGGATCGGTGCGATCGCGCTGGTCTCGCCCTATCCTTCATGGCTCACCGATGTCTGCCGCGCGCATTGGGAGAGACGAGGTGTCAGCGTGACGTCGATTCTTGAGCTTCCACCGGCAGCACCCCAGCACCCGATTTACGCCCATACCACTGCGGAGGTGATCGAGGCCGTGAACGGCTTCGATCCACGCGGCGCGGAGGCTATTCTGCTCACGGGCACGGGAATGCCGAGCTTGCGCGCCATTGAATCGCTCGAGCCCGCGCGCCAGATGCCCGTCCTATCCTCCAATTTGTGTCTTGCGTGGGCGCTCGTGCGGATCGCGGGTTGCCCGGCGCGGCCTGGGTCCGAGTCGCGACTCTACGGCGGCTGGGCGCAGCGGCTGGCCGGCTCATGAAGCCGGTGTTGATCGTGGGCGGCGGACCGGTCGGGCTCACCGCCGCGCTCTGCCTCGCATCGGCCGATGTGGCGGTAATTCTCTTCGAGGCCAATGCGGCAATCCCGGAGGATCTGCGCGCCTCGACCTTTCATCCGCCGACGCTCGACATGCTCGATCGGTTCGGGCTCGGTACTGAGCTCGTCGCGCAGGGACTCGTAACGCCTCGCTGGCAGATTCGCTTGCAGGAAACCGGCGAGCGCGCGGAGTTCGATCTCGGCGTACTCGCGGGGGAGACGGCCCACCCCTACCGGCTGCAATGCGAGCAGCAAAAGCTTCAGCGCCTCCTGCTCGCGCGGCTTGCTGCGTGTCCGCACGCCGACATTCGCTTCGGTCAGCCGGTCGATGCCGTCGGACAAGATGCCGCCGGCGTCTGGCTGGAGAGTGACGGGCGGCGCACCATGGGAAGCTGGCTGATCGGAGCGGACGGCTCACACAGCATCGTTCGGCGCAGCTGCGCGATCGGCTTCGAGGGTGAGACCTATCCCGAAACCATCATCCTCGTCACCACCGACTTCGACTTCGATCGAGCGCTCGAGGGGCTATCCGGCGTTAATTATGTCTGGTCGTCCACCGGCACCTTCAGTCTCTTGCATTTGCCTGAGGTCTGGCGCTGCACGTTCTACCCGCTGCCCGGACAGACGCTCGAGGAGGCCATGGCGGACGATGCGATCGAACAACATCTGCAGAACGCGGCGCCGATTCCCGAGCGGCATCGGGTCCTGCACAAGCGCTCCTACCGCATCCACCAGCGGGTCGCCGATACCTATCGGGCGGGGCGCATGCTCCTCGCGGGCGACGCCGCGCATCTCAACAGCCCGAGCGGCGGGATGGGCATGAACGGTGGCATTCACGATGCCTTCAACCTGACCGAGAAGCTGGTACGTGCACTGGCAGGCGCCGACGAGGGGTTGCTCGATGTGTACGTGCGGCAAAGACGCACGGTAGCGGTCGAGCATGTCATCGCGCAGGCCGATCGCAATCGGCGCCGCATGCGCGAGACCGATCCGGAGCGCCGCCGTGCCCTGCTCAAGGATTTGCAGCGCACCGCGAGCGACCCCGAGCTCGCACGGGCGTATCTACGCAACAGCGCCATGATCACGGGCCTCGAGCAGGCTGCGGCCATCGACTGACCATTGCGGCCGCAAAAAGCGCTACCATTGCAATTGGCTGATGAATGATACAAATCGCACCGCCCTCTCCGAGGCCTCGCCGACCTACGCCTGGTACGTCGCGGCTCTCCTGACCCTGACGCAGATCGTCTCCTACCTCGACCGCTTTCTGCCGAGCCTCCTCGTGCAGCCGATCAAGCATGCGCTCGCGGTGAGCGATTTTCAGATCGGCCTTTTGCTCGGACCCGCATTCGTCATCTTCTATGTCACCTTGGGCGTGCCGCTGGGATGGCTCGCCGACCGCGTGAGCCGCCGGGCGATCCTCGCCGTCGGCATTGCCATCTGGTGCACGATGACCGCCGCCGGCGCGGTTGCGAGGAGCTTCGCACCGCTCCTCTTGACCCGGTTGGGCGTCGGCTTCGGCGAGGCGACGGTCGCGCCAGCCTCCGTCTCGTTGATCAGCGACTACTTCCCTCGAGAGCGCCGCGCGCGCGCCATCAGCCTGTTCATGTCGGGTGCCTTCCTGGGCGCGGGCACGACGTTTCTGTTCTTCGGTCCCTTCGTCCATCACATCCAATCGCTGCCCTCCTCCTCGCTGCCGTTTCTGGGACCCCTCGAGCCCTGGCGGATGTGCTTCGTGCTCGTCGGGCTGCCTGGGCTTGCGCTCGCGCTCCTCATGTTGACGGTACGCGAGCCGCAGCGGTTGGAGCGCACCGAGACGATGGCGGGTCGCGAAGGCGCGACATTCCGCGGCGCGCTTTCCTTCATCGGCTGCCGCTGGCGTGCGTTCGGCACGTTATTCGTCGCTTCCGCCTGCAATGTCACCATGGGAGCGCTCGCGTTCTGGAACGTCGCGCTCTTCAAGCGAACCTGGAACTGGGACGTCGCGCAGGTCGGCGTCGCCGTCGGGCTTGTTCTCTTCACGGCCGGCCCGGCAGGAACGCTGCTCGGGGTATTTCTGACCAACCGGGACTTGGCTGTCGGCCGCCGCGACGCCACCTTGCGTGCGCTCTTTCTCGGTCTCGTGATCGGGGTTCCGGCCTACACCTTGTT
>DATHCO010000219.1:0-4941 GCA_035319505.1 Steroidobacteraceae bacterium | reverse complement strand
CAACCCGCTTGCTCGTTCCCCGCAGCCGCTACCCGGAGGCGGTCGCGGCGCTCGAGAAAGCCTACGCCGGCTACGCGACGAAGTGGGGAGATTTCAATGACCCGACGCACGTGATGGGGCCGGTCATCTCCAAGCGGCAGCTCGATCGGGTGATGGGCTACATCGAGCTCGGTCGTCAGGAGGGCGCGAAGCTTCTCGCCGGCGGCCATGTCCGAACCGACAAGGGCGGCGGCTTTTTCATCGAGCCGACTTGTTTCATCGATGTCCGCAATGACATGAGGATCGCGCGGGAGGAGATTTTCGGCCCCGTGCTGGTGGTCATTCCGTACCAGGATGACGAGGATGCGATCCGCATCGCGAACGACAGCGAGTACGGGTTGTGCGGCATGGTCGTCTCGGCAGACCCGGAGCGCGCGATGCGGGTGGCGCGTCGCTTGCGGACCGGCACGGTCTCGATCAACGGCGGCATGTGCATCGCGCCCGATCTGCCGTTCGGCGGCTACAAGTCGAGCGGCATCGGCCGCGAATGGGGCGTGGAAGGGATCGAGGAGTACCTGGAGACCAAGGCGATCGGAGTGGCAGCCTAGCGGCGCCGGGGGGCCGAGATGGTCGAGCACAGAGCGGAACTGATGACGGTGGAGGCGGAGCTTCGCGTTCCTGCGGCCACGGCGCAACTCGTTCGATTCCACATCACCGAGCCCGCCGATAACATCCTGCGCGAGGAGGAGGCGTATTGGCTGGATCTGTGCCTCACGCCGCGGCCGCGTAACGCGCGTGCGTGCTACCGCGATCGCTGGGCTCCGGACCACTTCGAGCGGATCGGTGAGGTGTTTTTCGTTCCCCCGGGTGAGGCCGTGCACACCAAGAGCGACGGCGGCCGTCCTCAATCCTCGATTCTCTGCCATCTTCGCCGAGAGGCCATGCAAGCCTGGTTCGGCGGCGAGCTCGATTGGACCGACCGGCAGCTCAAAGCGGGCCTCGACATCGAAGATGCGAACATTCGCGCACTCCTTCTGCGCCTCGCGCAGGAGTTGCGCCATCCGGGATTCGCACGCGAGGTGATGGTCGAGCTGATCGCCGCGCAGCTCGCGATCGAGGTCGGGCGTTATTGCTTGTCGGCCCCGGAGTCGCCGACCCTGGGGAGCCTCGCCCCGTGGCGCCTCAAGCTGATCGACGAGCGGCTGCGAGAGCTGTGCGAGGCGCCCACGCTCGCGGAGCTCGCGGGGCTGTGCCAGCTGTCGGTGAGGCAGCTCACGCGGAGCTTTCGCAAGAGCCGCGGCTGCTCGATCGGCGAGCACGTCGCGCGAAGCCGGCTGGAGAATGCCAAGCGGCTGCTCGCGACGGAGCAAAGCGTCAAGGCCATCGCCTATTCGCTGGGATTTGCCTCGCCTTCCAGTTTCTCGTATGCCTTCCGTCGTGCGGTGGGGGAAACGCCGCGCCAGTTCCGCCAGCGGGTCTCGAGCGCAGGCGGAAGCTGCGCGTTGCACCTCGGCTGACCAGTGGCGCAGATCCGCGACTTTCTCATCGATGTGGGCGGCGCGTGTCAACCGGGGTCGGCATGGGCCGACTCCTGGCAGCCTTTGGGCATCGTCGATCTTCAAGCGACCCCTCGGGATACGCCGCTCGGATCGCTGCCGCCCTTTCCGCTCATCGGCATGGGCGATCCAGGCCATCCGCTGGCCAGTGCGCTTGACGCGGTGGTCGAGCCGCCCGTCTCGGTCGAGACACTGGTGCGCCAGATCGCTCGAGCGCCGCGCGCCGCGGCGGTCGCCGCCCAGCTGCTCCGCGGCCTCGAAGGGCTGCCCTGGGATCGGGCGCTGCAATTCGAGTCGCTCTGCTATGGCCTCCTCCAGGGGAGCGAGGAGCATCAGCGCTGGCTGACAGCGCGCGCAGGCGCGATTGCGAGTGCGGGCGCGCACACGAATGCAGGCGCGCACACCGGCGCGGGCGCGGTTGCGGGCCCGCGTGCGCCGTCACCGGCCGCAAGTCTCCTGGTCGAGCGGCGTGGCTCAGAGCTCTATCTCGTGCTCGACCGCCCCGAAGCGCGAAACGCCATCGATCGCCCGATGCGCGACCAACTTGTCGAGGTGTTCTCGGTGGCCGCGCTCGATCCGGAGGTGCGCTCGATCAAGCTGCGCGCCCGGGGGGAGGTCTTCAGCATGGGCGGGGATCTCGCGGAGTTCGGTACGACGCGCGATCCGGCGACGGCGCATCTCATTCGAAGCCGCACGCTTCCGGCGCTCACCATTGCCCCCCGCGCCTCGATCCTCGATGTGCACGTGCAGGGCGCTTGCGTCGGCGCAGGGCTCGAAATCGCCGCATTCGCCGCTCGCCTCACCGCGACGCGCCAGGCTTGGTTTCAACTTCCCGAGCTTTCCATGGGCCTCGTTCCGGGCGCGGGCGGATGTGTGTCGGTGCCGAAGCGGATCGGCCGGCAACGGGCGGGCCTCATGATCCTGTCAGGGCGTCGAATCAATGCCGAGCGCGCGCTCGAGTGGGGCCTCATCGATGCGATCGAGGACCGCGCATCCGAGGACTGCGCATCGTGAGCGGCCACCCCGTTCTCCTAAAGGCCTCGCGGAGGCGCTCGTGACGAGCAAGCTCACGTTCGGCTATCTCTACGATTTCAGAAATCCGGGCGAGTGGAAGAAGCCGTGGGCGCAGCTCTACGCGGAGACGCTCGATTTCATCGCCTGGACCGAGAGCATCGGGTTCGAGGGCGCTTGGGTGCCCGAGCATCACGGCGCGGAGGATGGCTATGCGCCGTCCCCCCTGCTGGCGCTCGCGGCGATCGCGGCCCGCACCAAGACCCTCAAGCTCGGCTCGGCGGTCGCGCTCGCGCCGCTCTACCACCCCGTACGCTTCGCCGAGGAATGTGCGGTGCTCGACATCGTGTCGGGTGGGCGGCTGGAGATGGGCGTCGCGATCGGCTATCGCCGCCGCGAGGCGGACGCCTACGGCGTCGACTTCTCCTCACGCGGGCGAAGGACGGATGAGTTCCTCGAGATCGTGCGCAGACTCTGGGCCGGAGAGACCTTCTCTTACCCGGGGCGGCACTTCACGCTGAAGAATGCCTCGATCATCCCCACCCCGATTCACGGGCACATACCGCTCTACCTCGGCGGATTTACCGACAAAGCGCTCGAGCGGACCGCGAAGTACGGCGACGGCTACTTCGGCAACCTGGAAGTGTGTGATCTCTATCTCGAGAAGCTGCGCGCGCTCGGCAAGGATCCGGCCGGTGCCCGCATCCGCATCCAGGGATTGTTCGTCCTCGTCGCTCACGATCCCGAGAAGGCCATGCACGAGGTAGGGCCCTACTTTCACTACGTGAACAATGCGTACGGACGATGGCTCAACGAGGATCGGGCCTCCACGGGTTTCGCCGATCGGGCGCTCCTCGCACCGATGACGCTCGAGGCCTTCAAGGCGAGCGGCATCTTGCGCATTTTGACTCCCGATCAAGCCATCGACATGCTGAACGCCATGCGCGCGAAGGCGCCGGTCGAGCACTTCATGATGATGTATCCGCCGGGACTTTCGCCCGCGAGGTTCGCACCGTATGCGGAAGTCTTTGCGAAAGAGGTGATCCCGGCGTTTCGCTGAGCAGTGTCGGCGGGTGCATCGGAGCGATCCCAGCGCGACGATGCCTAGCCCGGCTTATTCATGAAGGGCAGCTGCTTTATCCGACTCCTCGTGATAGATATCGTTGTTCATGAATGATTCAGGCTAGACCACGTCCTTGCTCTTCCCGTCCTCCGTGGGCTTCGTTGCCGTTGCCGGCAGTCCGAGCTCCTCGAGCACTGCACGCGTGTCGGCGCCCAGCTGCGGGGCGGCGCCCGCGACACCGCCCGGCGTGCGCGAAAAAAAGGTCGGTACGCCCGGAAAGCGCACAGGGCCTGACGGGGTATCCACCGTCTCGAAAAAGCCGACCGCGTTCAGATGCGGATTGTCGAAGAGCTCATCCGGGGTGCGAAGCGGTGCCGCCGGGATGCCGAGCGCCCGGAACAGCTCCAGCCACTCGCGCGTGGTTCGCTCCTTGAAAGTGCCCGCCAGCAGGCCGTACACGGTATCGATCTGGCGCGCTCGCAGCTCGAGCGTGGCAAAGCGAGGATCGCTCGCCCACGGCGGGCGCACGGCCTCGACGAACGTGGACCATTGCTTGTCGTTGTAGATCAGCGCGGAGATGTATCCATCGCGCGTGCGGTAGGGCCGGCGATTGGGCGCGACGGCCCGCGGATATATCGCGGGCCCCAAGGGCGGAGTGAACAGAGCGCCGTTCGCATGCTCGACCAGCATGAACGATGCCATGGTCTCGAACATTCCGACCTCGACCTCTTGGCCCTCGCCGGTTCGTTCGCGATGAAACAGCGCCATCATCGTCGCGTAAAGGGCGGTCAGGCCGCTCACCTTGTCGGCCATGATCGTGCCGACATAGTTCGCCTCGCCGGTGAGCATCTGCTGGACGGCCGGCAATCCGCATTCTGCCTGGATGGTATCGTCGTAGGCGGTCAGGTCGCGGTCGGGACCGCGTCGGCTGTATCCATAGCAGTTGGTGTAAATGATCTTCGGATTCAGGGCGGCGACATCCTCGTAACCGAAGCCGAGGCTGGCAATCGCCTTGGCGCGCATCGAGTGGATAAAGACGTCCGCCTCGACGATGAGCTTGCGCAACGCGGTCTTGCCCGGATCGGACTTGAGATCGAGCACGACGCTGCGCTTGCCGCGATTCACGTTGACAAAAATGCCGCTCATGCCGGCGACCGGTCCGACCGATATGTAACGGGTGCCGTCTCCGTCGGGCGGCTCGATCTTGATGACCTCTGCGCCCATGTCGGCCATGATCTGGGTGCAATACGGCCCCATGACCATCGCCGTGAGATCGACCACGCGCACGCCGGCCAGCGGCCCTCGCCCCTTCTCGCGGTTATTCATGAATGT
>DATHCO010000218.1:0-11674 GCA_035319505.1 Steroidobacteraceae bacterium | reverse complement strand
CCCGCAGCGTCAGCGAGGTGTCGGTCGCGAGCGCAAACGGGGCGCCGCCGAGCTCTACCGGATCGATGCCGAGCATCAGATGATGCATGATGGGATTTCCGACGAGCGTCGCCTCGAGAATGTCCTCGTGCGAGACGCCCGCGCTCTTGGCGACCTCGACGGCGAGCCCGTTGAGGGCCTCGCGCACCGCCGCGGTCATGAGCGCGGCGCCGCCCGGATTCATCATCGCGTAGGAGACGCGGCTCATCAGATCCTCGCCGAAGCGGATCTGCGGATTCATGACACCCGCCGAGGCGACGACCTCGCCGCTCGTCAAATCGCAGAGGTGCGCGGCGATCGTGGTCGAGCCGATGTCGACGGCGAGGCCAAAGGCCGCCTCGTGCAAACCGGGCCAGATTCCGATGATTTGCTTTTGCGCGTGCACCGCCACGGTGACCTGCCAGGCGCCCGCGCGCAGAGTCGGCTGCAGAATCTGCAGCACGGCCAGATCGCAGGTGAGATCCTGCAAGTTCCACTCCGCCTCGAGCGCCGCGAACAGGCGGCGCAGATCTCCGGAGGGATCGTGCATGTCCGGCTGCTTGACCTGCACATAGTGCAGGCTCACCACCGGATTGAGCTCGATGTCGCGCGCCTCGGCTTCCTTACGCACCACCTGACGGTGCACCTGGCTGCTCGCGGGCACATCGATCACGACGTCGGCGAGCACGCGGGCCGAGCACGACAGGCGCCGGCCCGCGGCAAGCGTGGCGCGTCTGGAGTAGCGCATCTCCGGCTCGCTGAGGGGCGTCAGGCTCGCACTCGACGAGGACACCCCGTGCTTCGCGAACTCGCCTTCGGCGACCAGCACCTGGCAGCGGCCACAGAGCGCACGGCCGCCGCACACCGAGTCGATGTCCACGCCGAGGCTGCGGGCCGCCTGCAGAAGCGGCGTACCCACAGGGAAATTGCCGCGCTTTCCCGAGGGCATGAACACGACGAGGGGATTGCGGGCGGCCATGCGACTAGCCTGTTACGAGCTCGATGCCGATCGCCGGCGATGTCCGCCCTCGCGCCGGCCGCGCTGAGCCTCGCCCGCCGTCGCCGGGCTCGCGCCGACGGTGGCGCCGCTCGGCGGCGGGGCTTCGCGGAAGCGCCGGATCCAGCGCGCGCAGTCGGGGTCGTGGCCGAGCATGACGTCGCCGCCCATGACCGCCTTGATGACCTCGATGTGCATCGGATTGGTGATCGCAGAGGTGAGCCCCGCCGCCATCGCCATGGTGAGGAAGGCGCTGTTGATTCCGTCGCGGTTCGGCAAACCGAAGCTCACGTTGGAGGCGCCGCAGGAGGTGTTCACCTTGAGCTCCTCGCGGAGCCGCCGCACGAGACGCATGACCTGAACTCCCGCTTGATTGATGGCACCGATCGGCATGACCAGCGGATCGACCACCACGTCGCAGGCAGGGATACCGTGATCCATCGCGCGCTCGACGATCTTCTTGGCGACCGCGAAGCGCACGTCCGGGTCCTCCGAGATGCCGGTCTCGTCGTTCGAGATGGCGATGACCGCGGCGCCGTGCTTCTTGACGAGCGGGAGCACGGCCTCGAGGCGCTCCTCCTCGCCGGTCACGGAGTTGACCAGTGCCTTCCCCTTGTACACCCTCAGGCCCGCCTCGAGGGCGGCGACGATCGAGGAGTCGATCGACAGCGGCACATCGGTGATCGACTGCACGAGCTGCACGGCTTTGGCGAGAATCGCCGGCTCATCGGCCAAGGGAATCCCTGCGTTCACGTCGAGCATGTGAGCGCCCGCCTCGACTTGGGCGCGCGCGTCGGCCTCGACGCGGCTGAAATCTCCGGCCGCCATCTCGGCGGCGAGAATCTTGCGCCCCGTGGGGTTGATGCGCTCGCCGATGATCACGAAGGGTCTATCGAAGCCGATGACGACTTCCTTGGTGGCGGAACTGATCACGGTGTCGGTCATGTTGCGGTCCTTTGAGAAGCGAAGGTGGGTTTGTCGCGCCCGGGATACCAGGGCGAGCGGCCGTGAAGAATAGCGGAGCGATCGACGATCTCGGCCACCGATTCTTCCTGACGGTAGGCCATGATGTGCACGCCGCTGATGCCGCGAATCTCGCGAATCGCCTGAATCAGCTCGACGCAGATATTGCGTCCCTCGCGGGCCTGATCGGAAGCGCCCGCGAGCCTCGCGACGAGGGCATCCGGCACGTGCATGCCGGGAACGTTCTTGCGCATCCATTCGGCGGTCTTCGCAGAGCGCAGCGGACCGACTCCGGCCAGGACGAACACCTTCCCGAGTAGACCGAGCGCCTCCACCTGCTCCATGAAGCCTCTGAGCAGTGCCAAGTCGTAGCAATACTGCGTCTGGATGAACTGCGCGCCGGCGGCGACCTTCTTGGCGAGGCGTTGAGCGCGCCACTCGTGCGGTAGCGCGGACGGATTCTCAGCGGCCCCGAAGAACACGCGCGGCGCGAACGTGATCTTGCGCCCGCTCTGGAAGCGATGCTCATCGCGCAGAGTTCGCGCGATCGACAGAAGCGACACACAGTCGAGGTCGAACACGGGCTTGGCCTGAGGATGATCGCCCGCCTGCACCCCGTCGCCCGTGAGGCAGAGCATGTTGCAGACACCCATCGCGGCTCCACCGAGAATGTCGCCTTGGATCGCGATGCGATTCTTGTCGCGGCAGGAGATCTGCATGATCGGGGCATAGCCGACGCGCGTAAGCAGCGCGCACACCGCGACGCTCGACATGTGGCAATTCGCGCCGCTTCCGTCGGTCGCATTGATGGCGTCGACATAGCCGTCGAACACGCGTGCCCGCTTGTACACATCCTCGGGATCGGCGGAATCGGGCGGCGCAAGCTCGGTGGTGATCGCGAAGCCGCCGGCGCGCAGCACGCGCTCGAAGCGCCCGGGCGAGGTGTGACCGGGCAGGATCGGCAAGGGATACCCCGGCACCGGCTCGTCCTCGAATCTCATGGCGTAGGCGCCTTGCCACCCGACGGGGAAGCGGTGGGGCTCTTGCCAGCGAGCTCGGCGTGATGGTCCCGCACGACCTTGAGCCAGGAGGAGCGGCCCTGCAGGCGCTGATCGACTGCGAACTGGATTCTGCTCATCGCGTGCACGCCATTCGGGATGCGCTGGCTGCCTCGATACGCCTCCACCCAGACGCACCTCATGTTCGGCTTGACCTCGCAAGTGCCGTCATCGCGCACGCCTCCGCAGGGGCCGTTACGCAGCGTTTTCGGACAGTTCATCGGACAGGACATGCCGGTCGAGCTGAGCACGCACTGACCGCACATGCGGCAATCGAACAGCACGCCCTTCACCGCTCGCTCGACCGCCGCCACCGGCCGCTCGACGCGCTCATACCCGAGTGCCCGAAACACCCCGTGCAGGCTCGTGAGCCCTCGCTCGAAGGCGCGGTAGAACGCGTTCAGGCCGCGCGCGTGGCGCACGGACCATAATCTCACGGCGTACATCAGGAAGACCCGGCCGGCGGAGTCGCGACGCCCTTGGAGCGAATCAATCGCTCGAGGTCCTCATCGCTGAACTTGGCTTCTAGGCGCGCCGCTTCCGCGGCGGCCTCCGCCTCGATCTCATCACCGCAGGAGCGCGGCGCGCTGCGTTGCCAGTCGGCGAGGTAGGCGTCCGAGCTCCCCTTGCCCGCGCGCATCGCCGCGCGATCGACCGCCTCCTGGAAGCGCGCCGAGAGCTGTACCTTGGCGGTCTCGCGGCCGCGCTTGACGATGACTTGCGTCGGTATGTCGCGCCACGAGATGACTATCAACGACGCCACGCGATGGCCTCCTGTGCTGCGCGGGCGCGGGCCTCGTCACGCTCGACGGCCGAGCGCAGGGCCACCTCGAGCGTGCCGTAACCAGTCTCGCGAAATTCATACTCGAGGCCCATGCGCTCGGCGATCGCACGGCCCTCTCCGATCGCCCGAGGGCTCGGTGCCTGCGCCAGATACACGAGCTTCTTGTACTGACCGAAATAGCTCGAGAAGAGCTCCGGATGCTTGTCGAGCCCGAGCCCGCGGATCACTAAGCGATCGAAATGCCGCAGTAAAAAATCCGTGAGATAGAAGCTGCCCAGCTCGGCCTCCGCGAGCGCCGCGAATACCGGGCTCGTTGCGAAGAACTCGTAGCAATGCGCGCCCGGAATGCGCTCGATTCCCTCCTCCTTGAGCACGGCATCGAGCAGCCCTCCGGTGCCGCAGTCCGCGTAGGCGACGAAGATCGAGCGGTAATGGCAGCGCGAGGCGCGGATGAGCGCGCGCACCGCGGCCGGAATACGCTCCGGCCGATTGTGCAACTCGGCCGGCAGGCAACGCACGTCGACTTGATCCCAGGCGTTGGCGCGCTTGAGCGCGATGATCTCATGCGCCAATGCGCCGCAGGCAATGATCAGGAGGCCCTGGCCGTTCTGTGCCATGGCGCTCGCCCTCCCGGTCAGTGCGCCGCCGCGGCGCCGGCGCGCTTGGCGGCCAGAAGTCCCTTGGCGGTCTCGACGGCGACCGCGGCATCGCGGCAATAGGCATCCGCACCCACCGCCTTGCCGAACTCCTCGTTGAGCGGCGCGCCGCCGACGAGCACGATGTAGTTGTTGCGGATCCCGCGTTCCTTCAACGTGTCGATGACCACCTTCATGTACGGCATCGTCGTCGTGAGCAGTGCCGACATGCCGAGAATGTCGGGCTTGTGCTGCTCGAGCGCCGCCAGATACTTGTCGACCGGATTGTTGATCCCGAGGTCGATGACCTCGAATCCCGCGCCCTCGAGCATCATCGACACCAGATTCTTGCCGATGTCGTGAATGTCGCCCTTCACCGTGCCGATGACGATCTTGCCGATCGGCTCGACGCCGGTTTCCGCGAGAAGCGGCCTCAAGATCTCCATCCCGCCCTTCATGGAATTCGCGGCGAGCAGTACTTCGGGCACGAACAGGATACCGTCGCGAAAGTCGATGCCGACGATGCGCATCCCCTCGACCAACGCATCATTGAGCGTGCGCTCGGCCGACCAGCCGCGCTTCAAGAAAATCCGCGTGGCCTCCTCGACCTCGGGCTTCAAGCCGTTGTAGAGGTCGTCATGAACCTGCTCGATGAGCTCCTCGTCATTGAGCGAATTCAGGTCGAATTCGCCCTCGGTCGGCTCTGACATCTCCGTCTCCACGTATTTTGTGAATAGCCACGGTACGTTACGCACTCGGTCGGCGCGCCATGTTAAGTCCCCGCTGCCGTCGGGACTTGTGGTATCGCGACGGCGGCGTGTCCGCACGCGACATGATCAGCTCGGACGGAACTTCCCGACCGAAGCGGCAAATGCCCGGGTTCAGGTGACGGGGGGCGCGCCGCCTTCGGCAGTGCGCCGATCCACGTGCGCGTCGAGCGCCTCGAGGATCGCGGGGTCCCGTTTGGGCGTGACATAACGCGCCAGGGTGTCTTTCCAAATGCCGCTCGCTCGCTCGGTTGCGGTCTTGGCGCCGTCTTCCATCCAGCTGCCGAAGTTGCGCCAGTCGGAGACCAGCGGCGCATAGAAGGCGCTCCGGTAGCGCTCCATGGTGTGGGCGCAGCCGAAGAAATGCCCGCCCGCGCCGACCTCCGCCACGGCCTCGAGGGCGAGATCGGACGGAGCGGCGCCCAAGGGCTGGAACACCTCGGCGAGCATCTGCAGCATCTCGATGTCGAGAATGAATTTCTCGTACGACGTGGTGAGTCCGCTCTCCAGCCAACCCGCCGCGTGCAGCACGAAGTTACAGCCGCCGAGGAGCGCTCCCCAGAGGCTCATCTGCGATTCATACGCGGCCTGGGCATCCGGCACGTTCGATGCGGTAGCGTTCGAGGAGCGCCAGGGGAGAGCGAGGAAACGGGCCATCTGACCCGCACCGAACGATGCTTTGACGTACTCGGGGGTGCCAAATGCAGGCGACCCGGATTTCATATCCACGTTCGAGGTGAAGCTACCGTACACGAGCGGCGCCCCGGTGCGCACGATCTGCGCGAGCGTGAGTCCGGCCAGAAACTCGGCGTGCGCCAAGGTGAGTGCGCCGGCGATCGTCACGGGCGCCATGGCGCCGGCGAGTGTGAAGGGGGTGATGATCAGCACCTGTCCCGCCGCTGCGAAATCGATGATGCCGTCCGCCATCGGGATGTCGAGCTGGAGCGGCGAATTGGTATTGATGATGGTGTACACGTAGGGACGCGAGCGGAATTCTTCCGGCGAGATGCCGTGCGCGAGCCGGATGAGCTCGAAGTTGTCGGCGACCTGCCCGTGACCACGCGAGAAGATGAACGGTATCTTGTCGCAAAGCGTGAGCTGGGCTCGGGTCACCGCGAGGTGCCGGATGTGCACAGGAATATCCTGGGGCTCGGTCGCGCCGCCGAGCACGTGGATGACCTCGAAGCTCTGGCAGAGTTTCACCAGGTTGCAGAAATCCTCGAATGTACCCGCGCGCCGGCCGCGCGCGGTGTCCATGATGTTGGGCGGGCCGGAGGTGGGCGCGAAGGCGACGCAGCCCCTCGTGAGCGGCACGTGCCGCTCCGGATCGACCGCGTGCAGCGTCACCTCGCGCGGTGCCGTGGCGAGCGAGGCGCTCACGAGTCCCCGGTCGAGCCGCACGATCATGGTCGACTCATCGACTTCGGCTCCCGCGTTTCGGTACCGCACCCGGGCATCGGCCGACAGCACCTTCATGCCCTGGGTCTCGAGGATCACGAGCGCGGCGTCGTGAATCGCGGCCACCTGATCGTCCGAGAAAACCTTCGGCGGCTCGAACGGATTGCGCAGATGCCGATAGGAGCGCGTGCGATCGAATACGGCGTGGCTCACGTCGGCGGATGCCGGCCGGCGTCGGCTGCGTCGACCCTGCGTCTCATCGGGTTGTTTCATTGGAGGAGCGGCTTTCCTTAAGTTGAGCGCGAGCTCGTCGCGGTAGCGGGCTTTCTCAAGCCAGGAATTATAAAGAATGCCGGCGAGCGACGGGCCGCGATCCGGGGTGATTTCGCTCGCCGAGCGATAGATTTTTTCGATATCGCTTCGCGTGGGGTATGCATTTATCCGATATGGGCTCGGCGCCTGCGCGCCGCGTGCCCCTCAGCCGTGCAGCGCATGACCCACGACGGGTCTTCCCACCGCCGTCGACGAGACCAACGCTTCTGCCAGGTAGTCCGTGCCCGAGCCCACGTGGGCGCGCTTCTCGATGACGCGCGTGTCGACGTGCGGATCGGCCGCCCCGGCGCGCCGCGCCGCCGCCAGGGCGAGCGCGCGCGATGTGCGTCGGGCGTGGTCGAGCGCTGGCTTCGGATTCGGGTAGTCCTGACTTCCAGCCGGATCGTGCACGCGAAACACCTTGAAAGTCGGCTGGTTGACCAGTATCTCGACGGTCTGCGAGACCACGCCGGCGACGGCGCCGACGGCATTGCACACTGCTGCGTGCTCGGGGATGGACAAGGGCGCTGCGAGTCGCCGCGCGACGTCGGGATAGTAAGATCCCACGGGAGCCCCGATGGCGACGAGCGGCCGCCCGAGCGCGAGCGTCGCCTGCATCAAGTTCGAGAGCGGTTTGCCGGCGATCACCGCCTCGATCAGCCGCTCGCCGAGGATGCCCCAGCGATGAGCGGGCACCTCGAGACCGGGGTCATGAGCGAGCGCCGCTTCGATGAGCGCGCGCCCGCTCTCGCGTACGACGTGCTCATAGGTGCGCTCGGAGATCGAAAATGCCGATGCGGTGGTGGAGGCGGCCAGCGCGTTGCGTTCCTCGATGGCGAGAATGCGTGCGCCGCACTCCGCCGCCTCGCGACACCATCCATGCTGTCGATCGAGCACGTGCATGGCGTCGCTCGGCGTGAAAGCGGCGAGCGTGACGAGGCCCGCATCGGCGAGACGGCGCAGTGCCTCGAGGCCCGAGGCGTTGCGCACCACCGTCGATACCTGCCGCGGCGCGAGATCCAGCGCCTCCCAGAGGCGCCGCTCGAGCGGCGGAAGATGCGCGGGCGCTTCGCGATCGGGATTGCGCATCGCGAAATGAGCGGCGAATTCCGCGAGGCGCTCGAGTGCGGCGATTGACCTGAGCTGCGCGAGTACCGCCGGGACGCTGTGCGCGAGCAAGCAGAGCGGCATGACCTTGCGCGGACCCACGCGCAGCTTGTGCTGCCGATCGAGATACACCTCGCTATCGCCGCCGAGACCGCTGGTTCGCACGTCCACCGCCTCCACCATCGTTCGCCAGACGCCCACCAGGGCGCCCTCCGCGCGAATGACCGGCCGTCCGCCCGACACCACGGCGATGTCGGTGGTGGTGCCGCCCATGTCGGAAACCATGAAATCATCGAGGCCGGTGAGAAACCCGGCACCGACCACGCTCGCCGCCGGCCCCGACAGGATGGTCTCGACGGGATACTCGAGCGCGACATCGGCCTTCATCAACGACCCGTCGCCCTTCACGATCATGAGCGGTGCATCGATCGATTCGCCGGCGAGCACGCGCGCGAGCGCCTCGATGAGATGCCGAATTTGCGGGGTCAGCCGCGCGTTGAGAGCGGCCGTGAGAGCGCGGCGCGGGGCGTCGAGCTTCGAGCTCAGCTCGTGCGCGCAGGTCACGGGTTTCGGTGAAAGGCGCCGGATGATCTGCCGCGCGCCGAGCTCATGCGCCGGATTGCGCACGGAGAAATTGGCCGCCACGGCGAACGCCTCCACGCGGCTCCCATGCTCGCCGACCGCGCGCTCGATGGCGAGCTCATCGAGCGCCGCGCTCTCCTCGCCCGTCGCGCTGTGGCCGCCCTCGATTCGCACCAACGCCCCGCTCCCCTGATGCTCGATCCCCGAGCGCTCGACCATGGCATCGTCGAACCCGATGAGGAGGGTACAGACCGGGCTGAAGCGGCTCTCGACGACGGCGTTGGTGGCGAGAGTGGTGGACACGGACACAAGGCTCACCTGCGCACGGGCCCCCTGCGGGCCCTTCTCGAGCACGGCGCGGATCGCCTTGCCGATGCCGATCGCAAGATCCCAGTGCGTGGTGAGCGCCTTGGCGCTCGCGATCACGCGGCGACCCCCTGCGAGCAGCACCGCATCCGTGAACGTGCCGCCCGTATCGAGCCCGAGCCAAAGCTCCGCCGCCCCTGCCGAATGGATCGCGCTCATCGTCTCGTCCCAGGAGCCCGTCGAGCTCCGTTCACGGCCACTTCCCGCTTCCGCGCGCATCATAGCCTCAACCCCCGGGCCTCGTGCAGAAGTTCCCGGCCATCGAGGAATCGCCGTAAATTCTCGAGAAAAAGTGCGTCGGTGCGCGGATAGAGTTGATCGGTCACGCCCGCGCCGTGCGCCGTGAGAGCCACGCACGGGTGAGCCCAGAAAGGGCTTTCCGGCGGGAGTGGCTCGGTCTGGAATACATCGAGCACGGCGTGCTGTGGAATGCCTGAATCCAACGCAGTCAACAGAGCCGCTTCATCGACGAGCCCGCCGCGCGCGACATTCACAAGGACCGATCCGCGCTTCATCGCCGAGAGAAATTTCGCATCGACGAGGTGGGTCGTGGCAGCGCACAGCGGGATGCTCAGAACGACCACGTCCGCCCTGGGCAAGTGATGCGCGAGCGCGCTCAACGGTGCGATGGTCTCAGCCAACGCGCTGTCCTTGAGATCGCGCCGGATGCCGGTGATCGTTGCTCCGAGGGCCCTGGCCCGCGCCGCCACGCACTGCCCGATGGCGCCGAACCCCACGATCAGCCAGTGTGTCCCCATCGTCTCTCGAAAGAAGATCGGACGCCAAATGCGCCCGGCTTGCTGCGCTCGGCGCTCGCGGCCGCACTGGAAATGGTCGAGCACACCCGCGATCACAAATTCGGCAATACTGGAGGCGTGGGTGTGACTGGTCGTGATCCGAACCTCGCGCGCCGCGAGCTCTGCAAAGGCCGGCTGCTCGAGGCCTGCGGCGGAGACCTGAACCCATTTGAGTCCTACCGCTGCTCGCATGAGCTCCACGAATGATTCGCGCGCGGGTGAAGTGAACAGGTCGACTGAGTACCAGGCGATATCCGGCCTCGCCTCGGCGAAGCCCACGGGCCGATCGCGAAGGCTCAGCGCCGCCGCATCGCTGAATACCAGCGCCTCCAGGTCGGCAAACTCCTCGAGGCCCTCGCGCACCCGACGCCAGGCCTCCTCATGAAGTAGCACCCTCATCGTCGAATTATCCTCCGTCTCAATCCCGCGTAGCGGCCTTCATGTGACGCAGGATCAAGCCGTCCTGATGATCCCGGGGAAAGCCTTTCCAAGCGGGATTCTTGAGGCCGTCGCTCATGGAATCGTAGGGCGTCGTGGGGCCGTCCCAGACCGCGTCATTGGATTCCTCGGTGGAGGTCTTCAGGTACGCCGAGCGCGTCTCATCCCCCTTGAGATGCCAGTCGAGGAACGCGGTGATGAAGTGGAGGCTGATCGCATTGAGCCGGTCCTTGCGCCAGACCGGATCCTCGAACCAGTCCAGGTCCCAGAGTCGACCGCGCATCTGCGCAGGGGCGGGATCGACGCCCAGGGAATGTCCGGCCCCGTGAAAAACCACGAGGTAGCGGTCACTGTCGACCGCGCCGCGGAAGAGCGCGACCGGCCCTTCTTGGTAACCGACCCGCCGATCCCTCTCCCCCGCGATGATCATCAACGGCGCCCTGATGCCGCCCAACCCGTCGCCCCAGGCGAGCCAGGGAGCGCCGCCCGCAGGCGCGATGGCGACGACGGCCCGTAGATCTCCGCCGCTCAATTCTCCCGCCTCGCTGCCGCCTTCGACATAGCGCTCGACCAGTTGCTTCGAGAGCTCGGCCAGGATCGGGCTCGCGGGGTCGAGCCGCGCGCCCGCCGCAGTGAGAACCCCACAGCCCCCCATCGAATAACCGACGAGCGCGATTCGAGTGGGGTCCGCCAGCTTGCCGAGCACGCCTTGCCGAATGGAGCGCAGGACGAAGGCGATATCCAGCGGTCGGCGCAAAATCGCAGCGGGTAGCTGTGCGCGGTCCGTGATCGGCGGATCATTGTGGCTGATCCCGACCGCCACGTAGCCCTTGGTGGCCAAATTCTCGGTGAGCCAGCTCATCATCACCGGATCGTTGTTATACCCGTGCGAGACGAGGACGACCGGATAACCCTCGCCCGCGGCGGGAGCGTCCTTCACTGCGAGCGCGGGTATGTGGAATATCGCCGGAGCTCGCGGAGGCTCGGAGGTCAAAGAGGCCGTGTAGGGGCTCACTCGCCCGCCGGCCTTGGCGGGATACCAAACAGTGAGCGGCAGCGCGCGATCCGCACTCACGATGCGACCTTCCCGGGTCGAGAGGGTCGGATCAACCTGGCCGGGAGCGATGAGTTGCATCGACTTCACGCCCACCGCAAGGGGACCCGCGTAGGCCAGCTCGGGTGAGCCGACACCGGGCAGACTCGGTATCTGAGCCGCCGCTCCGAGGAAGGTCATCGACAAAAGACAAACCATGGCGAGTGATCGCATAAGAATTCCCGATGCTCCTTCTCACTCGGCCAGCGGCTCGATGTGCCAGCTCGCGGCCGTTACCGCCGGCTCGAGGCTCAAGTTGCCGACGATCTGCTCGAGGATACCGTCGGAGCGAGTGTCGGCGGAGAGCGCCGCGAGGACCTCCACGTTGTTGACTGCCGCAAGTCCGATGTTCATACGCC
>DATHCO010000217.1:0-8458 GCA_035319505.1 Steroidobacteraceae bacterium | reverse complement strand
TCGACGACGCTGCCCGCGATCGGCCGCTTGCGCGCCGCCGGGCTACGGGTCGTGATGGTCACCGGCGACAATCCCACGACGGCTCGGGCGATCGCGGCAAAACTCGGCATCACGGAGATCGAGGCCGAGGTCACTCCCGAACGCAAGCACGAGATCGTTCAGCGCTTGCGCGCGCAAGGTCGCGTGGTCGCGATGGCAGGCGACGGCGTGAACGATGCGCCGGCGCTCGCCGCGGCCGACGTGGGCATTGCCATGGGCACGGGCACGGCCGCAGCCATGCAGAGCGCCGCGCTGACCCTGGTGCAAGGAGATCTCTGGGGGATCGCGCGCGCTCGCGTGCTCGGTCGCGCCACGATGCGTAACATTCGGCAGAATCTTGCCCTTGCCTTCGCCTACAACCTGCTGGCCGTTCCTCTCGCGGCCGGAGCGCTCTATCCCGCCTTCGCTGTCCTGCTGAGTCCGATGATCGCAGCCGCCGCGATGAGCTTGAGCTCGGTCTCGGTGATCGCCAATTCGCTGCGCCTGCGAGCCGTGCCGGCGCGAACTGCCGCGCCGACTTAAGCACTTGTACGGATCGTCAAGCCGCACGGATCGGGTATAGATAGCTCAAACGGGGGGAGCACGATCTCATGCGCAACAGGTGGCTCGATGCGTATCCGCCGGGGACGCCCTCGGAGATCGACCCGGATGCGTATCCTTCGCTCGTCAGCATCCTGGAAGAAAGCTGCCGGCGCTTCGCCGACTGCCCGGCCTTTCACAATCTTGGCGTCGCGCTCAGCTATCGGGATCTCGACCGGCTCTCGCGGGATTTCGGCGCATTCTTGCTGCGGCAAGGTCTCGAGCGCGGCGATCGCGTGGCATTGATGATGCCGAACGTGCTGAGCTATCCGATCGCCATGTTCGGCGCACTGCGCGCGGGCCTCGTCGTGGTGAACGTGAACCCGCTCTACACGCCGCGCGAGCTCCGTCACCAGCTGCGCGATTCCGGCGCCCGCGCCATCGTCATCCTCGAGAACTTCGCGCATGTGCTCGCACAGGTGTATGCGGATACCGATATCCGGCAGATCCTCATCGCGCGCATCGGCGACTTGGCGCCGTTCCCGAAGCGCCCCGTGGTGAATTTCCTGGTGAGGCGAATCAAGCGGCTGATACCGCCCTACCACCTCCCTGGTGCGCAGTCGTTCCGGCGAGCGCTCACCCTGGGAGCCCAATGCAGTTGGCGACCGCCCGAGATCGCCCCCGAGGACGTCGCCTTCCTGCAATACACGGGCGGAACCACCGGAGTCGCCAAGGGCGCCAAGTTGACCCACCGCAACATGGTCGCGAACTTGCTGCAGGTAGCCGCCTTCTGGAAGAGCCTGATCGAGCCCGGACGCGAGGTGATCATCACGCCGCTCCCGCTCTATCACATCTTCTGCCTGACCTGTAATTGTCTGGTCTTCATGCAGCACGGCGGCCTCATCGTGCTCATCACCAACCCGCGAGATCTCGACGCGTTCGTGCACGAGCTCAAGCGCTGGCGATTTTCCATGATCACGGGAGTCAACACGCTCTATCGGGCGCTCCTCGATCATCCCGGCTTCGCACAAATCGACTTCTCGCATTTCAAGCTCGCGGCGGCCGGCGGCATGGCGCTGCACCCGAGCGTCGCCGAACGCTGGCGCGCGCTCACCGGGCGGCCCTTGATCGAGGGCTATGGGCTCACCGAATGCTCGCCGGTCGTCGCCTGCAACAGTTTTTTGGCGCCGCGCCTCGGCAGCGTCGGAGTGCCGCTCCCCTCGACCGAAATTAGCATCCGCGACAACGAGGTCGAGGTGCCGGCCGGCCAGCCGGGTGAGCTGTGGGTTCGGGGCCCGCAGGTGATGCGCGGTTACTGGAATCGACCGGAGGACACCGCGAAGGCCCTGACGAGCGATGGCTGGCTGCGTACCGGCGATGTCGCCGTGATGGAGCCGGACGGGTTCCTACGCATCGTGGATCGGATCAAGGATCTCATCGTCGTCTCCGGATTCAAGGTCTTCCCCAACGAGATCGAGGAGATCGTCGCCGAGCACGTCGCCGTCGCGGAGTGCGGGTGCATCGGCGTTCCCGACGCCTACTCCGGCGAGGCCGTCAAGATCTTCGTGGTGCTGCGCGAAGGACACTCATCCACGCCCGAAGATCTGCTGGAGTACTGTCGGCAGCATCTGACCGGATACAAAATACCGAAGCACGTCGAGTTCCGCTCCTCGCTCCCGAAGACTCACGTGGGCAAGATCTTGCGCCGCGAGCTCGCGAGCGAGCAAACGCCGCGCGCCGCCTGATCGCGAGCCCGCCGCGCCTAGCCTGAATCATTCATGAACAACGGTACTATCACGAGGAGTCGGATAAGGCAGCTGCCCTTCATGAATAAGCCGGGCTAGGCCCCTGTCTGAGTGATCTGAGTGAGCGGCGGGGATTCCTCAGGCGGGTTCCTACTGCTCGACGCCGTTTCGCGTGATCCGGCACTCTGCGACCCGGGCGCCGCCTCGGACTGCGGAAACATCCTGAAATTCTCCCCCATCACAGCCGTGCCGATCCACGGCGTGAATGCCTCGACCAGCTGCGCGAACATGCCGAGCCGCGACGTAAGGCGCGCGGGCCGCTGGATGATCGCGGTGCAGACGAGATCTGCGGCCTGTTCCGGCTCGAGCAGGTGCAACTGGTCGTAGATCCGGGTCGGTGCGACCATGGGGGTGCGCACCAGCGGCATGTTGATGACGCTGAATCTCACGTTGCGATCGGCGTATTCGGCCGCTGCACATCGGGCGAACGCCTCGAGCGCCGCTTTCGAGGCGTTGTAGGCCGCAAAATGCGGCGCATTGGTCAGCACCCCGATCGAGGAGATGCAGATCACATGACCCGACCCGTGAGCGATCATGGCCGGCAGAAGCCCGAGCGTCACGCGTACGGCTCCGAAATAATTGACGCCGATGAGCCGCTCGTAGTCGTGGAAGCGCTCGTAGGTGTGCTCGATGCTGCGTCGAATCGAGTGGCCGGCATTATTGACGAGGATATCGATGTAGCCGTGCTCGGCGAGGAGCTGGGTGAGGAAGCGCTCGCAGGCGGACGCATCGGCGATATCGCAGACGTATTCGTTGATTCGACCGCCCCGGGCCTCGATCTCGCGTCGCGTGCGCTCGAGCCTCTCGGGATCTCGACCGACGATGAGCACGTGAGCGCCGGCGTCCGCGAGCTTGACCGCCGTCGCGCGGCCGATGCCCGATGATCCGCCCGTGATCAGCACCGTTTTTCCTTGCACCGCAGCGCGCAGATGGCCCGTCGTGGGCAGATCCGGATCGAGCTGGCGCTCCCAGTAATCCCAGAGCCGCCAGGCATAGTCCTCGAGCCTCGGCACCGAGATATCCGCCTTGGCCAGAAGAGATTGCGCCTCTGCGCAGTCGAAACGGGTCGGAAGGTCGAGTAAGCCGAGCACCGATCTCGGAATGCCGAGCTCTCGCAGGACACGATTCAGCATGCGCCCGAGCGGCTGCGCCCGCCTCCCCTCCTGGCCGGAAGTCCATGGAATGAGATCCATCAGGCTCGAGTCGAGCCTCGTGGTCATGACGGGCGCATGTGCGACCTTCGCGAAAAGGTTGAGCACCTCGCCCATGCGTCGATCCTTCGGGTCCGTGAGATGAAAACAGCGCCTGTCGATTCCAGGCAGGCTCACCAGGTGCGCGAGCGCCGCAGCGACGAAATCGACGGGTACCAGATTGATGTGACCGCCCTCGAAGCCGACGAGAGGTACCCAGGGGGGCAAACCGTCACGCAGTTTCTGGATCAACTTGAACAGATAATAGGGCCCGTCGATCTTATCCATCGCACCGCTCGTCGAATCCCCGACGACCATCCCTGGCCGATAAATCCGCCACGCAATTCGCGAGGTCTCCCGCACGAGCGCTTCGGCGTCGTGCTTGGTGCGAAAATACGGGTGCTCGAGCCGCTCTGCCTCCTCGAACATGGCCTCGGTAAACACGCCCGGGTACTTTCCGGCCACCGCGATCGAGCTCACCAAGTGAAAGCACCCGCACTCGAGGTCCTGCGCGAGCTCGAGTGCATGACGCGTTCCCTGCACATTCGCCTGCTCGAGCGCATCGGCATCGGCGGCCAAGTCATAGAGCGCCGCGAGGTGAACGAAGTGTTGAATTCGGCCGCGCAGCCGCTCGCGCTCGAGCGCAGGGATTCCCAACCGATCGGCGGTCACGTCCCCCTCGACCGCATGCAACAGGCTCGCATAGGGCGCGTTATCCGACATCAGTCGCTCGAAGCGCTTGCGCGCGCCCGCTCTCACCAGGACGTAGATAGGCTCCCCGTGAGGTGCAATCCTCGCGACGAAGTGCCGGCCGATGAAACCGGTACCCCCGGTGACGAAATAGGCCATACAGAGATCCTGCGCCCACCGTGGCGGTGTCCCGCACGATACGCGCGCTCCGTGGCGCAGTCGTATAAGGGTAATCCGAGGGTCCCAATCCCACGCCGGTAGGCGACACTATGAGAATGAGCGCGGCAGGGGATTTGGCGGGCGCGGCAGAGGAACTGTCGGGCGTCGATCGCGCCTGGCTATTGATGGATCGACCGGCGAATCCGATGATAGTGGTCGGTTTGATCGTCCTCGCCAAGCGTATCGGGCATGCTCGATTGCGCCAGGTGGTGTCCGAACGGTTCCTGTCCTATCGGCGCTTTCGCTGCGTTCCGGTCGCACACCCCTTGGGGGGCGGCAGCTGGATCGAGTCGAGCGCTTTCGATGTCGCCGATCACGTGCTCGAGTGCGCGCTGCCCGAGCCGGGCGGGCAGCGCGAGCTCGAGGCGCTCGTCGGAGATCTCGCGAGCACCCCCTTCGCTTCCGGTCGCCCGCTCTGGACCTTTCACCTCATCGACCGCTACGCGCACGGCTGCGCGATCGTGACGCGAATTCATCACGCCTACGCGGACGGAGTCGCCCTTCTGAAGGTGTTGCTGGCGCTCACCGACCATCCGCCCGAACCGCAGCGGTCCGGTAAATCCCACGCCACGGCGCACGAGGGCAATTGGCTTTCCGGCCTCATGGCCGTGCCGCGCGAGGGAATCGCGCTCGTGGAGAAGGCCATGCACTATGCGTTGCGCCCCCTCGAGAGCGCGAGCCTTGCGGGCCGTGCGCTCGATATGGCCGGGGAGCTCGTGCACATGGGTCTGCTCGCCGATGAGCCGCGAACCTGCCTCAAGCGCCCGCTCTGCGGCAGCCGCCGCGCCGCCTGGGGCGATCCGCTGCCGCTCGATGAGATCCGCACCCTCGCATCGGTCCTCGGGTGCAAAGTCAACGACCTTCTCCTCTCGACGCTCGCCGGCGCGCTCGGGCGCTACCTCGAGTCCCGTGGAGAGGTCGCATCCGGCGTGACCCTTCGCGCATCGGTGCCCGTTAACCTGCGAGCCGTGGATGATTCGCAACCACCGCTCGGCAATCGCTTCGGGCTGGCATTCGTCGAGCTGCCTGTCGGCATTCGCCATCCCTTGGAGCGGCTCTACGCTGTCCGCACCACCATGCAGCGGCTGAAGGATTCCCCGCAGCCTCTCGCGGTACTCGCCTTGCTCACGGTCGTGGGGAATCTGCCCCCGCCTATCGAGGAGCCGCTGGTCAACCTCTTCAGCAGCAAGGCGAGTCTGGTTGCCTCGAATCTCGCCGGGCCACGAGTGAAGCTGCACCTTGCCGCTGCACCGGTGTCACAGATCCTGTTCTGGGTCCCTCAGGCAGGGGACATCGGCCTAGGGGTGAGCATGCTGAGCTACGACGGGCGGCTGCAATTCGGCGTCATGGCCGATCGGGAGATCGTCCCCGAGCCTTCCGAGCTGGTGCAGCACGTCGCTGAGGAATTCGAGCGCTTGGTCTACCTGTTGCTGCTCGGTGCCCGCTGATAGCGCCGCAGGCGAGGGATTTTCAATCGACGCCGCTCTTTGCGCGCTGGATGTCGAGATTCTCCATCGCATCGAGCGGCGCGAATGCGGCCGCCTCCCGGTACAGCGCTTCGGCCTCCCCACGGTTTCGCGTCGCGTCGAGCAGCAGCAATCCGTTGGCATATTCCATTCTCACGATGGCCGATGCCGGCGACAGCTTCAGGGCTTGTTGAAAGTGCTTCAGCGCCTCATCCCGCGAGGCGCCATAGGTGAGGCCCGCCGCCATGGCACCCAACTTCCCGATGAGCTCCGCATGATAGAGGCCGAGCGCGACGTGGGCCTCGGCATGACGCGGCTCGAGCTCGAGGGCGCGCTCCAGATGGCTCCGGACCCGGCTCGCCAGGCCCGCCGCCACCGCCTTGATGATCGAGATGCCCTGGCTGTATCGCCCGAGCACGAGCGCGAGCATGTAGTGGGCGTTCGAATAGTCGGGCAGAAGCTTGACGGCCGCCTCGCCGCGCTTCGCTGCCGCATCGAGCGCTCGCAGGTGCTCGGCGGCGTTGCTCCGGCCGTAGAGCGCGTCGATGGCGGCGGCCTTGTTGGCGACGGTCGCGCCGAGGGCGCCTTGGGCGCCCCCCAGCCGAATAGCCGAGGAAAAGCTGCCGGCATGAAAGTCACGCCATGCATTGCGCAGCGCCTGCGCGACCCCCGAAGCTTCCCCGTTGGCTCCCAGCCAGGCGGCAAACGAGGCGTTGCCCTTGCCCAGGCGAGCAATCCATCCCGGCTCGGGCCAGGGCTCGCGATCGCCGCGATGGAGCTTCTCCCACAGACCCTGAAGCCTCTTGTCCGAATACCGAAATTCGCCGTGGCCCGCGGCGCGATCCCTCGTTGCCGGCATGATGCTAGTCCCCTTCGGCAAGTACGAATCCCAATGCCTCGATCATCCGCTTAGCATTCAGCCTAGCCTGGTTTTGCGCCGGGGCGAATAAGGGTTTCTACTCACACTGAGGTCAATCACATGGCAAGCAAGACGAAGTCGCGCAGGAAGAGGAAGGGTGGCCGCACCCAGTTCGAGCCGGAGGAGTTGCTCACGGTGGTGCACCGAGTCTGGCTCGCCGGAGTCGGTGCCTTGTCGCAGGCTGCTCGAGGCAAGTCGGTCGATGAGCTGGTCGCCCGGGGCGCACGGTTGTATGCCGACACTCGAGGCGCCGCCGAAAAGGCGCTGAGCGAGGTGAAGGCGACCCTCGATTCGCGCACCGCCGAGATTCGCGGTCAGGCTGCCGATGCACTGGATAATCTCGAAGAGATCTTTCGCACTCGCGTGCGTCGCGCCATGACGGGCCTGGGTGTGCCCAGCGCCGAAGACATCGAGGCTCTGAGCGAGCGCGTCGATCAGCTCAACGCGAGTATCAAGAAGCTCTCGGCCAAGCGCACGCGCGCGCCCGGGCGAGCGCGCCCCGCGCGCAGGGTGCGCCCCGCGCGCACCGCGCGCAAGCCCGAACCCGCCGTGCCCATGGCTGCCTCCTGAGCGAGCGTGCTCACGGTCGAGCCGGCGCGGCAGGGCCGCGCCGGCACTAAGCTCGCGCTCGCTCTGGCGGGTGGGGGCCCGCTAGGCGCGTTCTACGAGATAGGAGCTCTGCACGCCCTGGAAGAAGCGCTGGTCGGGCGTGAGCTCGTCGACTTCGATACGTACGTGGGCGTGAGCTCGGGCTCGTTGGTAGCGGCCGCCCTCGCCAACCGAATCGACACCACTACGATGGGCTCGCTCTTCATTCACGAAGCCGCCGCGATGCTGCCGCTCACGCCGGAGATGCTGCTACGCCCCGCCGTCGGCGAGTACGTGCGGCGGCTGGCTCTGTTACCCCGCGCGGTGCGCGAGATGGGGCGCTCCTTCGTTTCCGATTCGCTGCACGATGCATGGCCGATCGTGGTCGGCTCGCTGGGCAGAGTCGTGCCCACCGCCATCTTCGACAATGCGCCCCTCGAGCGTTACTTGCATAGCATCTTTCGCAGCCGCGCTCGCACGGATGATTTTCGCCGCCTGAGATCCCGCCTGTTCGTCGTGGCGACGAACTTGAACACCGGGTCAGCGGTCGCTTTCGGCGATCAGCGTCATGACCGCGTACCGATCTCGCGCGCCGTCGCCGCGAGCGCCGCACTCCCTGGACTGTACGCCCCGGTCGAGATCGACGGGCAGCCCTACGTCGACGGAGCGCTCATCCGCACCATGCACGCCTCTCTCGCCCTCGAGGCCGGCTGTGATCTGCTGATCTGCATCAACCCGCTCGTTCCCTTCGATGCATCGCGCGCGGTTCACCGCCGCTTTCGGAATCTCGCGAGCGCAGGTTTGCCGGTGGTTCTCGGCCAGACCTTTCGCGCGCTCATTCACTCGCGCATGCAAGTCGGCATGTCGATGTATCCGGCGCGGTTTCCACATGCCGACGTCGTCCTGCTCGAGCCCGATCGCGACGATGAGAAGCTGTTCTTCGCGAACGTGTTCCGCTATTCGGGGCGACATGAGCTCGCAGATCATGCCTATCAGCAGACACGCCGCGATTTGCTGGCGCAC
>DATHCO010000216.1:0-4532 GCA_035319505.1 Steroidobacteraceae bacterium | reverse complement strand
GGCCGAGCTCGAGCCGACGGAGGACTCGGCCTGCTCGCCGGCCGATCAGGGCTTCAAAGCCGCTGTGCGGCTGCTCCTCGGACGCGACGTGCTGTTGCTGACGATCTCCTACTTGAGCATGAACTATGTGTATTACCTTCTGGGAAATTGGTCGTTCCTGTATCTGCGACAGGAGCGGCACCTCGATGTGATCGAGAGCGCCTGGCTCTCCGCCTTGCCCCCTTTGGGGGCCGCGCTCGGCGCCGGCATCGGCGGAGGCGTCACGGACTTCTGCTGCAGCCGCCTGGGTCTTCGCTGGGGGTATCGGCTGGTCCCGCTCATCTCGCTCCCGCTGGTGGCCGCACTCCTCGTGCTTGCGGTCATGGTGGGCAGCGCGCCGCTCGCGGTCACCGCGATGACCCTGTGCTACTTCCTGGTCGAGCTCAACGAGGGGCCGTTCTGGGCAGCCACCATGCGCGTGGCGGGCGCTCGCACGATGACCGCAACGGGGGTCCTCAATACGGGTGGCGCTCTCGGGGGGTTGATCGGAATTCCGATCGTCGCATATCTATCCGGACGGAATTCTTGGAGCGCCGCATTTCTGCTGGGCGCGTTGTGCGCGGCAGCGAGCGCGGCAGCGTGGCTCTCAGTCGATGCCGGCCGCAGCGCGCGCTCGAGCGTCGGTCGCGCCTGAAGGGCCGGCGTGAGCGTGAATTGATTCACGCAATCCCTGTGACGGGAGCTGCAATATCGAAACGCTCCGATGCACTTATGTGAATTCGGCTGCGAACGCGGCAGCTCCTTCGCTAGTGTCCTGAATCAGAAATTTGCCGTGCACCGAGAGCGCCGCCGCGGCCCGACCGCAAGGCGCGACGACCGCGAATACTTAGCGTATTCAAGGGAGGAGCAACGCAGCGGGCGGGGCGCCGCGGCGTTCGAATGCCGGCGAATTCCTGATTCAGGACACTAACGTGGCGCGAGCGTGTTGATCGACTCAAAACCGGATTCCGTTTCTCGCACCGAGGAGGGGCCCAAGCGCCGCTCGCGACAGCCCTGGCATTCGGTCTGCATCGTCGCAGGCGCCGACGCCTGCAGTGCGGCGCTCGCCTGCAAGGCCAAGCGCTTTCTCTCCTCGGAGGCACCGCGCCTTCCCCTCGCCGAGTGCGACTCGCCGCAGTGCCGCTGCCGCTATCGGCACTTTGCGGATCGTCGGGCCAACGCGCGCCGCGCCTCGGAACGCGGTATGCCGACTGCACGCGTCGCCGATGAGCGCCGCGGCACTCGCGGACGTCGCGCCACCGACTGAGCGGAGCTCAACTCAGGCGCTGCGCTTCGTGGATGAAGTCATCCACGTCCGCCTCGCTCGTCGCGTACGTCGTGACCAGCCGGACCGGTATGCCATCGGACACGGTGCACCAGGGCCAGGTGTAGAAATGGAAGCCCGCCTCACGCAGGCAGGTGACGAGCCTTTCCGGCAGCACCACGAAGATCTCGTTCGCCTCCACGGTCTGCAGCAGCCGAGCGCCGGCGACCTTGGCCAACCCGAGGGCGAGTCGCCCGGCCATCGCATTCGCCTGACGCGCGTTCGCGAGCCAAAGCTCCCCCTCGAGATAGGCGAGCAGCTGACAGCTCAAGTACCGAAACTTCGACCACAGGTGCCCCGCCTGCTTGCGCCGCCGCTCGAAGCTCTCGGCGAGCGCTCGATCGAAAAACACCACGGCCTCGGCGCACAATGCGCCGTTCTTGGAGGCGCCGAGCGACAAGACGTCCACGCCGCTCTTCCAGGTCGCGGCCGCCGGCGAGCAACCCAAGCACACCAACGCGTTGGCGAACCGCGCGCCGTCCATGTGCACGGGCAACCGATGGCGCCTCGCCACCGCGGTGAGGGCCGAAAGCTCCTCGAGACTGTAGACGGTGCCCCACTCGGTCGACTGTGTCAGGCTCAGCGCCGAGGGTTTCACGTGGTGCACGCCCATCTCGTTCGCGAGGTCGATCGCCGTCTCCAGCCGCTGCGCCGCGATTTTTCCGTCGGATGAAGGCAGGCCGAGCAACTTGGCGCCGCCGGTGAAGAATTCCGGCGCCCCGCATTCGTCGGTCACGATGTGCGCGGTCTCGTGGCAGTAAATACCGCCGTAAGGGGGAGCGATCTGCGCTAACGCCAGGGCGTTGGCGGCCGTGCCGGTGGCCACCGGATAGATCACGAGATCGGCCTCGAAAATCGCCCGCGCCACAGCGCTCAAGCGCTCCGTATACTCATCCTCCCCGTACGAGGCGACCATTCCGGTGTTGACCGCGTTGATCGCCGACATGATCGGCGCACACACGGGAGTCACGTTGTCGCTGCCGAAGTTCCGGCTCAAGCTCCCCACCCTCCTCACCTCCCGCGTCGATCGCGCCGGCGAGGCGTTCACGTCCTGGACGTGGCAGCCGCCGATCTCAATACGCGCAACTTGCTGTCGAAATCTTCCTTGTTGAGGTACGCCCCGCACAACCGGCGATAGCCTTGGTATGCGCGGCGCCCGTGCAACGTCCGCCAATTGTCGAATAGCAGCGTCGTCCCGGGCGCCAGCCGCATCGTGATCTCCTTCGATGGATCGTTGATCAACCGATTGAACAGCTTCAGCGCCCGGTAAAACTCGCGCATTTTACGCGGTGGCAGACTGAACGGCGCCCTATCGTAGTTATTGTAGGCGATCTGAGCCAGCTCTCCCTGCTGATCGAGGCTGATCACCGGATGCTCGGCGCGCAGATGGACTCCATCTCCCAGGTACTGCGCCGGCACCCTCACGGTGCACAGCACCTCGAAGGCGCCGGGATCGGTCCTTCGAATCTGATCGGCTACCTTGAAGCCGTCGACCAGGGTGCTCTCGCCGCCCGTGCCGTCGAACTTCAGGCAATGAAACATCTGATAGCCCGGCGCGTCGAAGCTATACGTTCCATCGGTGTGCGGGCCGATCGCCGCCGCCGTATAAGCGGTATCCTTGAACGCGAGGTTCGCGGTGAAATCCCACATTCCGCCGAAAATCGTTTCCCTCACATAGCCGATGCGCCTCGCCAGCTCCTCGGTGGCCTCGAGGGTCGCGGGCACTCCCGTGACCAGCGCGAAACCGTACTCCTCCACGCGCGACAGCCAGCCCAGCAAGCCCGAATCATCCGACATGATCTCGGCATGACTCATCGTGGGGAAGCGGCCGTCGATGCCTTCCCGATCCCAGAGAAGCCGACGAGGCGCGCGCTCGCGACCCTGGTCTTGCGCGATCTGCCAGAGAAAGCGCGCCGGCAGGACGCTCGTGCTGCCGTCGTGGTCCCACACGATGGAGAGCGCCCCGCCGCCGCTCGCGATCTCGAGCCTTGCCGGAGCGATGTCCGCCGGAATGGAGAAGGTGTCCACCTGCCGCTGCAAGGTGTCGGGATGCAGGCTCTCCTTGGAATGGCAATGGTCGCGCAGCCAGAAGGGCGAGAAGCGGCCCGTCGATTCGCTATTCTTCCAAGATACCTCCACCTCGTCCTCGACGAGCCTCGCGTCGCTCAGCAACACCTCGCCGGTCGGGTTCGCCTGGGAAAGTGTCTCCAGCATGTGTGTCCTCCGTAGATTTTGATCGATGAGCCTTCAGTCCGTTACTGAACGAGTGTACAACAACGATCGGAGCAGGGTCAATTCAAGGGCCGATTCCCAGAGAGGAGGATTGATCGAGACGGTTTCGGCGCAGATCTCGCGCCGGCCCCACCGCCCGGCGGCGGATCAGCGCTGCGTGTGCTCCCAATTGGGCGCGGTGTAGAACGCCGCGTCCTCGGGCGGCAGCGCATCCTTTCCGAGGATGTGATCCGCCGCCTTCTCCGCGAGCATGATGGTCGGCGCGTTCAAGTTGCCCGTGGTCACCGAGGGCATAATGGAGGAGTCGACGACGCGCAATCCCTCGAGTCCGTACACTCGCGTCTGCGGGTCCACCACCGCCATCGGGTCCTGCGCAGCGCCCATCTTGCACGAGCACGAGGGATGGTACGCGCTCTCGACCTTCGCGCGAATGAACGCGTCGATCTCATCGTCCGTTTGCACCTCTGCGCCCGGCTGCAGCTCCCGCCCGCGATAGCGATCGAACGCCGGCTGCGCGAATATCTCCCGCGTCAAGCGCACGCAGGCGCGCATTTCCGTCCAATCGTCCGGCTCGCTCAGGTAGTTGAATCGAATTGTCGGCTTGTCATGCGGATCGCTCGAGGCGAGTCGTACCCACCCGCGGCTCTTCGAGCGCATCGGCCCCACGTGCGCCTGAAAGCCGTGCTCCTGGGCGAGCGTCGAGCCGTCGTAGGCCACGGCCATCGGCAGGAAGTGATATTGAATATCGGGATAGGCGATTCCCGGGCGGCTGCGGATGAAGCCGCAGGTCTCGAAGTGGTTGGTGGCGCCCAAACCGTCCTTGCGCAAGAGCCAACGCGCGCCGATGAGCGCCCGATTCCACCATTTGACGGAGGTGTAAAGGGTGATGGGCTCCCTGCACGCGACTTGAAAGTAAAACTCCAGGTGATCTTGCAGATTTTCGCCGACGCCCGGCAAA
>DATHCO010000215.1:0-2930 GCA_035319505.1 Steroidobacteraceae bacterium | reverse complement strand
ACCGTCACGGGTCCGACGCTCGCCGGCGATTCGACGGAGGCGATTCGCACAGGGACGGTGGGCAATGTGCTCAATCTGGCGGGCGTCGAGGCGGTCCGCGACATGCAACGGTTAGCCGTCGAGGAGTCACGGCTCGGTATTCCGCTGCTCGTGGCGTTCGATGTCTTGCACGGATTTCGCACCTTGTTCCCGATTCCCTTGGGCGAGGCCGCGCTGTTCGACCCCGAGATGTGGGCGCGCACCGCGCGCGAGTCGGCGAGGGAGGCGGCGGCCGGTGGGCTGGCCATGACCTTCGCTCCGATGCTGGACCTGTCGCGTGATCCGCGCTGGGGACGCAGCGCCGAGGGCCCCGGCGAGGACCCTTTCGTCGGCGCGCGCTTTGCCGAAGCGAAAGTGCGAGGATTTCAAGGTGCCGATCTGGCTGCGAAGGATGCGCTCGCCGCGGTTGCCAAGCACTTTTGCGCCTATGGAGCCGTCACTGCCGGGCGCGACTACGCCTCCGTGGATATCTCCGATCGAACGCTGCACGAAGTGTACTTGCCTCCATTTGCCGCGGCCGTCGCCTCGGGGGTCTGCGCCGTGATGCCGGCATTCACGGATCTCGCAGGGATTCCCATGACCGCGAACCACGCGCTCCTCAAGGGGTGGTTGCGCCGGCACCTGAAGTGGAACGGCGTGATCGTGAGCGATTACAACGCGGTAGGCGAGCTCATTCGCCACGGCATCGCCGCGGACCTCGCGCAGGCGGCGGCGCTTGCGCTCAACGCCGGGGTGGATGTGGACATGATGGCCGGGGCCTATCGGCAGGGCTTGCCGATTGCGCTCGATCGAGGCTGGGTAAGCTCGGCGGATATCGACGAGTCGGTGCGCCGGGTGCTCACGCTCAAGTGGCGGCTAGGACTGTTCGATGATCCCTACGGCCGAGGCTCCAGCCCCGAAAGCGCGCAAGCGCTCGCCGACCGGCGGCAGCTCGCTCGGACGGTCGGGGCGCGCTCCGTGGTCCTGCTGAAGAACGAAGGGAACGCCTTGCCGTTGGAGGGCGAGGTGCGCCTCGCCGTGCTGGGACCCCTGGCGGATGCCCCTGCCGAGATGCGCGGTCCGTGGTGGGGCGCATCGACCCCTGACGATGGCCACGTCTCGGTGCTCGCCGGACTCAAGGCCCTGCTCGGCGAGTCGCGGGTGCTGCATGAGCCGGGAGTTGACATTACAGGCGATAGCACGATCGGCGTCGCCTCCGCGCTCGAGCTCTGCGGCCGGGCGGATGCCATCGTCTTGTGCCTCGGGGAGGCCGCGACCATGAGCGGCGAGGCGGCGAGCCGCGCTCACCCGCATCTTCCGGGCCGACAGCGCGAGCTCGCCGAAGCCGTCATCGCTCACGCCCGCACTCTGGGCAAACCAGTGATCGCCATTCTGTTCTCGGGGCGCCCGCTGATCCTTCCCTGGCTCATCGAGAAGGCGGATGCCGTCCTGGCCGCGTGGTTCTTGGGGAGCGAGGCAGGCAACGCCATTGCCGACCTGATCAGCGGGCGCGTGAGCCCGAGCGGCCGCACGCCCGTGACTTGGGCCCATGATCTCGGGCAGATACCGCTTTATTTTGGCGCCCGGCCGAGCGGTCGTCCGGCCGATCCGAAGGATCCCTACACCAGCAAGTATCTCGACGCCCCGAACGAGCCCCTATTTGCCTTCGGGCACGGGCTCACTTACGGACACTTCACTCTGTCGAACCTGCAGCTGAGCAGGCAGAGCGCGACCGAGCACGACACCGTTGAGATTAGCGTCGACGTCTTGAACGACGGTGCTCGAGCCGCGGAGGAAACGGTGTTTGTCTTCAGCCACGACGTGCTCGCGAGCGTCGCGCGACCCCGGCTCGAGCTCAAGGGTTTCGGCAAGATTCGTCTCGAGCCCGGGCAATCGGGCACGGTGACGCTCGCTCTCGCCGCCAAGGAGCTGCGCTTCCTCGGATTGAATCTGCAGCCCCTGTTCGAGCCACGCGAGGTCGAAATCCTGGTCGGGCCCTGTGCCGACCGCTCCAAGCTCCTGGCGACGCGCATTCATTTGACAACCCCTCGGGCCTGATTGCAGGCCCAGAGGAAATTCGATTCCTCGCGCGTCCCCGGAACGATCGGACTCCAAGGAACGGTCTTGGCGTCCGCCTCCTCGGTTTGCTCGCTGCCGGAGATGTTGTTGCCGGCGTAGTAGATCACCAACAGGCTTCGCGTTTGCTCCTTCTTGCAGTCGTACTGAGCTTTTTCTACCGCGCTCAAATAGGGACCGTCCTCGGCGACCTGCGTCTCGGCGAACTCCTGTCGCATCCACACGGTCACCACTTGTCCCGACCGCTTGAGCTGATGGGTGCTGCTGAAGACCGCCCAAGAGCCGTCGTTCGCTACGCTACGAAATTCCCATCCGCCGCTCGTCATCGGATCGAGCGTACGAACCCAGGCCATAGGGTCCGCCCTGCGGGCGGCCCGCTCGCGCGCCAGCCGTTCGGCGTTCGCCTTCTCTTCAGCTGCTGCGCGAGCACGATCCGCCGCCCAGCTCTTCTCCTGCTCCGGAGTTTGGCCGAAGAGCTGCGATGTGCCGAGTACACAGACCGCCGCGACGACTGCCGTCGCGGCCGCCTTCTCGCATCTCATCATGGCGCGGGATCTTACCGCGTTGCGCACCCCCCTATACAGCCTGTTGCGGCGCGGACTACTGGGTGGACCGCGCTCGCGCGGCTCCTGTACCGTGGCACTCATGACCCGGCGCCGCCAGGCTCACGATCCCCTCGAAGCGACCACCGACCCGCGCTGGTATGTCGTGCGCAGCATGCATGGCCGTGTCCTCGAGTCGCGCCCATTGCCCGCGGGTACGGATCTCAAGCGTGCCTTCCTGCTCGCGATGCTTCAATGGCTCGATGACGGTTGGCAGCTCGGTGAGTTCTCGTC
>DATHCO010000214.1:0-28482 GCA_035319505.1 Steroidobacteraceae bacterium | reverse complement strand
TGCCACCGGCTTCATCGGCGCTCGCGGCCGCGGCTCGCACGAGCTGCACGGCGTCATGGCCCGCGTCGACATCATCACGAGCACGCTCGGCAAGGCGCTCGGCGGGGCGAGCGGCGGTTTCACGGCCGCCCGCAAGGAGATCGTGGCTTGGCTCCGTCAGCGCTCGAGACCGTACCTATTCTCGAACAGTATCGCGCCGCCGGTCGCGGCCGCGACGCTCAAGGTGCTCGATTTGCTCGAGCGTTCCCCGGAGCTGCGCGATCGGGTGCACTCGAACGCTCGATATTTTCGCGCCGAGATGGAGCGGCTCGGGTTCAGCCTGCTCCCCGGCGAGCACCCCATCGTCCCGATCATGCTGGGCGATGCTCCCTTGGCGGTGCGCCTCGCCGAGCGCGTGCAGGCTGAAGGGGTCTACGTCGTCGCATTCTCCTTCCCGGTCGTTCCCCATGGAAAGGCCCGGATTCGAACCCAACTGAGCGCGGCTCATACGACCTCACAGCTCGACCGTGTCGTGCAGGCCTTCGGCCGCGCGGGGCGCGAGCTCGGCGTCATTCACTGAAGGTGCAGGATGAAAGCATTGGTCAAGGCTCGGGCCGAACCCGGGATCTGGATGCAGGACGTGCCGGAGCCGTCCGTCGGTCACAACGACGTGCTCATCAAGATCCGCCGCTCCGCCATCTGCGGCACGGACATGCACATCTACAACTGGGATGCCTGGGCGCAGAAGACGATTCCGGTGCCGATGGCGGTCGGCCACGAGTACTCCGGGGAAATCGTCGAGATCGGCAGCGAGGTGCGCGGCGTCAAGGTCGGCGATCGCGTCTCCGGTGAGGGCCACATCACCTGTGGACATTGCCGCAACTGCCGCGCCGGGCGCCGGCATTTGTGCCGCAATACGCTGGGCGTGGGCGTGAACCGCCCCGGGGCATTCGCCGAATACTTGACGTTGCCGGCGGCGAACGTCTTCAAGTTGCCGCCCGCCATCGACGATGAGGTCGCCTCGATCCTCGACCCCTTCGGAAACGCCACCCACACCGCTCTCGCATTCAACGTCGTCGGCGAGGACGTGCTCATCACCGGAGCGGGCCCCATCGGCATCATGGCCGTGGCCATCGCGCGTCACTGCGGCGCGCGCCACATCGTGATCACCGACGTGAACCAGTACCGCCTGGACCTCGCCGCCAAGATGGGGGCATCGAAGGCGCTCAATGTCGCGCACGAGTCGCTCGACGATGCGATGCGCGAGCTCGGCATGGAGGAAGGCTTCGACGTCGGATTCGAGATGTCGGGCAATGCGCAGGCGCTGCGCGAGATGCTGCGCACCATGCATCACGGTGGCAGCATTTCGATGCTCGGCATTCCGCCCGGCGAGACCGCGATCGACTGGAACCAGGTGATCTTCAAGGGTCTCATGATCAAGGGCATCTACGGACGCGAGATGTTCGAAACCTGGTACAAGATGGCGAGCATGCTGCAGAGCGGCCTCGACGTGCGCCCCGTCATCACGCATCGGCTGGGGATCAACGATTACCGCAAAGGCTTCGAGATCATGGATTCCGGCAAGTCCGGCAAGGTCATCCTGGACTGGGCGGCACTCTAGCCGCCGTCCGGCGGCGTTCCAGCCGTGCTTTCGTTACACTAGCCGCCCGGCAATACCGAGGAGTCCCCCAATGCCCGCATCGACGATTCCGAGCTCGTATCTGGATCTGTTCAAGAAGAAGGCGTTCGCTCACCTCGCGACCCTCATGCCGAACGGCCAGCCGCAGAGCACGCCCGTGTGGATCGATTTTGACGGACGCTACGTACTCTTCAACACCGCCGAGGGCCGCCAGAAGGACAAGAACCTGCAGCGCGACCGGCGCGTCGCCTTCTCGATCATCGATCCGGACAATCCTTACCGCTATCTCGAAGTGCGCGGTCACGTCGCCGAGCGCACCCGCAACGGCGCCGATGCGCACATCGACGCGCTGGCCAAGAAATATCTCGGCAAGGACAAGTATCCGTTCCGGCAACCGAACGAGGTGCGCGTCATCTACAAGATCGAGCCGGAGCACGTGACCTCGATGTGAGGCCGAGCGCGCGGAACGCGCCGCGCGAGCGATGGCTCACGCCGCCGGCGGCCGCGTCGCAACCATGGAGCTGCGCTTCGCAAACTCATCGAACCACGCCGCCGTGGCGGGATGCTTCTCGCGCCAGGCGAGCGACGCGAACCGAAAATCGAGGTAGCCGAGCGCACAGCCGATGGCGATGGTGCCGATGTCGAGCCGCTGCGCCCATCCGGCCGCGCGGCGCTCGATCGCTTCGAGCCCCGAGGTCACCTTTTCCGTCTGACCGGCGATCCAATCGCTCCAGCGCAGGCTCAGCGGCCGCACCGCCGTCTCGTAGCGCACGAGAACTGCCGCATCAAGGATCCCGTCGGCCAGCGCCTGATCGGCGAGCACGCTCCAGCGCGCGGGTCCCTGCGCCGGCAGCAGCCGACCACCGCCCAGCGCGTCGAGATACTCGCAAATCACGCGGCTGTCATAGAGCACCGCTCCGTCATCGGTCAGGAGTGTCGGGATCTTGCCGAGGGGATTCTTCACGACGACCGTCTTGTCGCGATTGACGGGATGCGCTGCGCAAGCCACGAGCTCGATGCGCTCGCGCATCCCCAGCTCGTGCGCGGTCACCAGGCACTTGCGTACGAACGGCGAGGTCTCCGAATAAAATAGCTTCATCGCTCCCTCGCGGATGTCAACGGCACGCGTGCTCGGCATCTGCGCGCGCTCCGGCCGCTCGAGTCGCCGATCGAGCCGAGCTGCGCGGGCGGTGTGCGCCGCCCGCGCTCTTCATCAGGCCTCAACGACCGGAGACCGGAGCCGAGAACTGCACCGTGACCCGGCGATTCTCGGCGCGGCCCTTCGCCGTGTTGTTGTCGGCAATCGGGTTCTCCATGCCGAATCCCTCCGCCGTCAGAATGCCTGCCGCCACTCCGTGCGACTCGAGGTAATCCTTCACCGCCTTCGCGCGCCGTTCGGAGAGGTCCTTGTTGAAGTCCGGCTTGCCTACCGAATCCGTGTAGCCGCGAATCTCCACTTTCGAGCAGTGACATTGCTGGATCGTCGCCGCGACGCCGTCGAGAATGGCGGTCGACTCGGGCTTCAGCTTGGCCGAGGCCGTCTCAAAGTTCACGCCCTTGAGCACGAGCTCCTGAGCCGGCGGCGGAGGCACCGGTGCAGCAGCCGGCGGCGGCGGGGGCGGCGGAGGCGGCGGCGGGGGGGGCGGCGGCGGAGGCGGCGGGGCCGCTGCCGGGGCGGGGGCCGGGGCAGGCGCCGGGCTGGCGCCGAAGCGATAGGTGAGATCGACCCCGAAGGTCCGCGGCTGGGCGGTCGCGGTTCGATTGAACGTCGGAACGTTCACATTGATGGCGGGCGAGTTCGTGAGGAGTGCGATCTTATCGGCTACGTTGTTCACGAACAGCATCGCGGTCCAGCTGCCGCCATCGACGCCCAAGCGCACGTTGGTCAAATCATAACCGGGTAGATAGTTGGCCTGCGCGGTCGTGTCGATGCGTGAGCCGACGTAATCGGTATCGACCCGACCGACGAGGTCGAGCCCCTCGGCGATCGCATGCCGGTACGAGAGCGATGCCGATGCCTGCACCTCCGGAACATTCTGCACCCGATCGTCGATCGTGGTCGCCGGCACGGCGTTCGCGATGTATTCCGAGTGCAGCCAGCTTCCATTCACCGACGCAACGAGTCCCGGAAGCAGGATCGCGCTCACCTCGATCTCGGTGCCGTAGATATGCGCATCGCCCGCATTGCTCGTGAACGGGAAACCACAGAGCAGTGGTACGTTCTGCTGAATGTGCTGCCAGTTTTCGAAGTATCCGTCCGCGTTGACAGTCAGACGGCCGCCGGCATCGCGGAACTTCTCGCCCAGCTCGTAGCTCCAGATCTTGTCCGGCTTGAAACCAAGGGGGGCCGAGCTGAGGCCGATGGCCTCGAGATTGACGAGACACTCGCTACCGAGCTCGCCTGAGGTCGGAATGGGCTGATTGCCGCCGCCGGGCCGGAAGCCCTGAGCCACCGTGCCATAGAGGAGCAGCTCCGGGTTAAGTTGATAAGAGAGATTGAACTTCGGGGTCACGCCCTGATCGCGCTCGTGCGTCGAGTAATAGTCGTAGGAGGCGCCGCCCGAAGAGCTCAGCCATCCCGACACGGCCGTATTGACGGTTCCGTGGTAGTAAAAGCGGCGCAGTCCCGCGGTCGCGGTGAGCTGATCGAAGAACGTGTACGAGGCCTCGCCGAAGACCGCATTCTGCAGGATCTTGGTCGGCTGAAACTGCGTGAAGGCGTTCGGGATCGTGCCCGGGAGCGCCGTAAACGGCGTGTCGACGAAGAGGTCCCAGTCCGACTCGAAGTCTTGCCAGAAATAACCCAAGAGCCATTTGAAGCGGGTGTCGCCCACCGAGGTCAGTCGAACCTCCTCACTCCACTGCCAGGACTTATCGTCCTCGAGGGACGTCGGGAAGTTTTGGCCGGCCCCGCCCAGCGAGGGATAGATCGGAATCCCGACCGCGACTGCAATCTCCTCGGTGCCGTCCTGACGCAGATTCTCATCGCGGTTCCATTTGGAGGTCGTCGCGGTCAGATCGGCAAAATCGAAGTGATAGTTGAAGTTGACGCTGCCGATATCGATGCGATCCTCGAAAGGCTCCGGGTCATTGTAGGGCTGATACTGCGTCAATGTTCCCGGCTGACTGTCGATCAAACTCAGGCCGCCCTGCGTGATCTCCTGGTACAAAAACGAGGGCTCGATGGACAGGCGCTCGGACGGTTTGAACAGGAGCGAGGCGCGCAGGGTGCGCGAATTCTCGTCGTTCACGTCCGGGAAGCTCTGCGCGATCGGCGCAGCAGCGACGTTGCCGCGGGTCGTGGCATTGATCGGTGCGGGAAAATCCCCGTTCGCGATCACGATGCGATTGATCCATCCCGTCACATGCTCATCCGAGGCGACGATGCGCGCCGCCAGGACATCCGGAGCCAGCGGCAAGTTGAGCATCGCATTCACGGTGGTGCTCAAGCCGTTCGAGTGGCTCATGCCTGCGAAAATGCCCTCGGCGGAGACATCGAATGCATCCGGGTTCGGAGCGTTCGGGACGAGCTTGATCGTGCCGCCCATGGAGCCCGACCCGTAGAGCGTGCCTTGCGGGCCACGCAATACCTCGATTCGATTGAGGTCGTAGAGGTTCGGGTCGATGACCACCTTGCCGTTCTGAGCGGCGGCCGGTGCACTCAGCGGGGTATCGTCGAGGTAGAATCCCACGGTCGAGGAGTTTCCCCCGGACGAGGTGAGCCCACGCATCTCGAGCTCCGTCTGACCGGGACCGCTCGTTCTCATGGAAACCCCGGGCACCGATTGCACGACGGAGGTGATGTCGGTAATACCACGATCCTGAAGGTCGGTCCCGGTGAGCGCCGTGATGCTGATCGGTGTGGTCTCGACGGTGGACTCGCGCTTTTGCGCCGTGACCACGATCTCCTGGAGCTGATCCCCTCTGGCCTCCACGGGGGTGGCCGTCTGCTGAGCCAGGGCTCCACCTGCGAAGGCGACACTCAGAAGCGGGACGGTTCCCCATCGTGTTCTTTTCATTGGCGTTGCTCTCCCTGATTGTTGTTTCCGCTCGCCCGCAGCGAAACGGCGCGGTTGGGAGAAATGCTACATGAATCCGCGCCGTCATGCAGCAGATGCGGCGCCGGTGCAACAACGGCCAGGCCGGCGCGAGCCCCCCCTCTGCGCCCGTCGCGCGTCTCGAGATTGGGTCATGCGCCTCGGGCTACGAGCCTCGAGTTCCCCTTGACCCGAGCTGCGCCTATCATCGCCGCGTCGGGAGCCATCCCCTTCTCATCATCGTTTCAAGGAGAGATCCCATGCCCCATTTCATGACGACCTTGACTTACTCTGCGGACGCGAAGGCGGCACTGGTCGCCAACCCCACGGATCGGCCGAAAGCGGCCGCTGCCGCCATCGAAGCGGTCGGGGGCAAGATGCACGCGGCGTACTTGACCTTCGGCGAGTCCGATGCGCTTGTGATCTACGAGGTGCCCAATGCCGTCGCGGCGGCAGCGCTCGCGGCAACCCTGGGCACCTCCGGGGCCTTCACGTCGGTGAAGACGACCGCTTTGCTCACCGGGGAGGAGGCAATCAAGGCGTTCAAGCTATCGGGCGAGACCAAGGCAGCCTACAAGCCGCCCGCGAGCCGCCCGTAGTCTGACACACGCCGCAGCGTCGAGCCTCACGCGTGCCGCGGCCCGCGCGGCTCACCCGAGCCGCGGCCCGCGCGGCTCACCCGAGCCGCGGCCGCGGCACGGGCCTGACGGTCTCGTACGCTCGAGCGGCGCGCAACACCAGCGCGTCCCCGAACATGGGGCCGACGAACTGCAGGCCGACGGGCAAGCCTGCGGCCGTCAACCCGCACGGCACCGTGCAGGCGGGTTGCTGCGTGAGATTGAATGGATAGCTGAACGGCGTCCATCCAAGAAGGCTCGAGGGCGTCATCTCCTGCTGACCCGCGGGTCGCGCATCGAAGGCCGGCACGGCGACCGTCGGCGTCACGAGCAAATCGAAGCGCTGCATGAACTGGCGCAGGTGAGCCCCCAGCGCGCCGCGCCGCAGATGCAGCTGCTGCACCTCGAGCGCCGTGTAGAGCGATCCGAGGCGAGCCTCGGCGGCGAAGTCGGGATCGGTGAGAGTCTGCTGGGCGGCGGTGAGCGTGTTCCACAGCGTCCATGCACCCATGAACCACAGGCCGCAGGTGATCTCCAAGGGATCCTCGATGCCGGGGTCGAGTGCCTCGACATGCGCACCGAGCTCGGAGAGCTGGCGCACCGCCTGCTCGCAGGCGGCCCGCACCTCGACGTCGATGTTCTTCGCGTACCCGAGCGTCGCCGACCATGCCACCTTGAGGCCGGAAATGCCGTCCTCGAGTCCCGCCGTGTAGTCGCGTCCATCGGGTGGGAGTGAGGTCCAATCGCGCGCATCGGGCTGCGCCAGCACGTTCAGCATCAGCGCGGCATCGCGCACGCTCATCGTGTGGGGACCCAGATGAGACACCGTGCCGAAGTACGAAAGCGGATAGGCCGGCACGCGCCCGAAGCTCGGCTTCAAGCCGACATTGCCGCAGAAGGCCGCCGGAATGCGGATGCTGCCGGCGCCGTCGGTGCCGACGGAAAGCGGTCCCATTCCGGCAGCCACGGCCGCCGCCGTGCCGCCCGAGGAGCCGCCCGGTGTCTTCGACGGATCCCAGGGATTACGCGAGATGCCGGTGAGGAGCGAGTTGGTCTCGCCCTTGCAGCCGAATTCGGGCGTCGTGGTCTTGCCCAGGATCACCGCGCCCGCCTCCTTCAGGCGGGCCGTCGCCGGAGCATCGATCTCCCATGGTTGAGCGGGGTCGACGGTGCGGCTGCCGCGCAGCGTCGGCATGCCGCGCGTCAGGATGAGATCCTTGATCGAGACCGCAACCCCGTCGAGCGGACCGCAGGGCTCTGCGCGCTGCCAGCGAGCCTCGCTCGCCCGTGCCTGCGCTAGCGCTTCCTCGGCGGCGACGAAGCTGAACGCTCTCAAGGTCGGATTCAATCGCTCGATGCGCGCCAGCGCTGCGCGCGTCGCCTCCACCGGCGAGGCTCGGCGGCTGCGATACAGGGCGAGCAGCTCGCTTGCGCTCAATTCGGCAAGGTCACCGCTGTGCGTGCCGCGCATCGTCTAGCGCCCAGCGAGCATGCGCCGCGAGCCGGACGGCTCCTTGCACCAGCAGTAGGCGTAGAGCCCGCGGGGATCATTGAGCTCGCCGATGGCGCGTGCTTGCTCGAGGAGCGGATCGAGGATGCGCGTGATGTCGCTCGGCGGGCTCTCGAGGCGCAGCATGCGCGCGAAGTGCAGCGCCTCGGACCGAAGCTGCAGGAGCAACTGCTCGCGCAACGTGAGCTCGGGCTCGATGTAAGTGACGCTGTAGTCCGAGCCGAGCTCGGCGAGTTTTGCCGCCGCATCGGTCGCGTCCTTGAGCCCGCCCAGGTGGTCAACGAGCCCGATGCGTTGCGCATCGACGCCGGCCCACACCCGCCCCTGGGCGATCTTGTCGATGTCATCGACGCTCTTCTTGCGGCCCTCGCCCACGCGATGCAGGAATTCGGAGTATGCATGATCGACGGAGCTCTGCAGCATCTGGCGCCCAGCGGCGTCGAGCGCGCGATCGAGCCGCATATCGCCGGCCAACGGCGTCGTGCCGAGACCGTCGACCTTGACACCGAGTTTCTCGAGCGTGCGCTGAAAAGTCGGCACGACGGAGAATACGCCGATCGAGCCGGTCAAGGTCGTCGGGCTCGCGAAGATCTGGTTCGCCGCGGCGGAGATGTAGTATCCGCCCGAGGCCGCGTAGGTGCTCATCGAGACGACGACGGGCTTACCGGCTTTGCGCAGCGCCTGCACCTCGCGCAAGATGAGCTCGGCGGCGAACATGCTTCCGCCCGGAGAATCGACCCGCAGCACCACCGCCTTGACCGCATCGTCGTAGCGCGCCTGGCGCAACAAATCGGACGTGCTCTCCCCCCCGATCCTGCCGGGCGGCTGGTGACCGTCGAGAATGTCGCCCGCGGCGACCACGATTCCGACCTTCGAGTCGGACTTCCCCTTGAGCACGTGCTTGGCGCGAACCGCGGCGAGATATTGACTCATTCCGATCGAATTGAACGAATGCGAATCCTGATCCTCACCGACCAGGCTCTTCAGCTCGTCGGCGAGCTGCCGGCGACTTTTCAGAGCCGTGACGAGCCCGCGTTGCAACGCGAGCTTCGCGGCATCGCCGCCGACCGCAGCGAGCGCCGCGGGTTGCTCGGCGACGTACTCGGCGAGAGCGTTCGCCGGGAGCGAGCGCGCCCGCGCGACGTCCTGACTATAGGAACTCCACAGGGCATTCAGCCACACCGAGCTCTCCTCCCGTTCGCTCGGCGCCATGTCGCTGCGTGAGAACTGGTCGGTAAAGCTCTTGAAGGTTCCCGCCCGAAACACGTTGACGTCGACTCCGAGCTTGTCGATCGCATCCTTCAGGAACATGCGGTAGTAGCTGAAGCCGTCGACATAGACGAGACCGAGGGGATCGAGATACACCTCACCCGCCTGCGCCGCGAGATAATACTGCGTCTGATCGAGCGAATCGGCGGCCGCTACGACGCGCTTGCCGGCGCTGCGAAAATCGCGCAGCGCCGCCCCGATCTCCTGCAGCTTCGACAGACCCGAGGTATCGAGGTTAGTGAGATCGAGCACGATCAGCTTGATGCGCGAGTCGCTCTTGGCCGCCGCGATGGCGTCGATCACGTCCTTGAGCAGCGTCTCCGGCGCGGGGCCGCCGGAGGCTTGCCCGAACGCACGCCGCACGGGATCGCTCGACAGCTGTTCGACGAGCTCGCCTTCGGGGGCAATCACCAGCGCTGCGCGCCGCGGTACGCTCGGGATCGAGGTGTGCAGCGCCGCGAGCAGGAACCCGAAGATCACGAGCAAGAGGATGAGATGCAGGACGCGGCGTATGCCGTCCAATATCCGCCAAACGAGCGCGAAGAATCCCATCAGCGCCGGCCCCGCACCCGTTCAATCGCCCCTGGTCGGCGCGCGCTCACAACGAGGGCTCAAACCTTCTGGTCGATGCGCGCTGCCTTGCCGGACAGGTCCCGCAAGTAATACAGCTTCGCGCGCCGCACCGCGCCACGACGCTTGACGCTCACCTCGCTGATCGAGGGACTGAAGGTCTGGAAGACGCGCTCCACGCCTTCGCCGTGCGAGATCTTGCGCACCGTGAACGAGGAATTCAGACCGCGGTTCTTCTTGGCGATCACCACGCCCTCGTAGGCCTGAACGCGTTCGCGATCGCCTTCGACGACTTTCACCTGCACGACCACCGTGTCCCCGGGGTTGAAGTCCGGGATCTTGCGCGTCGCTCGTTCGGCGTTCAATTTCTGAATGATCTTGTTCATGGTCATCGCCCTCATCGTGTCGTCAATGTGGATCCTCGACTCGCCCTGCGTTCGTCGCACGCTTGAATTCCTCGAGCAGCGTACGCTCCTCGGCCGTCATGCCGCGCCGCTCGAGCAGCTCCGGCCGCCGCAGCCAGGTGCGACCGAGTGACTGCTGCAAACGCCAGCGCCGGATCGCCGCGTGGTCCCCCGAAAGCAGCACCTCGGGCACCTCGCGACCATCCACCACGGCCGGACGCGTGTACTGCGGCCACTCGAGCAGTCCGTCGGCGAACGATTCCTCGAGCGCCGATTCCGCACAGCCGAGCGCTCCCGGCATGAGGCGCGCGATGGCATCGATCACCACCAACGCCGGCAGCTCACCGCCGGTGAGCACATAATCGCCGATCGACCATTCCTCGTCGACGTCGGCCTCGATGAACCGCTCGTCGATACCTTCATAGCGTCCGGCCACCAAAATCAAGCCCGGCCAATCACGGGCCTCACGCGCCTTGCGCTGCTCGAACCTCGACCCCTGCGCACCGAGCAGCACGACCCGGGTACCCTCGGGCTGCCCCACGCGCGCCGCGCGCACGGCAGCGCGCAACGGCTCCACCTTGAGCACCATGCCGGGGCCCCCGCCGTAGGGGCGATCGTCCACCGTGCGGTGGGCATCGTCGGTATAGTCTCGAGGATCGACGTACTCGACCTCGACGACGCCCCGCTCGAGCGAGCGCCCGATCACGCCGTGGGCCATCGCCTCGCGCAGCATCGACGGAAACAGCGACACCACCGCGATACGCATGCCTCTTCTCCGCACCGGCGCCTATGAGGTCCTCTCGTCCCAATCAACCACCACGCGGCGCGCGCTCAAATCCACGCGCCGCAAGTGCCGCGGCACCGCCGGTATCCATCGCTCCCGCTCGCCGCGCACCACCATGATCGCGTGCGCTGGCGTCTCGACGAAATGCGCCACGCTCCCTAAACGTGCGCCCGACGAATTCACCACCTCGCAGCCGATCAAATCGGCCCGATAGAACTCCCTTGCATCACCGAGCGGCGGCAGCTCCCCGCGCGGCACGCCCACCTTCGCGCCTCGCAGGGTCTGCGCCTCCTCGCGCGTCTCGACCCCCGCCAACTTGACGGTGAGGGCACCACCGCTGCGTCCGTCGGCCTCGACCGTGTAGGGTCGCCAGGCGCCCGCCCTGCAAAGCTGCAGCGTGCGGTGCTCCAGCAATCGGTCGGGCGGGTCCGTGTACGAGTGCACCTTGATCCAGCCGCGAACGCCAAAAGGGGCACCCACCCGCCCTAACTCGATGAGCCGAGACGGCTCCCCGCTCATCGCCTCCTCGTCTTGAGGGTGTTATGCGGCCTGTTTGCGGTACGAGCTCAGCAGATGCTTGACGCGCTCCGACATGCGTGCGCCTTCTTTCAGCCAGTGCTCGATCCGCGCCACGTCCAAGCGCAATTTGATTTCGGCGCCGCGTGCGATGGGATTGAAGATTCCGACGCTCTCTAGGCTGGTCCCGCCCTGGCGCTTGCGGCTGTCGCTCACTACCACGTGATAGAAGGGCGTTTTCTTGCCACCTCGTCGAGTCAAACGGATCGTCACCATCGTTGCCTTACCTTGTCATAGCGAGCCGCTAATTCTAATAAAACAGGCTGCTTCAGAGCAACAAAAACTGGGCCCCGGGGGCCTTGAGGCAGGACGCTAGAACTTGGGGCCGCCGAATCCCGGCGGGAGCTGGCCACCCATCCCGCGCATCAGGTTCTTGAGCATGCCGCCCTTGGACAGCTTCTTCATGGTCTTTTGCATCTGATCGAATTGCTTCAACAGGCGGTTGACCTCGGGCAGCTGGACCCCGGCGCCTGCCGCAATGCGCCGCTTGCGCGACCCGTCGATGATCTCGGGCCGCCGGCGCTCACGCGGCGTCATCGAGTCGATGATTCCCATCTGGCGCTTCAGGGTCCGCGGATTGACCGCGCCCGAGGCCGCCGCGGCATTGGCCTGCAGCTGCGCCGGTAGCTTGTCGAGGAGGGCCGACATCCCGCCCATTTTCTGCAATTGACTCAATTGCTCGCGCAGATCGGCGAGATCGAAGGGCTTGCCCTTGCTCAACTTCTTGGCGAGCTTTTCCGCCTTGTCCCGGTCGACCTGTTCCTGGACCTGCTCGACCAGCGAGAGCACATCACCCATCCCCAGAATGCGCGATGCAATGCGCTCGGGTTGGAACAGCTCGAGCGCCTCGGTCTTCTCGCCCGTGCCCACGAACAGGATCGGCTTACCGGTCACCTGCCTCACCGACAGTGCCGCGCCTCCGCGCGCATCGCCGTCGGCCTTGGTGAGGATCACACCGGTGAGGCTCAGGACCTCGTTGAATGCGCGTGCGGCATTCACCGCATCCTGTCCCGCCATGCTGTCTACGACGAACAGGCGCTCATGCGGATTGAGCGCGGCCTCGAGCTCGCGCACCTCGTTCATCATGTCTGCATCGACGTGCAGTCGCCCAGCGGTGTCGAGGAGCAGCACGTCGTACGCTTGCAGCGTCGCCTCGGTAAGCGCGCGCTTGGCGATGTCCAATGGCGATTCGCGCTCGTGCGCAGGCGCAAATCCGGCTCCCACCTGCGCGGCAAGCGTGCGCAATTGCTCGATGGCCGCGGGCCGATACACGTCGGTACTGACCACGAGCACCCTCTTGTGCTGTTTCTCGATGAGCCAGCGAGCGAGCTTCGCAACCGTCGTGGTCTTTCCGGCGCCCTGGAGCCCTGCCAGCATGACCACCACCGGACGCTGCGCGCGCAGATTGAGGCCGGTGCTCGGCTCGCCCATCAGGCGCACGAGCTCTTCATGCACTACTTTGATGAACGCTTGACCGGGCGTGAGGCTCTTGGTGACTTCCACTCCGATCGCGCGCGCCTTGATCGCCTCGGTGAAGCTCTTCACCACCGACAGCGCGACGTCGGCGTCGAGCAACGCGAGGCGAACTTCGCGCACCGTATCGGCAATGTTGTTCTCGCTCAGATAGCCGCGGCCGGACAACGCGTTGAGCGCGCGCGTGAGCCCGGTGGTGAGTCGGTCGAACATGCGCGAATGATATCGCATCGAGCGCGCCGTGCTAGGCGCTACCTGCGTCCCTGTGTCATTATTCGGGGCAGCCGTGATCCTCGCCATTACTCTGCTAGCGCTCTACCTCGCCAGTGCTTGGATCATGCTGCGAAGTGTGAGTAATCCGAAGCTTGGGCCAGTCGCCTGGGCGGTCACCCTGATCGCGATCCTCCTGCACACCGATGCGATCGTGCGCATGATGCGCTCCATCGGGCCGTTCTCGATCGGTCTGCTCGAGGCCACCTCGATGCTCTGCTGGACGCTCGCCGTGGTCGCCTGCTTCATCGCCGTGGAGAAGCGCAATCGTGCGCTCGGCGCGATCCTATTGGGCTTATCCGCGCTCGGTGCCGCCTTCACCGGGAGCGGTCACGCTTACGTGAAGGAGACGGTGCCCGGCTGGCCACTGAGCGCACACATTCTGCTGTCCATGGCAGCGGCGGCGCCGTTGGCCGCGGCCGCGGTCACCGCCCTCGTGCTGGTATTTCTCGATCACCGCCTTCGCACTCACCGTATCGCCGATCTGCCGGCAGTGCTGCCTCCTCTCGATGCGCTCGAGAGGGTGATGTTCCGCCTGATCGGGACGGGCTTCGCGCTCTTGACGCTCGCGCTCCTCACAGGCTTCATCTTCGTCACCAACCTGCATTCGCAGCACCTCGAGCACAAGACCATTCTGTCGTGTGTCGCCTGGGTGCTGTTCGGCGTGCTGCTCGCCGGTCGCGTGCGCTACGGCTGGCGCGGGCGCTCTGCGGTGCGCTGGACGCTGTCCGGCTTCGGCTTTCTCGTACTCGCGTATTTCGGATCGAAATTCGTTCTCGAGTACCTCCTCGGGCGACATTGGGGCTGACTGCGTGATCGAACGGCGCCTGGTCGAATGCAACATCTCTCCTTAGGCGTCCTGTTCAGCGCCCTTGCGGTGCTGTTGATTCTGGCCGCCTTCTTCGCGGGTAGCGAAACAGCGCTCATGAGCCTGAACCGCTATCGCCTGCGCCACAAAGCCAAGGCGGGACATCGCGGCGCACGGCTCGCGGAAGCCCTGCTCGCGCACCCCGACCGATTGATCGGTCTCATCCTGCTTCTCTCGACGGTGGTCAATGTGGTGACCCCGACGTTGGTCGGTCTCATCACCTTTCGACTGGGCGGTGATTACCTGGTCGCCGTCGGCGTCGTCGCCCTGACCTTCGTCATCTTGATCTTTTGCGAGGTCGCGCCGAAAACTTTCGGTGCGGTGCATCCCGAGCGTCTCGCCATGCCGGCAGCCTACGTCTATGCGCCGCTCTTGTGGGCGCTCTACCCCTTCGTATGGGCGACGAATCTGCTCGCGAACGGCGTCCTGCGGCTGCTCGGAGTCTCGCGGCAGCAAGCATCGCATTCCTTGAGCAGCGAGGAATTGCGTACCGTAGTCGCCGAGGCGGGCGCCATGATCCCGCAGCGCCATCAGCAGATGCTGGTGAGCATCCTGGACCTCGAAAAAGCCACGGTCGAGGACATCATGGTCCCGCGCATCGACATCGTCGGCATCGACGTCGAGGACTCCTGGGATCAGATTCTCGAGCAACTGCGCCAAAGCCAGCACACCCGATTGCCGGTGTACGAAGGCGACATCGATCGCATCATCGGCGTGCTGCATATGAAACGCGTGGTGCGCGAGCTCGCACGCGGGCGACTCAACCGCGCAAGCCTGATCGAGGCCGCGAGTTCCCGCGAGGCCTATTTCATCCCCGCAGGCACTCCCCTTAACACGCAGCTCCTGAATTTTCAGCGTGACAGGCGTCGCCTGGCATTCGTCGTGAACGAGTACGGCGACATCCAGGGTCTCGTGACGCTCGATGACATCCTTGAGGAAATCGTCGGGGAATTCACCACCGATCCCGCCACGATGATGCAAATGGATCTGCATCGCGAGGCGGACGGCAGCTTCGTCGCGAACGCCTCGACTCCGATCCGCGCTTTGAACCGCTCCATGCGCTGGAATCTGCCCACCGACGGCCCGAAGACCTTGAATGGGCTGATCGTCGAGTTCCTGGAAACCATCCCCGACCCCGGAACCACACTCAAGCTCAGGGACTACATGCTCGAAGTCCTGCAGACGGGCGATAACGCCATCAAGACCGTACGCATTCGGCCCCCCGAGCCGTAGCATGGCGCGTGCCGCGCCGCGACGGCGGCGCGATTATGAGACTTGGATTCAGGTGTTCGCGCCCCTGCTGCGCTCAGAATACGTTTCGGACGAGGGCCATCGGAAACTGCAAGTGAAGATCACGGCGGCGTGCTTGAGCCTGCTGTTCGCGCTATCGGCCAGTGCGCAACCGCCCGTGCGTGCCAAGCTCGTCGGGCAACGGGTGATCGCCATCTACCCTGGAGCGCCCATTCTCATCTGCCGGTACGCCGGTCCCGATGCGAAGTACGAGATCGTGGCATCCAGCGAGAAGTGCGCGCCGTATCTGACGCTGAGCCGGATGTGACGCTCGGCTGCATGTGACGGGCGCAAACCTGCGCCGTCCGCCTGACGGCGCACGCAACGCCGGGTTCGCCGCCGCGCCTTCGCTGCCCCCGGCGTTTCGCTACAATGGGCCATGGGCTTTGCGGATGCGGTGAGCTTGCACGGACGGCACGTCTCGCTCGTACCGTTGTCGCATGCGCATGAGCCGGATCTTCTGGAGGCCCTGAAGGACGGCGAGCTCTGGGCGCTCTGGTACACGAGCGTCCCCACGCCCGAGGGGTTGAGTGCGGAGATCGATCGGCGAATCGATCTGCAGCGCAAAGGCTCGATGGTGCCCTTCGCCGTGATCGATCGCCGCGCCAGCCAGGCGGTCGGCATGACCACCTTCATGAACATTGACGCGAGAAACCGGCGCCTCGAGATCGGTTCGACGTGGTATCGACAACGCGTGCAGCGCACCGCGTTGAATACCGAATGCAAGCTCTTGCTTCTCACCCGCGCGTTCGAAGAGCTCGACTGCATCGCGGTCGAGTTCCGCACGCACTTCTTCAATCGCCGGAGCCGCGCCGGCATCGAAAGACTGGGCGCCAAGTTGGACGGTATCCTGCGCCAGCACATGATCCTGCCGGACGGCACCCTGCGCGACACCTGCGTGTACAGCATCATCGATCGCGAGTGGCCGACCGTGAAGCGTCATCTCACCTATGAGCTGGGCGCGCCGCGCGCATGAGGAGGGCGCGGGGGCATAAGCGATTCGCCGAGGCCAACACCCAAAAACATTTGAGATAATGAACCCGCTGTCAACTCGCGAGGCCGACGTGCTCGTCGTGACGGCCGACCCGCGCGCGCGCTCGACGCGGCGTGCGCCGGCCGGGTACCGCTGCATGTCTTTCCCTGGAACGAGGCGGTTGCGAGGACGGGGCTCGCGCGAAATGCACTCTATCTGGTGCGGCCTGACGGTTACGTGGCGCTCGCGAACTCATCCGCCGACCCTGCCTCGCTCACGGCATTTCTCGAGACGCGGCATCTTGTTGTTTAGCGCCATCGCCCTTCCCGGCATCCGCGCGCTTCTCCTCGAACACCGCCAAGATCGGCGCCGAGACGCGCCTATCTGCGGCGCTCTCAGGGTGGACATAATAACGCTGGCACCCCCCGGCGGTTGCGCTCCTTAACCCCGTTTGCCCGCTGGGTTCGTTTCAATACCCGAGTCCATCACATCGGGAGCGGATCATGAAGCTCATTCCTTCTGTTGCCTTCGCTATCGTGCTGTCGGCGAGCACCCAGGCACGAGCGCTGGGGAGCCTCGCCGAGGTCAGCATCATCGACCGGGACAGCGGCGTCGAGCTGACGCCGTACTACTACCGCGGCGAGTACTGGGTCGCCGGCAGGCCCGGCGCTCGCTATGCCATCGAGGTGCACAACCGCCTCGGCGAGCGGTTGCTCGCCGTCACGTCGGTCGACGGCGTCAATGTTCTGTCGGGGGCCACAGCGGGCTGGGATCAAACGGGCTACGTGTTCGATCCCGGCGAGCGCTACCAAATCACCGGCTGGCGCAAGAGCGACGAGGAGGTAGCCGCCTTCACCTTCACCGAAGCGCCCAATTCGTACGCCGAACGCACTGGACGGCCAGCCAACGTCGGCGTGATCGGCATGGCGCTCTATCGCGAGCGGCAACACCCCGTGGCCATCGCTCCGCCCGTCATCGGCGACACGACGATGGGCTCGCTCACGCGTCGCGAGGGACTGAATGCGCCGCCGAGCGCCGGGGTGCCCGCGCCGCCTGCGCCGAGTTCGCCTCCGGCCGAGCCCAGTGCCGAGGCGCCTGCGCTCGGCGGGAGCGCCGCGGCTTCGAGCGCACGTGAGTCGAGCGCGGAGCGAAGCGCTGCGCAGTCTGCGCTTCCCTTGGCAAGGGTAGTGCCTCCGCGCCCCGCCCCCTCCCCGAAACTCGGTACGGGTCACGGCGAGCGCGAATACTCCTACGTGACTCACACCACGTTTGAGCGATCGCAGAGCCAGCCGAACGAGGTGGTGCGGATCCGCTACGACAGCCTCGAGAATCTGCTGGCGATGGGCATCATCAAGCGGCCGCGCCCGGTGCCACCGGTACCGAACCCATTCCCCGGCTCGCCGAACCCGCAATACGTACCGGACCCCCCGGGATGATCGCCGAGAGGTGCGATAATGCCCGGTGAATGTCTATCGAGGGAGAGAGTGACGAGGCGCTGATGGGGCGCTATGCACGCGGCGATGCCGCGGCATTCGAGCTGCTCTATCGGCGCCACGAAATGCGTACGTGGCGCTATCTCGTGCGCAACGTGGGCAACCGGGCGACGGCCGAGGAGTTGATGCAGGAGGTCTGGTTCGCCGTCGCTCGCGACGCCCCGCACTACGCGCCTTCGGCGCGATTCACGACGTGGCTGTTCACGATTGCGCACCATCGCATGATCGACTGGATTCGAACACATCGGCCGCAGACGAGCCTGGAGGTCCTCGGATACGAGTCCGGGTCGGTGCTTGCGCAGCTCACCACCGACCCCAGCGTGGATCCACTGGCGGCGGCAGTGACGGGGGAACAGGCGAGCGCCCTGGCACAGTCCCTCTCAGAGCTTCCCGCCGAACAGCGCGATGCATTTCTGATGCAGATGGAAGGGGGTATGAGCGTCGAGGAAATCGCGGCGATCACCCATACGAGCTTCGAGACGGCCAAGAGTCGTCTGCGCTATGCGCGCTCGAAGCTGCGCGAGCTGCTCAAGGAGTACGCGTGACCCATTTGCCGCCGAATCCTCCTGACGACCCCGCGGACGATCTGGACCATCGCTATCAGCGGGCATCGAGCCAGGATCCCAGCCGGCCGAGCGACAGCGTGCGTCGCTCGATCCTGCGCCATGCGGCGGAGCTCGCCGAGCAACGCAAGGGGGCCGGGAAACGGAGCGCCCTGATCGATGTGCGGCGGCGTGCGTCGCTCCGATCGCGATGGGGATTCGAGACCTACGGCGCGCTGGCCGCGGCCGCCCTCGCCGGCCTGTTGATCGCGCCACACTTTCTGCTCCCCACCTCCTCGACCGTGAGGGAGTCTGGGGCGCCGTCCGCGCAGGCGCCCTCCGCGCAGGCAACCCCGTCAGCGTCGCTACCACTCGCCGAGATCGAAGCGCCGCCACCGACCCAAACGCCCCAGTCCGGAGCGCCCCGGTCCGGAGCGCCGCAGGCGCTGGTGCCGCTGGCGATCCCGAGCGCTGCGTCCGGCGAGGCCCGTCGGGCGGCGGCTCCACCCTCCGAGGAGCGCGAGGTGGCCGCGGCAACCTCCCGCCAGAGCACCCTGAGCGTTCCCGCCCCCTCGACCGGGTCCGCCGTAGCGCCCGAAGCATTCCCGGGCAGCGCGACGCGTGAGGGCTCAGCGTTCGTTGGCGGGGCGGCTAGCGGCCCGGAGCGGGTCGCGCCGCGCACGCCCGAGAGCATGCCGAGCGCGCGCAGCAGGGCCTTGGTGCCCTCCCCGGCGCCCGCGATGCCCTCGGTGGCGGCGCAAGCGCCCGCAGGGTTGGCTGCTCCTGCGTCACGGATAGTCGACTCGGCCGCGGCACTGCGCCAGGCGGCGGCGGCCGGGGATATGCCGAGGCTTCGGATGTTACTGAGCGAGCAAGTCGACATCGATGCGCGGGACTCGAGGGGCCGCACTGCCCTCTTGCTGGCAATCCTCGCGGGTCGGAGCGATGCGGTCGATGCGCTGCTCGCGGGCGGTGCGGATCCGAATGCAGCGGACTCGAGCGGGATGACGCCTCTGCAGGCAGCGCTCGCCGCCAACCAATCGGCCATCGTCGCCTCGTTGCGGCGCGCGGGGGCGCGCTAGACCCGCAGCGCATCGAGGGCCTCGAGGGCCTCGCGCAAGCGACTCACGCCCGTGACCCTCATGCCTTCCGGCGACCGCCGGGGAACGTTTGATTGGGGTACCAACGCGAACTTGAAGCCATGCTTGGCCGCCTCGCGCAGCCGCTCCTCACCGAACGGCACCGGCCTGATCTCTCCGGCGAGCCCCAGTTCGCCGAATGCGACCAGTGAGGAAGGCAAGGGTACGTCGTCGAGGCTCGAGCGTGCCGCGAGCACGATCGCCAGATCTCCCGCCGTTTCCTGCAGGTGCACACCCCCGACGACATTGGCAAATATGTCCTGCCCTTGCAGCAGCAATCCCCCATGGCGATGGGCGACCGCGAGCAGCATGGTGAGGCGGTTGCCGTCGATGCCGACGGCGACTCGCCGTGGATTCGGACCGAGGCTCGGGTCGGCCAGTACCTGCACCTCGATCAGCAACGAGCGGGTACCTTCCCGCATCACGGTGATGAGGCTCCCCGAGACAGGCTCCGCGTGCCGCGACAGGAAGATCGCCGAAGGATTGGTCACCTCGCGCAATCCCTGCTCGACCATCGCGAAGACGCCGATTTCGTTCGCGGCGCCAAAGCGATTCTTCACGGACCTGAGCACTCGGTAACGACTCCCCGTATCGCTCTCGAAATAGAGCACCGTATCGACCATGTGCTCGAGCACGCGCGGGCCGGCGATCTGACCTTCCTTCGTGACATGGCCCACCAGCAACACGGCCGTGCCGCTTTCCTTGGCGAAGCGAACCAGCTCGGCGGTGCATTCACGCAACTGGGAGACGGCCCCTGGGGCCGTCTCGACACGCTCCGAGTACATCGTCTGGATCGAATCGACGATGAGCGCCCGAGCCTCGAGTCGCTTCGCCGTCGACACGATCGCTTCCACCTGGGTCTCGGCGATGAGCTGGGTCTTGGCCTGCGCGAGGCCCAAACGGCGCGCTCGCAGCGCAACCTGCTTCACCGACTCCTCGCCGGTCGCGTACAGCACGGGTCCCCCCTCGCTAAGCGCCGCAGCCGACTGCAGCATCAGGGTGGATTTGCCGATGCCGGGATCACCTCCGATCAGCGTCACCGAACCCGGGACGAGCCCGCCACCGAGCACCCGATCGAGCTCGTGAGATCCTGCGGCGAGCCGCGCGGGCTCGAGCGCGGCCTCGGAGGCCAGAGCCAATACTTCACGGTGGGCGTTTTTGTCCGCGCTCGCCGCGGTGCGGTGAGCCCCCTGTACCCGTGCGGCGAGGGTGTTCCACTCGCCACAGGTCGGACACTGGCCCTGCCACTTGGGCGAAGAGGCTCCACAGTTTTGGCAGACGAAGACCTCTTTGAGACGCGCCATCCGGCTTCCTTGGGACCGAATTTGTGAGCTTAGCATTGCAGTCAGGGTGGGCCGATCACCTATACTCATCCCCTCGTGTAGCAGATTATGTCTATAGCATGCGCAAATTCGGGCTGATCGCGGCGATCGTGGGCGTTGGCCTTCTGGGCCTCGACCTGTGGTTGCGCGCCCGCATCGATCTTGGTCTCTGGGCATGGCTGCCGAGCGCGGTGCTGATCTCCGGGGGCGGGGCGCTATTTCTTCTGTCACGCTGGGCTACGACGGCGCCCGCCACACCCGCACACCAGTCTCCAGCTGCCCCGGGTCCCGATACCGCGAAGCTGTTGGATAACTTCGAGCAGCGCTTCGCCGAGCTCAAAGGCCGCAAGGGCAGCACCACGGTGCTCTCCGATTTGTACGCGCTCGGGACACAGTTGGAGCAGCGCGGGCGTGCCGTGCAGGCCACAGCGGTGTATCGGCATCTCGCGCGCATCGACAACACCTATCGTGACGTTGGCACGCGACTTCGGCGATTGATGGACGGGGAACGAGCCAAGCTCAAGGCGGGCACTTCACCGGCCGTCTCCGCGGCGCCGACCGCTGCGGCAACCGCGCCTCCCGTGATGGCGCCTGCCGCGGCCGCACCGTCGCCGAGAGCGCCGGGTCCCGGCTCGAGTGCGCCGCCCTCCCAGGGCACCGACGATACGCAGCGTCTGGGACGCTACCAGCTGGAACGGGAGATCGGGCGCGGGGCCATGGGGGTCGTGTATCTGGGTCGCGACACCGCCATCAATCGATTGGTCGCGATCAAGGCCATTCCACTGGCGACGGAATTCAGCGAATCCGAACTGGCGGATGCGAGGGCGCGCTTCTTTCGCGAGGCGGAGACCGCGGGCCGGCTCAATCACCCGAACATCGTCACGATCTACGACGTCGGAGAGGAACGAGGGCTCGCCTACATCGCGATGGAATATCTGAAGGGCCGTCACTTGAGCGACTACGCGACCTCCGACACGCTGTTGGAGCCGCGCAAGGTACTCGAGCTGATCGCACGCACCGCTCATGCTCTGGGCTTCGCCCACAAGCAACAGGTCGTACATCGCGATATCAAGCCAGCGAATCTCATGTACGACCCGAGCAGCGATACGTTGAAGATCACCGACTTCGGCATCGCGCGCTTGACCGGTGCCGGGGTTACCCGTACGGGAATCGTGCTCGGCACGCCCTCCTTTATGTCACCCGAGCAGCTCGAAGGTCGAACTGTGACGGGTCACTCGGACTTGTTCTCCTTAGGTGTTAGCCTGTTTCAACTGTTGACCGGCCACCTCCCGTTCACCGCTGACTCGATGACCGGGTTGATGCAACAGATCGCAGAGGCGCCGCACCCGTCATTGCGCGCCTTCCGGCCGGATTTGGCGGCTTGCGTCGAGAGCATTATCGACCGTGCGCTCGCCAAGAATCCCGAAGCACGGTACGAGTCCGGGGCTCAGATGGGGGCGGCCTTGGACGAGTGTCGGTCACGGCTGCCGAGCGGACAGCCTTGACGGGGTACGACGAAGAGATGCAACGGACGACATGGCGCATATGAGTTTGCGGGGAAAAATCGCCAGCGTCGCGCTCACTGACACCGGCAAGGTGCGCGAACACAATGAGGACATGATCGGCACGGAGGCGGACATCGGACTCTTCGTGCTAGCCGACGGCATGGGCGGATACAACGCGGGCGAGGTCGCGAGCGGCATCGCCGTCAAGACGATCATCAATCTCGTGCGCGATGCCGTGATGCGCGAGGATCTCTCGGTTCGGGACCCGGAGACAGGTTTGACGCGACCCAGCATCATCTTGCGTGATGCAATTCACAGAGCGAACAAAATCATCTACCACACCTCGAAAACTCAGCCTCAATGTGAAGGGATGGGTACGACGGTGGTCGCCTGTCTATTTCACGACAACAAGCTATCCATTGCACACGTCGGCGACTCGCGGCTCTATCGGCTCCGTGACAACCGGTTCGAGCAACTGACGCTGGATCACTCGCTACTGCAGGAGCTGGTGGATCGCGGCTTTTACTCCCAGCAGGAGGCACAGCGCGCGACGAACAAGAATTATGTTACGCGGGCGCTCGGGGTCGAGCAGAATGTCGAGGTCGAGGTTCATGAGCAGCCGGTGCAGAAAAGCGACTACTACGTGCTCTGTTCCGATGGCCTCTCGGACATGATCGAGGATGAAGATATTCACTTAACAATCAGTACCTTTAGTGCTAATCTTGATACTGTTGCTAAGCAATTGATTCAGCTGTCGAACGACAATGGCGGGCGGGACAATGTGTCGGTCATCATGGCGCACGTCACTGAGCCCTTCCCCGCACAGAGGCGTATATTTGACAAAATACTGGGATGGTTCGGCTAGGAGATGAATCATAAATGGCACGTCTGATGCTCAGCTTGGATGGTCAGATCCTCGCGGAATACAACATGAACAAGGAGCGCTACACGATAGGGCGCCTCCCGGATAACGATATCCGTATCGACAATCCGGCGGTGAGCGGCCATCACTCGCTCATCATCAACATTCTCAACGACTCCTTCCTGGAGGATTTGAACAGCACCAACGGCACCTACGTCAATGGCAAGCTGATCAAGAAGCACGCCATGCAGCACGGCGACGTGATCACGGTGGGTCATCATCAGCTACGCTTCGTCGACAGCCAGGACAGCGACGCTCAGCAGGACGAGTTCGAGAAGACCATGGTCATCACCCCGAGCTCGCAGGGCGAGGAGCGCATTCGCCGCGTCGGTGCCGCAGTCGACCAGGCCGCGAAGGCAGTCGCGGCCAAGCGCCCAGCGCCGCCCGGGGGCCTGCCGGAAAGCGCACACGCGCTGCCCAAGGCCAAACTGCAGGTGCTCTCGGGCGCATTCGCCGGCCGGGAGCTCGAATTGACGAAGGCGCTTACCACGTTGGGTCGGCCCGGCGTGCAAGTGGCCGCGATCACGCGCCGCGCGGAAGGGTACTTCATCGTCCACGTCGACAGCGGCAAGGAAAACGACTTTCCGCAAGTGAACGGCGTACCGATCGGTCCGCAGGCGCGCCGGCTCAACGACAACGATGTCGTGCAGCTCGCGGGCGTGAAGATGGGGTTCTTCGAGAGCTAGCCGCCAAGGGCCGGACCGAGTCTGCGCCTTGATCGGGCGGCCCGTCAGGGAGCGATTCCGCGCCGCTCGAATTCATCGGCGATCTGCGGCCAGAAGGCCGTCGCCTGCGCAATGTCCGCCTGACCCTGCGAGGTCTTCTGCTTGCGCAACTCGGCGACCCCGCGTCCGTACAACGACCAGGCATTCTTCGGTTTGATCTCGAGCGAGGCATCGTAGTCGGCGATCGACTTGTCGTAGTCGCCCATCCGCAGGAGCACGAGCCCGCGGCTGTCTGCGACCTGCGCGTAGAACGGGCTCGACTTGGCCGCGCGCTTGAGCGCCGCGTTGCAATCCTTGAGAGCGAGCGCGAGATCCGTGCCGAGGAGCGCTCGAGCCCAACAGCGGCCGTTCAGCGCAGTCGGCCATCGGGCATCCTCGGCGTGCGAGTCGATCCACAAGTCGAACTCTGCGACGCTGCGTTCCAGGAGGTCCGCACGCGCGTAATCGTGAGCCAAGCGATAGCGCTCATCCGACTGCTTGGCCGCAAGGCTGTCCGCCGCATCGAGGTCGGTGCGAGCAAGCACCCTGTTGCCGTCCTGAAGCAGCAACTCCGCGCGCGCCATGAGGGCGGGCAATTGGTCCGGCTTCAACTTGAGCGCCTGGTCGAAGTCTGCCATCGCGGGATTCGGCTGCCTCAAGCTCCAGTAGACCACTCCCCGCTGATAGAAATACTCGGGATTATCGGGAGCGAGCTCGCAGGCGCGCGTCAGCGCCGAAAGCGCCTGGTCAAACTCGCGGCGCGACGCGAAGGCCTCGCCGCGACGCGCATAGTCTCCGGCATCCCCCGGGCTTGCGCCCCCCTTCTCCGGCTCCCCCGGCGATGCGGACGCGTTTGCTTGTGCGTCAGCGGGAGCACCCGCGGAGGGTGCGGCAGCGGATGCATCCGTCGAGCCTGGTGAGGCACTCGCCGCATCCGATGAACCGTCGATGACCTTGGGACGATTCGTCGTGGCGAGGTTGAAGACCGGGCCGCCGTTGTAGCTGAAATACAGCTTATGCTGGCTATTGGCGACGTAGACGCGATGTGAGAGGAAGAAATCCGGCCCTATCAGCATATCTGCATTCGGCAGATCAATATCGGCGATGCGCAGCCGCGTGTTGCGAATCTCCTCGCCGCCGATCTTGAAGCTGGCAAATGGGGCGATGTAGCTCGGGATCGTATTCTTCCCGAACCCCCACGTCGGCCCCGCAAAGACGACTCCCGCGGAGTCGGGCTTGATGCCGACGCGGGCCGCGGCCCTCAGCGATAAGGTGGAAACCCCGGCGCCCGTATCGAAGAGCACGCGAATCTCGCTGCCGTTGACGTACGCCGAGCCGGTCGTATACGGGTTCTGCGGCGTGCTCGGCGCGATGCGCATTTCTGAATACTGCGCCCCGGCTGCGACCCAGTACGCGAGCATCGTCTTGGCGCAATCCTTCGGTCTCATGAGCCGAACCGCGCCCTGACCGAGGTCGTACTCGACGTCGGCGATGTGAAGCACATTTTGACCGAGAACTCCCACGCTGCCGCCCCCGATCTGACTGCCGCCCACCAAGAAATCAATGTCGTGCAGCGGAACGCCCGCGAGCGTGAATGTTTTCACTTTCGCAATCGATACCTCGGCCCTCCCGCCACCCATGCCGACGATATAGAACCCGAAGGGAGCGGGATAGGTATTGAGCCCGAGCTCCGCTGCGCTCGCGGGGCTGATGATGCTGTAGAACGCGCCGCTGTCCACGAGAAATCGCACATCGACGTCGTTGATCTTTGCCCTCATCAGCGGTCCGAGGTTCTCCATGGTGATCGGAAACTCCGCCAATCTTGCGAGCGTGCACTGGCTCTCCGAGGCGACTGCCGATGAGCCCAAGCAAAGTGCAACGATCATGAGGCCGCCCCGGTATCGCATCAAGATCTCGTCCCTGTTGCATCTACACCGCAAGTCTGCCCGGCGGCGGCGGCAGGGTCAAAGGCCGGTCCTCGGCAGACCGGACCTGCGTCTTGGATTTCCACCGCGACTTGATGGTAACAAGCACTATGGCCGACTCCTTGACCGACACGCTGCCCGATCTCGTCGCCCTCATCCGGCGCGACGGGGTCATTCTGGAGCATTTCGGGGGCCGCGCCGTCGCTTCGCTGGTGCCTGCCCCGGAGTGCGCCGGCGAGCGTCTCGAGGCGGTGTGGCCGGAGGCGGTGGCGACCGCAGTCAAGCAGGCGGTGCGCCGTGCCATCGCGCAGCGCACGGCGGTCGATATCTCGCTCGAGCACGCGCAGGCGCACTACGAGCTGCGCGCTGTTGCCCAGGGACCCGATCGCGCGATTTGCGTGATCCGCGCAGCGCTTCCCACCCGAGCAGGCGCCGATGCGGCAGGCGCGGACGAGCTTGCCCACTTCGATCGGCGCGGCTTCCTGCAGCGCTTTCACAACAGTCTGTCGCAGGCCGTGATCCAAGAGAAGCCGACTGCGCTCGCGCTCATCTACCTCGACGGCATCGCAGACATCGCGCGCGCAGTCGATGCCAAGATCTCCGAACAGGTATTGAGCGGCGCGGTGTTGCGCCTAGCGCAAGAGCTCGCGCAGGGCGAGAACGATCGGGCGGGCTGGTATCTCGGGCAATTGAACGCCGACCTCCTCGCGGTGGTCATGGAATGCGCCGACCGCGACGCGATCGAGAGCTACGTGTCGCGGGTGTGCGCAAGCCTGCGCGAGCCCGTGCTCATGGGGGATGCGGCCTTTCATCTCACCCCGTATTCGGGCGTGGCGATGCTGGGGAGCGATGGAATCTCCCCGAAGAGCCTGATCGACAACGCGCGCTCGGCCGCCGCCGAAGCTCGCCGCTCGGGCTCGGCGCAGATCCATTTCTTCACCGATTCGCTGAAATTGCGCTCACTCGCGCGCCTCGATGTCGCGCGGGAGCTGCGTGAGGCGATCGCCAATCGGGAATTTCGCTTGCGCTACATCGGCCGCTACGACCTGCGCACCGGCCGCTTGGTCGCGCAGGTCGGCTACCTTCGATGGATGCACCGGCTAAGGGGCGAGCTTCCACCGGGGGAATTCCTGAGCATGGCGGAGACCACCGGTCTCGCGACGGCGCTCTCGCGCGCTGCGCTTCAAGGTTTGCGCGATGACTTCGCCGCCATGGCAGCGCGGCTCCCGCCCGATGCGCGCATCTCCTTCGGGGCGCTGCGGCATCACTTGCTCCAGGACGACTTCGTGGAGGATATCGGACGACTCTTTGCCGAGGGCAACCTGCCCACCGAGCGCCTCGAGCTCAGGATATCCGAGCGCACCTTCGGCTCGATGAATCCCGGCATCTATCAGTCGCTCCACCGCCTCGGCGTGCAGCTCGTCGTCGACGAGGTCGGCCGCGGGTTCGCCTCGCTCGATCGCCTGGCGCGCGCCCCTATCTGGGGGCTGCAGCTCGACCGCGCATGGGTGACTGCGCTCAGATCCGATCATGTGGCGCTCAAGGTATGCCGGGCCGGCATCGGTGCAGCCACGGCGCTCGGCCTCACACCCATCGCCACGGGGGTCGATGATGCGCGGCAACGGGAGGCCCTGCTCGAGCTCGGCTGCAGGCTGGGGAGCGGCGACCTGTATCGGGACGCGGGCTCGCAATTTGACCGCCTCATTATGAGAGGCGCCTCACAAATGATGCCCTGACTCGCGAGGATCGCTCGACCGTGGGGTCCTGTCCCGCCTCACGAGACGATCCGCATTCTCCTAGACGAGCGAGACGCCTCGCGCGACGCGCACGACCACGGTACCCGCAATCTTGTCATGCCACGCCTGCCTCTCACGGTCAAAAGCAATCCAGAAAAAGCCGAGCCCCGCAACGGCCAGCGACAGGAAGCAGGCGAATGCACGCACGATCGCGGTCTCCCAATCGACCGGCCGCCCGTCGAGGCGCACCACTCGTAGATCGAACACGATCCCTCCGATCGTCGACCCGCGCAGCTTCCACATCACGGCGCCGTAGGCAGCGAGCGCCACGAGCTCGAAATGACCCATGTGATGAACCGCGCTCAGCACGAACCCCACCAGGAGCGCATCGACGAGCAGCGCGGCGATACGAATCCAGAAACCGGCACGCGGCATGGCTGAGACAGGCTCCGCTCCAGCCGTCGCAGCGGCATGCGGCGCGGAAGCTTTAGAGTACGGCGTGCCGGCCGGCGCGCCCTCCTGCACATCGCTCGCCGACTGTGCTGCAGCGACACTCTCCGCGGCACCGGACGCGGGCGCCACCGCCGCGGACGCAGCTGCGGCCCCGGCGGCTCCCGGAGGCGCCATGAAGGAGGGTCCGGCGCCCGCCGTTGCGAGACCACTGCTCTGCGCGGTGCGCCGCTCGCGTGCGGCGAGGACGAGCGTGTAGATGACGGCCCCGAGCCCGAGGAGTCCGAGGAGCTTGTAGACCACGAACCCGAGTACCGGAACGACGTAAAGCAGCAATACGATGAGGCCCCCGATGAGCACGGCGAGTGCGGGGTGCCCGAGCGCGCCGGAGCGCGCGCCGCCAGAGCCCGCGCCGATGCAACGCTGGCCGATCCACGCAAGCATCACGGCCTTGCCGAAGAGGCCCAAGCACCCGAGCCCAATCA
>DATHCO010000213.1:0-13360 GCA_035319505.1 Steroidobacteraceae bacterium | reverse complement strand
ACGCAGTCGCCGACGTAGAGGAAATCACGCATCTGGCCGCCATCCAAGTAATCCGGCCGGCCGCTCCGAAAAAGCCGCAAGGGCTCCCCCGCTCGTATCGTCGCGAAGTTCTTGGCGATCACGCTCTGCATGCCCCCCTTGTGATATTCATTGGGCCCGTAGACATTGAAGAATTTAAGGCCAACCCATTGAGGTGGCAGCGGCGCCCCCCGCTCGACGAGCCTTGCGATGCGGCGGTCCACCACATGCTTGCTCCAGCCGTAAGCGTTTAGAGGGAGCAGGCGCGCGAGGGCCGCACTGGTGAAGGTGTCGTCGAATCCGCGGCTCCCGTCTCCATAGGTCGCCGCGGAGGACGCGTAGATCAGGTGGATCCCGGCCTCCGTGCAGAAGGCGATGAGATCGAGGGTGGCGCGGATGTTATGACGCACGATCGCATCGACATCCCTCTCCGTGGTGGTGCTGATGGCGCCCATGTGGATGATCGCGTCCACGTCCGGATGATGGCGTCGCAGCCAGGCTTCCAGACTCTCCGGCGTGATGACGTCCGCGACTTCGTGCTTGGCAAGATTGCGCCAGCGCTCATCGTCGCGCAGCCAGTCGCAAACGACGACATCCTCGCCGCGTGACGCGAGCGCGGCCACGACGTTCGAGCCGATGAACCCCGCGCCGCCCGTCACGACGAACACTAGAGCCCCTCGGGCGCGTTGAATGTCATCATATTGTCACACACGCGGCTTGGCGCCTCGGGGTCGCGCGTCAGCCCATCGATGACCTCGGTCCATCGATCGAGTGCGCGGTCGAAGCTGAATTCTTCGCAAAAGATCCGCCGTGCTCGCTCGCCCATTCGGGCGCGGGTATCCGGATCTGCCTGGAGCCGGCAAAGTACGTCCACCAAGGCGCCACTGTCGCCGACACGAACGGCACTGCCGCACCGCGCGCGCGCGATCACCTCGCCGATCTCGCCTTGCTCATCGCCGATGAAGACGACAGGTCTTCCGGCCGCGAGAATCCCGTAAAGCTTGCTCGGCACGATCAGACCCTCGAGCGCCGGCAAGAGGCTCGCGATGTGCACATCGGCCGCCGCCAGGCTATCGGCGAGCTTTTCCCGCGGCTGATACGGCAGGAATATGAAGCTGTCGAGCGCAGCCGCGGCAGCGGCTCTCTTGAGCGACTCCATCTTCGCGCCGTTCCCGATGATGAGGAAGGTGAATGCGGACGACCCCTTGAGAGTCCGGGCCGCCGCCAGCAACGTTTCAAACTCGTGAGCCCGACCCAGATTGCCCGAGTAGCACACGACGAACCGGTCCTCGAGGCCGAGCTGCGCCCGCAAATCGCTCGCCGCTGTGGGCTTGGGCTGGACGGCATCGCTCCAGTTCTCAATTACGCGGAGCTTGGAATGCGGAATACCGCGCTCGGCGAGGTACTCGCGCATGCGGTTGCCGATCACCACATTCATGCCGGCCGATCGCAGAGAGGCATCCCTGAGACGCGTCAAAGGGCGCTCCAGCCACCGGGGAAAGGGACTCAACCCGAGCTCGCATGCCACTTCGGGGAAGATGTCCTGTTCCCAGTTGACGAGCACGGCGCTCCTCATCCTGGTCACCGGGGCGGCGAGGATGGACAGGAGCGGCGGATCGGTCTTGGCGACGATGATGTCGCCGTGGCGCGTGAGCTTGAGCAGCGCCACGGCACAGTTCCAGTAGAACGAGGCATAGTCGATGGCTCGGCCGATCAAGCGAGCTCGACCAAAGCGCGTCGTGGCGACACGATGAACCTCGACGCCGCATATCGCCTCTCGAGCGGCCAGTTGCGCCGCGGCATCGTCATAGAGCTGCCGCGAGGTGACCACGTGCACATCCACCCCGCGCGACGCGAGGCCGCTCGCGAGGTCGGTGAGCATCTGGCTCGTGGCGGATTGGTCGGGCGCGTAATACCGATTGACGAATAGAACTCGCCGGTCCGCTCGGGCCTGTCGCGAGGCGCCGTTCAGGGATGCCATCATTCCGTCATTTTGAATGCCCAACATGACAATTGAATTCCGCCGATAACCAGGCGGTCACCGTTGGGACTCACGCCATGATGGCGATCGCGATCCTCCGTCGGCACACGGGTGTATCGGCCCAAGGATCTGGCGCTTCTATGCCGAAGCAACGTTTCCGTCGCTCTTTTACAAAGCCAAGAATGCGGCCATCAAGCGGATCATGAGGATCAAATCCCCCCGTCCGGGACTCAAGGACGATCGCCATAGGGCCGCGCCAGCGGCTCACCGATGAAAAGGCCCTGTCCCGGCATGGCGACGCTCTTCCAGTAGGCCTCGAGGACGCTCTCGCCCCGCAGATAACGGTCGAAAAGTATTACCGGGCTCGGGAATTTGCCCGGATGGTTGCACGGCTCGGACACCGTGCCGTAGGACGCTGTCGCGCCTTGCCGCAGCCATTCGAGGATCGACATTTGCGCTTTGCTGTCGAGCATGCCGCCCGTCGAGGTCAAATGATCGGCAACAGCCCCGGGACGAAAGCTGATCTGGGCCAGCTCGGCCACGTGTTCGGCGCCGGTGAAGTATCCGATCGCATCGGAAATCGGGGCGCGAATCGGTGCTGCTTCCTCGATGATGCGAATGCGCGCACCGATCAGCGTGCGCACGTCCGCATAGGAACCGGCGCGCACGTTCCGCGCGCCGTCTTGGGTTCGAATCAAGTAAACGGTGCCGTTCGGTCTCGTGCCGTCTGCGCGAATACCCCGATCGATGATCGCACGGGCCAGCGCCTCGTCGTCGCTCGGGAGCAGCATGGCCGGCAGCCAGCCGGCGGTATCCGCGGGCAGCCAGCCGTCGACGTCGAACAAGGGGCTGGGGGCAGTGCGGCCACAGCCCGGCTCGCAGAACTCCGGGCGATAGCCGGCGGCCAAAGCCGTGGTGATCGACATGCACTCGACCGCGTAGGGCCGCGACCAGACGAGCAGCAAGGACTGCACTTCCGATGGCAGCCGCGTGAGCAGAGCCGAGCGCAACGATGCGAGCGCTGTGCGATCGATGACGTCTCGATCGGGTAACCGCAGGCCGATCACGTTGACGGCGGGCACGCGTCGACGCACCGCATAGAGCTCCGCGATCCGTGTGCTTGCGGAATCGTCGATGTCAAAAACGACCCCTAGTCGCTCCGGCGTCAATCCCGCCGAGCAAACGCGGTCGGCCATCAGTGCGAAACTGAAAGAGACGATGAGCCGCCACACGGGGAGCGCTAGGCCAGGTCTTTGCCAGCCGGGGCGCCCGTGATGGCTTCCGGCTCGGTGTTTGCACCTTCGATCATGCTCCACCCAGTAGCTCTCTCGAGCACGACCTGCGAGAGGAGCTCCGCGTCGACATCTTTACGGCCTTCGGCGAAGGCATAGACGAGAGCGAAATCGCACAGATGGTTCACCAGGCGCGGAATTCCACTCGTTCGCGCAAAGATGAATTCGACAGCATCGGGAAGAAACAGGCTCTCGTCGCCACCGGCGACCCTCAGGCGATGCCGGATATAGGCATGGGTTTCGCCGAGATCGAGCGGTCGCAGATGAAAATCGACCGATATGCGTTGGGCGAACTGACGCAGCTCGGGACGCGACAATTTCCCGCGCAGTTCAGGCTGACCCACCAGCATGATCTGCAGCACCAGATCGGTTTCCGAATTCACGTTGGATAGTAGCCGCAGTTCCTCGAGCACATCCACCGAGAGGTTCTGTGCCTCATCCAGGATCAACAACGTGCGTCGGCCCTTCGCGTACTCGCGCACGAATGAATCCACCAACGCCTCGTACTGAGCAATGTCCGAATCGTCGGCCGGCGCGATGTCGAGGGCCGAGAGCACCCAGCCATGAATCGATTTGAACCGGCCATGGGTGTTGCTGATGAGGCCTACCGCTACATTGCCCCCCAGGCTGCGCAGGAGACTGCGGATCAAAGTGGTCTTTCCTGAACCGATCTCCCCGGTCAAGAGCGTGAATGCCGCCTGGGATGCTAGGCCATACTCCAGCAAAGTGATCGCCATCGCATGCTGGCGAGAGAGGTACAGGAACGTCGGGTCCGGAGTCAGCGCGAACGGCTTGCTCGTGAATCCGAAGTGGCGCTCGTACATTGGTCGCGTCAATAGCCGGAGGGTATGCCTACGGCACGGTTCAGTACGGTTCCGACGATCGGAGTCGCGCTCAGGAGCTCGATCGTACGCACGAGGTCGTTGCGTCGGGTGCGCCCTTCGGCGGCGACGACGAGGCCCGCTTCGACAAGCGGCGCAAGTGACAGCGCATCGTCGGCATTCAGCACCGGCGGCAAATCGAAGATGACGATGCGGTCCTTGTACCGACCGCGCAGCTCTGCGACCAGCTCCCTGCCCCGGGGACCCGCGATGACCTCCGAAGAGTTGCCGAGTCTCGAGCGTGCCGGCAGCAACACCAGTCTCTCGAAGCCTTCCGGATGATAAAGACAGTCCTGCAGCTTCGCCCCGCCGGTCAGGACATCGTCGACGCCGAATTGCGGGGTCAGGCCGAAGCTCGCGGCGAGAGTCGGGTGCTTGAAATCGAAGTCAACCAGCAACGCCGTGTGCAGTCGGTCACTCGCCAAGCTGACGGCGAGGTTGATCGCGGTCGTCGTTTTGCCATCGTTCGGGCCGGGACTGAAGATCGCGAGCGTGCGCCATGTCTGGGCGTCCATTCGTTGCAGCACTTGTGTGCGCAACAGGCGATAGGCCGCCGGAGCGGCGCCCGTCGAGATGCTCATCATGATCCGATTGCGCTCGAGATGCTCCGCTCTCGGCGAGAAGGTCTTCGAGATGGTATGGGTGATCGTGCCCGCCGCCGCGAGGACCTGAGGCTGTGCCGCCTCCTCGACCCCGACGACCGGCTCCAATCGCGGCGCGGTGTCGGTGTGCGACCGCTCCATTCGGGCAAGATCCAGGGCTTTGCGTATCCGATCCATGAATCAGACCCCGAGCCGACGCACGACGGTGAGCCACAAGACATCGAGGGGACGCACGAACAGATGGACCGTGGCCGCCAGCAAGACGAGCGCGGTCAGGCCGCCGACCCAGGAGTAGCGCACGATCCTTCTGCGGCGAGAGTGCTCCTCGGAGGTGACGATGAGCGGGATCGAGGCAAGCGTCGGAACCTTGAGAAGCTGGCGAATGTCGCTCGGGCCGCGCACCGAGGCATCGAACGATTCACGCGCGGCCGCTGCGCCTACCCCGAGCGAGGCGCTGAGCAACAGCCCCAGGATCGCGATGAGGAGGCGGTTTGGGCTCACCGGCTTTTCCGGCATCTGCGGGGGCTCGATCATCGTGAAACGTTCCCCTTTACGCTCCGCCTCGAGATTCTCGGACACCTGCGATTCGGTCCGCTTGGCAAGGATCTGCTTGTATTCGAGCTGCGCCGTTTCGAGCTCGCGCGACATCTCGTGATACCTTCGCTCGACCTCGGGGGAGCGCGCCAGGCGGCGCTCGTAATCGTCGAGCTTGGCGCGGAGCTCGTCGCGGCGCTTCACGGCAGCCTCACGATCCACGGCGAGGGAGTCGAGCTCCCCCTTCACCTGGATGTACACGGGATTGTCCGAATGCGTGGTCGCCTCGCGCCTCTTGCCGACCGCTGCGGCGGCGTCCACTTGCTTGCTCAGGCTATCGACCTCGTGCTGCAAGCGCATGACGTCAGGGTGATCCGGGGCGTCCTTCTCACGAGCCCGCGCGAGCTGCGCCTCCGCTTCATCCAGCTGACGCAGGCGGTCGGCGGTATCGTCGTCCGCCTTGACGTCCTTCTCCAGTCCTTCGATCTCCCGCTCGGTGGCGACAACGTCCGGGTGATCTGGCGCAAAGCGTGCCTTGTAGCTCGCCAGCTGCGCCTTGAGTGCCTTCAGGCGATCCTCCGGGCCCATGACCCGCTGGCCGGTATCGGAGAATACCTGCAAGGTGGGGTTGATCTGCGCGAGCTGGGCCTGCAGCAACACCTGCTGCGCATCGTAGGCATCGACCTTGTTCTGCGCCTCATGCAACTCGAGCTCCGTGCGTTGCATGGTTTCCACATTGAGCTGCTCGAGATCGGGCAGGTCCCTGTGGTGCGCCTCCTTGAAAGCGGCGAGCGCCTTGTCGAGCTCCGCGATGTGAGCGGCCTGCCGCACGGCCTCCTCCCCGAAGAAATCCTCGGTCTGCTGACCAAGCTGGGTCCTCGACGTGAGATTCTCATTGAGATAGAGCGAGGTCAGGTCGTTCGCCACTTTGAGCGCGAGATCGGGCGAACGGCTCTGGTAGGAAACGCTGAAGGCAATCGTCGCCTGCGTCGGCCGGCCGCTGCGCGGATCGATGACATCGGCGCTGATCATGTGCATGCCGATGTCCAATCGCATCTTCTCGAGCAGGACCTCACGCGCCACTCTTTGGCGCAGATCGGGATACAGCTTGTATCGATCGATGAGCCCCAGCAGATTCTGCGTGGTCATCACACGCTGGCTGATCACCTGGACACGCTGATCGGCGAAGGAGGTGATGACCGAGCGAACCAGCTCCTGAGGGATCTCCTGCTGTTCGATCAGTATGATCGCCGTAGAGCGATAGGTGGGCGGCAGCAACAATGCCAGCAACAAGGTGGCGACGCCCGCGATACCGCCGACCAGGAAGAAGGTGTTGCGTCTGCGCCAGTACGCAAGCCAGCGCTCGCGAGGATCGGCCTTGGACGCGCCTTCGACCGAGGTTGCGTCGTTGCTCCGTGGTGCATTCATGCTCAATGCCGGATTCATTGCCATGGGATCGGGTCGAACTGTCGGGTGAGCTGAAGAGATACGCCGCTCGAAGCCACGTTAACAAACGGCGGCGAATAATGTGCGTTAACGTGGGTCACCTGCAGCTTGAGGGACCACTTTTCCGTCATGAGCCACGCTGCGGAGAGCGACTCGCTGGTGTAGGAGTCATTTATGGTGGCGCTGAATTCCTGTGGCTCTTTGAGCGTCGTGCGCTGTACGCTCCCGTCGAAGGTCCAGCGCTCCGTGCGCGGATAGTCGAAGTTGACCGCATACGTGGTTTGAGTCGCGAGAAACGCAAAGCCGGTGGGGACGACGCTTCGGGTCGCCGCCGCCGAGATCGACAGCAACTCGCCCTTGCGGGTCAGATTGGCCGTGAATATCGTCCCGTTTTCCGAGGACTTGAGCTGAACGAATACCTTGCGGAACCCGATCAGAAAAGGCCCGACGAAGACCGGGACGTACTCATAGCCAGAGATCAAGTTATTCTCCCGCGAGTAACCGGCGGCGGCGGTGAGCGTCCACGATTCCGTGAGCTGCCGGACGACGCCGAGCTGCGCATTGGCGTTCAAGCTCTTTGTCTCCCGGTTGGTCGAGTCATATATTCCGACGCTCGAGAGGACCTTCACCACCGTCCGCTCGTCGGCGTTCCACGAAAGCCCGGGCGTGGCGCTCGAGTAGTGGTAGTCGGTCAACGTCGTGAAGGACGTCGCCTGGCCGTAGATCACGCGGCTCGAGTTGATGTCCCAGTTGAAGCTCCAGCGTTCCGTGAGCGACCGATTCCAGGCGATGTCCGCAGAGGTGGTATCGCGCCTCACGCCTTGTGACCCATTCAGGCTGTAGTTGTAGTAGAGGCTCGAGTCGCGTGCGATCTGGGCCGTCATGATCAGGGAGCCGAGCTCGTCGTCGATCTCGCCGACTCCGGTGAGGTGGCCGTAGTCGGACGTGAGCGACGAATATCCCGACTCATCGGCAATGCGCAGGCTCGGCTGAATGGTGAAGCTCTCGTTGTCCTCGTGATAGGCGGTCGGCGCGTCGAGCAGGATGGCCCCGTCGGTCTCACTCGTGTGCGGGACGTAGAGGAGGCCGGGATTCGTGGAGAACTCGCCCGCGAGCCCCACGTCCGGGGTGGTGATCCAGACCCCCGCCATCCCGGATTCAGTTCTGAGCATGGCGGCGAGCAACAAGCAGCGAACGAGCGCCGACCGGCGCAGAGTCATGGAACGACAACCGTGTCACCACTCTTTAGTAGTATGTTCTGGTCGAGTTTTCGACCACGCTGCACATCGCCATAACGAAAGGCGATGGCTCTGATATGAGTACCCTCCCGCCTGAGGACCTTGATATGGTTGGTATTGGCGAAGGGTGTGGCTCCTCCCGCCAAGCTCAGCGCCTGCATCACGTCGATCGGGCGGTTCAGCGCGAAATCCCCTGGTTTGTTGACCTTACCGATCACGTACACGCGGTTACCGATGGCCGCCTTGACCATCACGGTGACAACGGCGTCCGGCTCGTACCGCCGCACCCGTTTTTCGAGCGCGGCCGTCAACTCCGCGACTGTCATGCCCGCGGCGGGCAGATCCCCGGCGAGCGGGAAAGAAATCCCCCCGTCGGGCCGAATGAAGATCTCGGCGGTGAGGTCGGTCTCCTTCCAGACCGAGATCTGAAGATCGTCGCCCGGCTGAAGGACATAGTCCTGGGACGTCTCGAATCCCGCGCTCCGTGTCGGTACGACCGGGGGCGGGGTTGGCTTCGTGGCCTCGGCAGGGCCCGGGCTTGCCGCCTGGCCCCCACTCGGAGCCGCGGCGGACGGAACGTCGGGCGCTGGTGATGCGCTTAGCGAGGGCGGGGCGCTGGCCGGTTCAGCGGGGAGAGCGGAGCAGCACCATGCTGTCGATAGAGTTCCGACAAAGACCAACCTCACCAGCGCCATAGTTCTCGTTCACGTATCAGGGCCTTGAAGGGACGTGAAGTTTAAGTACGGCATGTGAGAGTTTCATTGCAAAGAACGACAATTTGGATGACTTATGTCATTCAAGTGTCGACCAATGGATCTCAGCGGGTATGCGAGCCGCGCGGCTGAACCTCGGTCGCCATGCGCGGCCAGGCGAACAGGAGCCCCAGGCCGGAGAGCATCACAATCAAGGAAGCCGGGAGGGGCACGGGTGTCCAGTTGGGGTAAAAAGTCACGCTGACTCCGACGACGCCCATGTTGTACACACCTTCTGCGTTCCCGAACCAGTTTGCGGTATACGTACCGGGAGCGATCCTGATTAACTCGCTCCCGTTGCCGGTCAATGGCCGGCCAAGCGTGCCGGTTGGACTCGACAGGAAAAATGAGAGATTTGCCACGGAGTCGAGCCAGGGCACATCCGTCAAGCTCACGCTCAAGGTTCCAGGGGTCGTCACACTGAACGTCTCGGTGAACGCCTGCTGGCCCTGAAAGAGGCTCATGCTGTCGAACACCACCATGTCCGCATGAGCGGCCGTCCACGGAGCAGCCCAGGCTGCGAAGAGTAGGCACGTCGCTTTGAGAATCTGGCGATATTTCATCAAGTTACCTCCTTGTTCTGCAACCTTCAGGCCGATGGCCTCAGTTGCAGCAAGGCACCGCCGTCAGCTGCAAACACCGTTTCGTCCCGTTCCGTCTTGGTCGTGGCGTGAGCATTCTTGACGGCTGACGGGTCGGGCACCCGATACACGTACTTGTCGTAGAGGTATTCGCGCAGGGAACGGCTGCGCGGCTCGGGTTCCTTGCCATCTGTGAGGCGCATGGCGAGGTAGTCCTCGCGAAGTCCGCTCATGGCCAGAAGCGCGATATCGTCGTAGTCGACTTGGCGGCCCGCCTCCGCCTTGTCGTTGATGATGGTGTCGAGCCGGAAGGCGTCGAGGTCGAAGAAGCGGATCAGCTCATCGCCCGATTCCACCAGTACGGGTACCAGGCCCCGACCTCGTATGCCTGGATCGCAGAGCGGCGCGATCCGATTCAACATCGACTTGATCCCGAACCGGATGACGTCGGAGTCGCGCACGCCGAGGCGTTTGGCAATTCGCTTGATGTTGCGGATGTCGCTCTCGCCCAACCGGATCGACACCGCTTGTTTTTTTTGGTCAGCCACGGCCTCTCCCTTCGTTGTTCCACTGTGGTACCTAGCTCCGATCATCGTAGGAGAAAAGTGTAACGTGAGCATGGCACTTCTATGACGAATCGAGCATGTTCGTCACCGTCTAAGCTTGCGTTGAATCGAGGATCGAGTGACGAATGCAGACGAAGCATTGGCTCGCAAGACGGCGTATCGAGGGGAGCCTGGAGGTCGCTCGTGGCGCGACGGCTCGTGCGCTCAGCTTCCTGCGGGAGGGGTGCGCGCAGCTAGCCTCGGATGCGGAGAAAAGCTATTTTTTGGGGGTCTCGATGCGCGGGGGGAAGTCGCCGAAGGTGTCTCGCACCCTTCGAGCCAGGAGCACGTAGAGCAGGAAATAGAGGTCGGCGGCACCTGCGAAGAGCGATGGCGCCGTCTGTGCATCCAGCTCGAGGGTCTTCACGAGCGGCAACACCGACAGCATGAGGTCTAAGACCGCTGCCACGGTGAGGAACAGCCGACCGCGCCCCCAGATCCAGCGAACGGCGCCGGATGCGCTCGGAGCGCGACGAAGCAACGCGAAGAAGACGGCGGCGGCAATCGTGGACGGAATCAGCGCCTCGACGCTCCAGAGATCGCGGAACAGCTTGAGCGCGTCGCGGTTGGCGCCCATGGCTGAGCCCATGCCCATCAACAATGGTAGAAGAATGGCCCTCGACAGGTAGAGGGTCGCGAGCCAAAGCAGCAGCGGCGGCTTGAGACAATAGTCATCGTCGTAGCTGGAGGGACCGTAAGAGCTTCGCATAGGGCAGGTGCCCCTCGGCGACCGGAATGGAGCGGCCGAGGAGCTTATCGACATCAGATGACAGAGCGATGTCGCGGAGTGCGAGACAGCGCCGGACACTCGGCGCGCGAGACGGCATCGGATAGCCGACTGGCCGCCCCGCGCTAAGTCTGGACCGTGAAGCTCTGCGCCGGATCGCCGCGCTGCTGCCGCTCCCATATCGTGAGATAAGCCGATTCCAGCTGCCGCCGGTAGGCATCGGTGTCGAACGGCGACCCGGCGAGGCGCTGATGGGCGAGCTTCGCACGCCGCTCCGCCAGAATCTCGGGCGAGTGAGCGAGCGTCAATGCGCGGGCGCGGTACTCCTCCAACGTCGCCGTCACGAGCTCCGGGAGATCAAACGCCGTGAGGAGGCTTGCTGCCACCCGGCTCGCGAACGCGCTCCCCGCACACGTCAGCACCGGCGTGCCGGCCCACAGCGCATCGTGGGCAGTGGCGTGGGCCCCGTACGGGAAGGTATCCAGGAACAAGTCGGCCTGACGATAGCGCGCGAGATGCTCTCCCCTGTCCTCCACCCGCGCGGCGAACACGAGCCGCCCCGGGTCGACTCCTCGAGCTTTCGCTTCCCGCTTGAGATTAGCGAGCATGATGGGGTCGCTCCCGCGCATCCACAGCACGCTTCCGGGCGTCTCGCGCAACAACCCCATCCAGAGGTCGAACAACGGTGGATTGATCTTGTAGGCATTGTTGAACACACAGAACACGAACCCGGCTTCCGGCAACCCGAGGTCCCGGCGCTCGGGCGTGGCGGTTGCAATCGATTGGCGATCGTCGTTCGGCATGAAGGACCGTGGCATCCGAACGATCCGCTCGCTGAAGAATGGCTCCTCCGCCCCCGGAATCGCGGTGGCATCGCCGATGAGGTAGTCCATGTAGGGCGTCCCGGAGGTCCCGGTGAACCCGAGACAGCTGACCTGCACGGGTGCCGGCCGGAACGCGAGAATGCCGAGGCGACCGTTGCGGGTGTGTCCGGTGAGATCGATGGCGATGTCGATCTCATGCTCGCGCAACCACTCGGCTGCCTGCCGGTCGCCGAGCTCGCTCACGTCATGAAAATGCTCGAACGATTGCCGCATCCGCACGTGCATCGGCCCCGGAGCTCGATCCCGGTACAGCGACACGCCGAAGGTCTCGAAGCGGCGCTGGTCATGGCCTTCGAGCACGCCGGCAATCAGATGGGCGACCGGATGGTCGTAGAAATCTGCCGAGAGATACGCGATTCGCAACCGATCGTGTCGGTACCGCTGACCTGCCCACAGCGGCGCCGCGGGCGGAAACTGAATCGATGAGAACAGGCTCGCGCATCTGAGCTGCATCGGCGCAGAGTCGGACATCCACAGGAAGCTGTGCGGCGCACTCGCGCTCTCGCCGGCCTCGAGGCGCGCGACGACGGCCGATATGAGCTCGGTCCTGCGTGACCAGCTGCAGAGCTGCGCCTGCGCGAACAGCCAGTGACTTCGAGCATGACCGTAGTCGGGTGCTGTCTCGAGAATCTGCTCGTAGGAAGCGGCCGCCTCTTCATAGCGCTTCAAAGCCTGCAGCGCGGTACCTCGAAGATTGAGAGCCTCCAGGAAGTCGGGCCGGATCCGTAGAGCGCGGTCGCAGTAGCCGAGTGCCTCCTGGTACTTGCCGGCGTCGAGCCCGATGTTGGCGACGTTGCAATAAGCCTCGGCGAAATCCGGCCGCAAGCGCAGTGCCTGCGCGTACATCTCGAGCGCCTCGGCGGGACGTTTCAGATCCCGCAACAGCGTACCGCGATTGTTCATGAGATCGGGCGAGTTCGGCGCGAGATCGATGGCGCGGTCGAGGGCATTCAGCGCCTCCGCGAAGCGCCGCAGCTTCTGAAGGACGGTGCCGAGGAGGCTCCAGGCATCGCTTCTTCCGGAGCCGATCTGCATCACCACCCCGCAGCTCGCCAGCGCTTCCTCGGGGCGGTTGAGCAACATCAACGCCTGGACCCTTCCGGTATGGGCGTCATAGAGCTGCGGCGCGAGGGCGATCGCCTGGCCATAGGCGGCGAGTCCCTCGACCGTTCGCCCGAGTGCGCACAGGGCATGCCCCCGATTGCAGTGGGCCTGCGGATAGTTTGGCTGCAACACCAGCGCCCGCTCGCAACAGTCGAGCGCCTCGTGCGACCGCCCGAGCGCGAGGTGGGCCACCGCAAGATTCGAGCAGACCGCCGCACTCGCCGGATTGACCGATCGCGCGCTCGCGAGCCAGCGGGCGGCGCCGCGATAGTCCCGCGACTGAAGCGCGACCTGTCCGAGCAATTGCAGAGCGTTGAAGTTTCGCGGCTCCTGCTCGAGTAGCGCTCGGCACAGGGCATCGGCCTCAGGCAGCCGTCCGTGCCGGATGAACGCCAGCGCCTGCTGAAGCTGTACCGCGGAACCTTGCACGGCGGTCCTCGGATAGCTCATGGGAGCGGCTCGATCGAGAATGCGGCCGGCGGCTCGCCCCGGCAGGCTCGCTCGTGCATTCTGAGATAGGCCGCTTCGAGCTGCGCGGTATGACGTACGCTGTCGAAGAGCGGCGGGCGCTCGCGCTGCGTCAATCTCGACCGCAGCGTCGCGAGCTTGTGCGGATCGCTCGCGAGCTCGAGCACGCAGCGTTCGTACTCATCGAGGCTCTGCGTGATGAGCTCGGGCAAGCCCGCCGCGGCGAGTGCGCTCGCCGCCACACGGC
>DATHCO010000212.1:0-2177 GCA_035319505.1 Steroidobacteraceae bacterium | reverse complement strand
CCGAGACATCGAATACGAGGCGAATGTCGCGACCCAGGTACTTCGACAAGCCCTGTGAGAGCTTCTCCTCCATGAGGCGCGAGCGGCCGTGGTCGGCCGCCTGATCGAGCCGCAAGGTGAGCACAGCGTTTTCGAACGAGGCTGGAATGGAGTTCAGCGCGAGCTGGCGCGCCATCCCCGAGAGGCCTGCGGCCTCGACCACGGCGGCCCAGGTCGCGGGGGTGATCTCGAGCGGAGCGCTGCGGGCGGGCGCCGGGCCCTCTCGGACCGCGGCGATCTTGGCAGCAGGCGTCCCCGCCGCAGCGCTTGAGCCCGTATCGGGACGAAATGCCAGCATTCGCAACAAGGTCATCTCGAAGCCGAGCCGAGGATCGGGAGCGAGCGTGAGATCGCGCCGCCCGGCGAGGGCAATCTCATAGCAAAGCTGAACGTCCTCGGCCGTCAGGGATCGACTCAAGCGGATCAGGGTCTCGCTGTCGAAGTCCGCCTCCTCGAGCGGCGCATCGGGAACGACCTGTAAGATCGCTATTCGCTGCAGCAGTGCTGCGAGGTCAACCAGCGCGCGATCATAATCGGGAGCATCACGGTCGAGCTCGCGCGCGTGGGCAAGGAGTGCCGGTCCGTCCTCGCGTGACAGCGCCTCCACGATCCGCGTCATGTGACCCCGATCGATCGTGCCCAGCATGGAGCGTGCGTTCGCCTCGCTCAGGGCGCCGCCTCCAAAGGCGATCAGTTGATCCATCAAGCTCAGTGCATCGCGCATGCTGCCCTCGGCCGCGCGCGCAATGAGCAACAGCGCCGCCGGCTCGGCCTCGAGGTGCTCGGCGGCTGCGATCGACTTCAAGCGCTCGACGATGAGAGCGAGCGGGAGGCGCTTCAAGCTGAACTGCAGGCAGCGCGAGAGCACCGTCACGGGCAGTTTCTGCGGATCGGTGGTCGCCAGCAAGAACTTGACGTGCGGCGGCGGCTCCTCGAGCGTCTTCAGCAAGGCGTTGAACGAGTGCGCCGACAGCATGTGCACTTCGTCGATCAGGTACACCTTGTAGCGGCCGCGAGTGGGCGCGTACTGCACGTTGTCGAGCAGATCGCGGGTGTCATCCACCTTGGTACGCGATGCCGCGTCCACCTCGATGAGATCGACGAAGCGTCCTTCGTCGATCTCGCGACAGGCGGCGCAAATCCCGCAGGGCTTCGAGCTCACCCCGGTCTCGCAATTCAAGGACTTAGCTAGAATGCGCGCGACGGTCGTCTTGCCCACCCCGCGAGTGCCCGTGAAGAGAAACGCGTGATGGACCTTGCCGCTGTCGAGAGCATTGCACAGGGCCCGAAGCACGTGCTCCTGGCCCACCATTTCTGCAAAGCGTTTGGGGCGCCACTTGCGCGCCAGTACGACGTAAGTCATGCGGTCAGTTTAGCGAGGGACTCTCTGATTTACCTAGTTGCCCATTCACCTTGGATGCGCGCAGATGACAAGGAGGCGGCCCGCGCCCGCTTGGCCTTCGGCGCCCGACTTAAAGCCGCTACCGCTGCTCCCTTCCGGGCCTGACGGGGTTCGTGGCCAGTCGCCGCGAAGATGCAAACGCGAGCCGCCATGACCTCGAGACTTGGCGGCGGTTCGGCAGATTTCAAACCTCAGTCGACCACAATTCCAGCCGACTGGCGGAGAGGGAGGGATTGCTCGCGGCCTGACGGCCGCTCGTCCCTCGCTCGCGCTTCGGGACCGCCGTCGCGGACGCTCCGGCGTCTCCCTCCCCGCTACGCGCTCCTTCCGCCCATCGAGCACACGACGATCTTTCAGCCATTCGAGTCGACTGGCGGAGAGGGAGGGATTCGAACCCTCGAACATCTTTTTGGATGTTACTCACTTTCCAGGCGAGCGCCTTCGACCACTCGGCCACCTCTCCGCAAGAAAAAAACCTCGCCCACGCGGGGCCGCCAGCGTACCGGAGGCGGCCGAGGCGATCAAATGGCCGTTTGATCCTCGTGAGGCCCCTAGCCGCTCGCCGCCTTGTTGGGGGGGGCCGGCTTGTAGCGGGGCGGCTCATCGAGGCACGCATCGTGCGGGCCTGGGGGCGGAGGAGCCAGCTCCACGGTCGGTATGACCAGCGCGCCCTGGGTATTCGGAATCGAGCCCCGGGGGCACCTTGAGCGGCGGGAGCTGTACCGCGCGCTGGTAC
>DATHCO010000211.1:0-4287 GCA_035319505.1 Steroidobacteraceae bacterium | reverse complement strand
TTCATCACGGCGCTCTACACCTTCCGCATGTTCTTTCTGACGTTCCACGGCGAAGGGCGCATGGATGAGGAGACCCGGCATCACCTGCACGAGAGCCCGAAGGTGGTCACGGTCCCCCTGGTGCTGCTCGCCATCCCCTCGGCTCTCATCGGCTGGTTCACGGTGAAGCCGCTCTTGTTCGGTAATTTTTTCCGCGCCGCGATCAGCGTCGCACCCGCGAACGACGTGCTCGCGAAGGTGGGGGAGGAATTTCATGGGAGCGGGGCCTTTCTCGCCTCGGCCCTCGTGCACGCGCCCCTGTATCTCGCGGCCGCCGGCGTGTTGACGGCCTATTTCTTCTTCCTCAAGAACCCTGCGTGGGCGGATGAGGCCGAGCGCCGCTTCAAGTGGCTGCACTGGATTCTCGTCAACAAGTACGGGTTCGACTGGTTCAACGAGCGCATCATCATGCCTCTGGCGCGGGGCGTGGGCCGGGGCTTCTGGCGAGGCGGCGATGAGCTCCTGATCGACGGCGCATTCGTGAACGGCAGCGCCCGCATCATCGGCTGGGTGGGCTCCGTGGTGCGCTACGCGCAGTCGGGGTACCTCTACCACTACGCATTCGCCATGATCCTCGGGCTGGCATCGCTCCTGCTCTGGCTGATCTGGCGGCCGTGATGCTCGAGGGTCACTTGCTCACGCTGGTCATCTGGCTGCCCATCGCGGGCGGCATCGTGCTGCTCGGTCTCGGGAAACGGGTCGAGGCCGCGAAGTGGCTGGCGCTCGCGGTCTCCGCGGCGACGCTCGCCGCGAGCGTGCCGCTCTACGCCGCATTCAAGATCGGCACGGCGCAGATGCAGTTCGTGGAGCGCGCGCCGTGGATCCCCGCCATTCATGCGGATTATTACCTCGGCATCGACGGGATCTCGATGCCGCTCATTCTGCTCACGACCTTCTCGACCGTCCTCGTGGTGATCGCGAGCTGGACGAACGTCGCGAAGCGTGTGGCGCAGTACTTTGCAGCCTTTCTGATCCTCGAAGGCTTGATGATCGGCGTGTTCGCGGCGCAGGATGCGGCGCTCTTTTACGTCTTCTGGGAAGCGCAGCTCATACCGATGTTCATCATCATCGGCGTGTGGGGCGGGCCGCGCCGCGTCTACGCCACGATCAAGTTCTTCCTGTACACCTTCCTGGGCTCGCTCCTGATGCTGGTCGCGCTCATTTACATGTACCTGAAGGCGCACAGCTACGAGCTCGTGCTGCTCCAGGGCATGCCGCTCACGTTGACCGAGCAGACCTTCATCTTCCTCGCCTTCCTCACGGCGTTCGCGGTGAAGGTGCCGATGTGGCCAGTGCATACCTGGTTGCCGGATGCGCACGTGGAAGCGCCGACCGGGGGCTCGGTGATCCTCGCGGCGATCATGCTGAAGATGGGCGGCTACGGCTTTCTACGCTTCTCGCTCCCCATAGCGCCCGATGCGAGCCGCTCGCTCGACTGGCTGATCATCACGCTGTCGTTGATTGCCATCGTCTACATCGGCTTCGTCGCCATGGTCCAGCGCGACATGAAGAAGCTGATCGCGTACTCATCCATCGCGCACATGGGCTTCGTCACCCTGGGGACCTTTGTCGGCTACCAGATCGCCGCGCACACCGGCAAGACGGCCGGCATCGAAATGGGTCTCGACGGTGCGATGGTGCAGATGGTGTCGCACGGGCTCGTCTCGGGCGCGCTGTTCCTCTGCGTCGGGGTCATGTACGACCGCGTCCACAGCCGCGAGATCAGTGCCTACGGCGGCGTGGTGAATACCATGCCGATATTCGCCGCATTCATGGTGCTGTTCGCGCTCGCGAACTGCGCGCTGCCCGGCACCTCGGGATTCGTCGGCGAGTTTCTGGTGATTCTCTCCTCGTTCAAGGCGAACGTGTGGTATTCGATCCTGGCAGGCACGACACTCGTCCTGGGCGCCGCGTACAGCCTATGGCTCATCAAGCGCGTGATTTTCGGCGACATTGCCAACGACCATGTGCGCGCGCTCAAGGATCTCAACGGCCGCGAGTTCTTGGTGCTCTCGCTCCTCGCGATCGCGGTGCTCGTGGTCGGCGTGTGGCCGGCGCCGCTCCTCGATGTGCTGCGGGCGACGACGGATCACCTTGCGCAGCAACTCCTCGTTTCCAAGATCATTCCCTGAGGCCTTAGAACACATGAACGGTTTCAACGTCGCGGAGTTCAATGCGGGCCTGCATTACGCCACGCCGGAGATCTTCCTCGGCACGGCGGCTTGCGCGCTGCTGATGCTCGATCTCGCGCTGGGAGAGGGGGAGCGCCGTATCACCGGCTTTCTGGCCGTTGCGATTCTGCTCGTGACCGCCGTGCTGGTGGCGATCCAGCGGGTACCGGGTAGAGTGGTCGTGCTCGGCGGACTCTACGAGCTCGACCGCATGGCGCAGGTCCTCAAGGCCGTGATCATCCTGTCGGTCGCCGTGGTGAACATATATTCGATCGACTACTTGAAGCGCCGGGCGATCCTCAAGGGCGAATATTTCGTTCTCGGACTTTTCGTGACGCTCGGCGGCATGGTGCTCGCCTCCGCCGGCAACCTCATCACCCTGTATCTCGGGCTCGAGCTCATGTCGCTTTGCCTCTATGCGATGGTTGCGTTCGACCGCGACTCGGGAATCGCGGCGGAGTCGGGTATCAAGTATTTCGTGCTGAGCTCGATGGCATCGGGAACCCTGCTCTACGGGATGTCGATCGTGTACGGAGTCACGGGGAGTCTCGAGCTCTCGGCGGTCGCGGCGGCGGTGCATGCGAGCTTCGCGGGCAACATCGGCCTCGTGTTCGGCATCGCCTTTCTCATCGTGGGCATCGGCTTCAAGCTGGGCGCGGTGCCGTTCCACATGTGGATCCCGGACGTGTACGAGGGGTCGCCCACCTGCGTGACGGTGCTGATCGGCACGGCATCGAAGCTCGCGGGCTTCGCGCTCGCCATGCGGCTGCTCCCCGAGGCCCTGGGAGCATCGCAGCCGGACTGGAGCCAGATGCTCGTCGTGATGTCGGTGCTCTCGATGGGGATCGGCACGGTCGTCGCGCTCGCGCAAACCAGCATCAAGCGCATGCTCGCCTACTCCACGATCTCGCACATCGGCTACATGCTGCTCGGGATCTTGTCGGGCACGGCGCAGGGCTATCAAGCGGCGATGTTTTACATGATCAGCTATATCCTCGTGGCAGGCGGAGCCTTCGGCATGGTGATCCTCCTCAGCCGCCAGGGTTTCGAGGCGGACAAGATCGTAGACTACAAGGGGCTGAATGCGCGCAGCCCCTGGTTCGCCGGCATGATGGCGATTCTCATGTTCAGCTTTGCGGGCGTGCCGCCGTTCGTCGGATTCTGGGCGAAGCTCGGTGTCATCCAGGCAGTCCTCGGAGCGAACTACCCCTGGCTCGCCGTGGTCGCGGTGCTCATCTCGGTGGCGGGCGCGTTCTTTTACCTGCGCATCGTCAAGCTCATGTATTTCGACGACCCCGCCGACAACACGGCGATCGGCGGCTCGACGCTGATGCGAGCGGTGCTTTCCGCCAACGCGCTCCTCGCGTTTGTGCTGGGCGTCGTTCCGGGAAGCCTCATCGCGCTCTGCCAGCGCGCCTTGCCCTGAGGCAGGTGCTGCGAGGGCAGCGCGACCGCCGTGGTGAGGCCATCGGGGAGGCAGCCCCGTCGACGTGCAATTCGTGGATTGAGGTTACGGCGTGCGGGGGGCGTTGCCGCCCCAGGTCGACGACGTGCCAAGGGGAAGCCACGCAAGTCGTCGCGGCCGCTCAAGAGTTCGGGGCCAGGCGCGTGCGCCGTTTCGTCGCGTGCGGTGCTTGGGGCTTGGGGCGGGCGCTTGCAATAGCCGGCGCAGGCGGTACAATACCGGGCTCTCCGGTGCGGGGTGGAGCAGTCTGGCAGCTCGTCGGGCTCATAACCCGAAGGTCGTAGGTTCAAATCCTACCCCCGCTACCAATAAATTCAATGAATTATAAAAGAATACCTTCGCGACGTTCTCGTCCGTGTAGCTGATGTAAGCGCTATGTAAGCGCGCTGTGCGCATTTTACATAACGCATTTCAACCTGTGTCACATGTCGTGGTTTCCAACCCGGGAGCCGTCCCAGAATTGCAATTGACGAGTTGCCGAAATGATGCGCAACGCACATTCGAGGACAGGGGAGTCGAACGAATGAACGGCAAGAGTATGGGATTTCTGGCCGTGGCGATGCTGGCCGGGCCGCTTGCGGCGAATGCGCAGGTAACTACCCTGGATTACCA
>DATHCO010000210.1:0-5997 GCA_035319505.1 Steroidobacteraceae bacterium | reverse complement strand
ACGCCGGATAGGCATAGGTATCCGCCGCGATGTCGATGCCGGCGGCGCGGGCACGCTCGATGTGCCCGACGATTTCGGGCATCAAGCCGAAGTTGTTGACGCCGCCCGCCTTCAAGTGCCAGATCTCCACGGGAATGTGCGCCTCGCGGCCGATGCGGATGGTCTCGTCGAGCGCGCTCATGATGGCCTCCTGCTCCGAGCGCATGTGGGTGGCGTAGATCCCGCCGAACTCGGCGGCCGTGCGCGCGAGCGCAATCAACTCCTCCGTGCTGGCGTAGGGCGCCGGCGCATACTCGAGCGAGCTCGATACGCCGACCGCCCCCTGGCGCATCGCATCGGCCACGAGATGCTGCATCCGCTCGAGCTCGCCCGCCGTCGCGGCCCTGTTCTGGTAGCCGACCACCATCTCGCGCACCGTCGTTGCGCCGACGTAGGAGGCGAGATTGATGCCGATGCCCTGCCGCTCCAAGCGCGCGAAGTAACCCGAGAAATCCGACCAGTCGCGCTTCAGCTGGTAGTGCCGCAAGCGGGCTGCCTGCTCCGCGGCGATTGTCTCGTTCACCGGTGCGACCGACTCCCCTTCGCCCGTGATCTCGGTGGTGATTCCCTGAAATATCTTCGACGGCGCGTGCGGCTCCACGAGAAGCGTGAGCTCGGACTGCCCGAGCATGTCAATGAAGCCCGGGGCGACGATTCGACCCGTCGCATCGATGCGTCGCTTGGCCGGAGCGTCCTCGAGCGGACCGATGGCGGCGATACGGCCGGCGCGAATGCCGACGTCCGCCGAATACCACGGGGCGCCGGTGCCGTCGATCACGCGTCCATGCTCGATGATCACATCGTAGGGGGCACCCGCCGATGAGGAAGCCGCACCGCCGGCGGCAGTGGCGGCGGCGAGCGAGCAGGCCGCCATCAAGACGCAAGCGCGGGCGGCGCGCGCCATCCCCTTTCGCACGTGGAGTCCTTCTCGCAAAGCGGCGATCATAACTTCAAACACCCCTCCGTACCCGCTCGTAGGACTATTCCTCAAAAGCGCACGCGTTTAACAGCGAGTGCTCATCAGAAACTTGAAGAACGCACACAATTGCCGTACATTGAATAACTTACGCTATGCATTTGAATAAGTATCGAGTTCGATGCTCAGCAGCTAAACGGGAGACAGTTGGGTCATGGCTACACCAGCGCGTTCGATCGCCTCGCTCACCATCTCTTTCGGCCTGGTCGCGATTCCCGTCAAGCTCTACTCGGCCACCGTGGCCTCGGAAAGAATCTCCTTCAATTTGCTGCGCCAGAAGGATGGCTCGCGAGTCAAGCAGCAGTACATCGCGGTCACGGACGGCAAGCCGGTCGAGCGCTCCGAGATGGTCAAGGGCTATGAGTTTGCGAAGGATCAATACGTCATGTTCACTCCCGAGGAGCTGAAGGCCCTCGAGGATACGACCACGCACACGATCGACATCGGACAGTTCGTTCCGCTCGAGTCGGTCGATCCGGTGTACTTCGACGGCACGTATTACTTGGCGCCGGACAAGGGCGCCGCCAAACCCTACACGCTGCTCACCACGGCCTTGCGCAAGAGCAAGGAGTGCGCGCTCGGGCGCTGGGTGTCGCGCGGCAAGGAGCACATCGTGGTGATCAGGCCGATGGAGGACGGCCTCGCGATGCATCAGCTGCATTTCAAGGCCGAGGTGCGCGACCTCAAGGACCTGGGGATCGAGGCCGCCCCGGTCTCGGAGGCCGAGCTTAAGCTCGCCATGCAGCTCATCGAGCATCTCGCCGCCAAGCGGTTCGATCCGAACGAGTACGTCGATGAATTCAAGGGACGCGTCGAGGCGGCGATCCGCAAGAAAGTCGAGGGCAAGGAGATCTCGCTCGCCGAGGCTCCCGCGACCTCGACCAGCGGGAACGTGATCGACTTGATGGAGGCGCTGCGTGCTAGTATCGACGCCCGCGGGGCGAAAGCGGTGAATCTCAAGGAGCGCAAGGCGCCCAAGCGCGCCGCATCCCGAGAGACCGCGCGCCGATCCGCTCGTCGATGAAATGCATGCACTCGATTCGAAGGATATCAAGCGGCTATTCGGAATCTCCGCCTCCCAGGTGCGGTCACTCATCCGTGCCGGTCACATTCATCCCGAGAAGATCGCGGGGCGCCTGAGCTATTCGTTTCAGGACCTGATCGTGCTGCGCACCGCGGGGTCGCTGCGCGCGGCCAAAATCCCCGCGCAACGAATCAACCGCACCCTCAAGCAGATTCGCGACTCGCTACCCGGTGAGCTGCCCCTGAGCGGACTGTCCATCGTCGCGGTGGGGGATCGCATCGTGGTTCGCGAGGGCCGAGCGCTGCGCGAATCCGATACGGGCCAATATACCCTCGCGCTCGAGGTCATCGACAAGGGCGGCGGCGACCTCGCAGTCATCGACAGGCACGCCGACAGGCCGGCGGCCGCACCGGTGGAGCCGGTGCGGCCACTGGGCGACTCGTCGGGGGAGCTCTTCGAGCGGGCGCTCGCCCTCGAGGAGGACGATCCGGCCGCCGCGCAGGCCGCCTATCAAGCCTGTCTCGCCGCCGACCCGAATCACCTCGAGGCGCGCCTCAATTTGGGGCGCTTGCTGCACATCGGCGGTCGACTTCGCGATGCGGAGAAGGTCTACCGAGGTGCACGCTCGCCCGAGGCGCTGCTCTCGTTCAACCTCGCGGTGCTGCTCGAGGACCTCCATCGAGAGAGTGAGGCGATGTCGGAGTACCGGAGCGCGCTCGCGCTCGATCCCGGTCTTGCCGATGCCCACTTCAATCTCGCGCGGCTTCATGAGCGTGCGGGCCGCAAGAAGGACACCTTGCGCCATTTGCTCGCCTATCGCCGGCTCATGGATGGCGAATGAGAGGCGCGCCCGAACCCGAGGCAGGCGAAGGCTCGCGTTGAGCCAGGATGAGCTCTGCTTCTTACCGGCGCAGGCCACAGGCCACTGGAAGCGGCGGCCGCCGCTCGCTCGGTGAAGCTCGGCGCAGCGATGCGGTGCTGCCTCAGAGCAGCGTCACCGCTACCCGCTGACTGATGCCGCACAGGAGCTCATAGGGAATCGCCTCCGCCCATACGGCGATTTCCTCGACCGGGAGGCCCGCACCCCACAGGATGACGGGGTCCCCGAGCTGCGGTGCCCGCGACAGATCCGTGACGTCGATGCCGATCATGTCCATCGACACCCGGCCGGCGAGCGGCGCTCGCTCGCCATTGACCAGGACCGGGGACCCGGAGGCGAGGCTGCGCGGATACCCATCCCCATAGCCCACCGCCGCCACGGCGAGGCGCGTGGGTCGGCTTGCGATCCACTGGCCCCCATACCCCACGCGCTCCCCCGCCACGAGGTCCTTGACCGTGATCACGTGCGACTTGAGCGTCATCGCCGGCTCGAGCCCGTAGTCGGCTCCGATCGAGCCATCGAAGGGGGAGACCCCGTACAGCAGCAGGCCCGGACGGACCCAGTCGAGCTGAGCCTCCGGGAAGCTCAACATGCCGGCCGAATTGGCGATGCTGCGCTCACCGGGAAGCGATCGCGTTGCCTCGGCAAAGCGCGCGAGCTGCTGTGCGGTGACCGAGCGATCGGGGCTGTCGGCGCACGCGAGATGTGTGAACAGGTTCACCGGGCAGTCGACCGCCGGTAATCCGTTCAGGGCCGAAAGCGCGCTGTCGAAGGCGGCGCCTTTGAAGCCGAGACGATTCATACCGCTATCGAGCTTGAGCCACACCCTGAAGCGCTCGCCCGGCGCGGCCTGGCGCAAGAGGTCGATCTGCTCGGCGGTGTGCACCACGAGTTCGAAGCCATGAGAGGCGGCCGAGCGCAGCTGCGCGCGATCGAAGATCCCCTCGAGCAGCACCGTGCGTTTGTCGATACCGGCCTCGCGCAGCCTGAGTCCCTCGTCGACCCGGGCCACGGCGAAGGAATCCGCGCCTTCCAGAGCGCGTGCAACCGCGACGAGTCCGTGACCGTAGGCGTTCGCCTTGATGACCGCCATGATGCGGGATCGGGGCGCCCATTTGCGCAGCAGCTGCAAATTGTGCCTGAGCGCGGCGGTGTCGACCGTCGCGCTGACCATGGGAGTCATTGCGGCCTCACGCGCGGGTTCGCGGGGCGCTCATCGAAACACGCCTTCGGCGTAGGATTCCGGCACGTAGTTCTCGAATTTCGTGTACTGCCCGAGGAAGGTGAGCTGCACCTCGCCCGTCGGTCCATTGCGTTGCTTGGCGACGATGATGTCGGCGATGCCCTTGCGCGTGGTGTTCGGGTCATACACCTCTTCGCGGTAGATGAGGAGTATCACGTCCGCGTCTTGCTCGAGCGCCCCCGATTCGCGCAAGTCCGACATCACGGGCTTCTTCTCGACGCGCTGCTCGACGCCGCGGTTGAGCTGCGACAAGGCGATCACCGGCACGCGCAGCTCCCTGGCAAGCGCCTTCAAGGAGCGCGAGATCTCGGAGATCTCCGTAGCCCGATTCTCCTTCGTGCCCACGACCTGCATGAGCTGCAGGTAATCAACCACGATCAGGTCGAGACCTCGCTCGCGCTTCAAGCGCCGAGCGCGCGCGCGCACCTCCGTGGGGGTGAGCGCCGGGGTCTCGTCGACGTGGATGTTCGCGCTGCCGAGCTGGGTCATCGCGGAGTCGATGCGCGGCCAATCGTCCTCCTGCAACCGGCCCGAGCGCAGGTGACTCTGGTTGATCCTTCCCAGCGACGAGAGCATGCGCAAGGTGAGCGATTCGGCCGACATCTCCATGCTGAAGATCGCCGCCGACTTGCGCGCGCCCAGCGCCGCGTTCTCGGCCATGTTGACCGCGAGGGTCGTCTTGCCCATGGAGGGGCGCCCCGCGATGAGGATCAAATCGCCGGCCTGCAGTCCGGATGTCATCTCGTCGAGCTGCTTGAAGCCGGTCGAGATCCCGGTGAGTTTTCCCTCGGAATGATAGAGCTCGTCGATCCGGTTCACGACGTCCGGAAGGATCGCCTTGACGGCCCTGAATCCCACCTTGCCGCGCGCACCGCGCTCGGCGATCTCGAACACCGCACGCTCCGCATCGTCGACGATCTCGCGGGCCTCGCGGCCCTCGGGCTCGAGCGCGCTGGTGACGATTTTGTTGCCCACCGATACGAGCTGGCGCAGCACCGAACGCTCGCGCACGATGTCCGCATAGGCGCGAATGTTGGCCGCAGTCGGCGTGTCGCGCGCCAGAGCGCCGAGATAAGCGAGGCCGCCGATCTGATCGAGCAGGCCCTGCGCATCGAGGTGGCCCGACAGGGTCACCGCGTCGCAAGGCTGATTGCGCTCGATGAGACCGGCCACGGCGGTAAAGATGAGCCGGTGATCGTTACGGTAGAAATCCTCCGCGACCACCCGGTCGGCGACCTGATCCCAGGCCGCGGAATCGATCATCAAGCCGCCGAGCACCGCCTGCTCGGCCTCGATGGAATGAGGCGGCAGGCGCAAGCGCTCGTCGGCCGCCGCGCCCGAACCGAAGGATTGATTGCCGAGGCGAGTTGCCACCTGCAACGCCCGCGCGCCGTGGCCCTGCCGGCCGCTACTCTTCGGCGACGATCGTGACGGTCAAGGTCACATCAACGTCCGTGTGCAAGTGCAATTGCACCTGATGCTCCCCGGTCGAGCGGATGGGGCCGGTTGGCATGCGTACTTCGCTTCGCGAGATCGGCTGTCCCGCCTGAATCGCTGCCTCGGCGATGTCCGCCGTGCCAATGGATCCGAAGAGCTTGCCCTCCGCGCCCGCTTTGGCCTTGATCTCCAGCTTGAAGTTCTCGAAGCGCGCCGCGCGCGCTTGCGCTGCGGCGAGCTCGTCTTTGGCCTTGGCCTCGAGCTGGGCGCGCTGCGCCTCGAACTTCGCGATATTGGCAGCGGTCGCCATCGTCGCCTTGCCCGTGGGCACCAGATAATTGCGCGCATAGCCCGGCTTAACCTTGACCCGGTCGCCGATCTGGCCGAGGTTGGCGACC
>DATHCO010000209.1:0-6394 GCA_035319505.1 Steroidobacteraceae bacterium | reverse complement strand
CCGGTCGTGCCGGGCGATGTGATGATGAAGACGAACATGGATTACGACTCGGTCAAGAAGGCGGGCTCCTCGGTCGGCACGGGCGCCGTGATCGTCATGGACGAGACCACGTGCATGGTGCGCGCGCTCGAGCGATTGTCGCGCTTCTATTACTCCGAGTCCTGCGGTCAATGCACGCCCTGCCGCGAGGGCACGGGCTGGCTCGATCGCATGCTCAAGCGCATCATCGCGGGCCAGGGACGGAGCGAGGATCTCGGGCTGCTCCTCGATGTCGCCAATCGCATCGAGGGCCACACGATCTGCGCGCTGGGCGATGCGGCCGCATGGCCCGTGCAAAGCTTTTTGAAGCACTACCAGCACGAGTTTCAGTACATGATCGAGCACAAGGGCCGCTCGATCGTCGAGGGCCAGCCGCAGTCGGCCACCGCGGCTGCGGCATAAGGACAGCGATGAGCGACGATCTGGTCAATGTCGAGGTCGACGGTAAGCCGCTGAAGGGGCGCAAGGGCCAGACGATCATCCAGGTCACGGATGCGGCCGAGGTGTACATTCCGCGATTCTGTTATCACGCGAAGCTCAGCATCCCCGCGAATTGCCGCATGTGCCTCGTCGAGGTGGAGAAGGCGCCGAAGCCCCTGCCGGCGTGCGCGACGCCCATCATGGAAGGCATGAAGGTGTTCACGCGATCGCCCAAAGCCGTCGCCGCGCAGCGCGCGACGATGGAGTTTCTGCTGATCAATCATCCGCTCGACTGCCCGATTTGCGATCAGGGCGGGGAGTGCGAATTACAGGACCTCGCGATGGGCTACGGGCGCGACGTCTCGCGCTTCGCCGAGCGCAAGCGCGTGGTCAAGGACAAGAGCCTGGGGCCACTGGTGTCGACGGACATGACACGCTGCATCCAATGTACCCGCTGCGTTCGCTTCGGCATCGAAGTACAGGGATTTCCGCAGCTCGGCACGACCGGACGCGGCGAGCACATGCAGATCGAGACCTACGTCGAGCAGGGGCTCGATCACGAGCTCTCGGCCAACATCATCGACCTCTGTCCCGTCGGGGCGCTCAACAACAAGCCCTTCCGCTATCACGCGCGCGCCTGGGAAATGACGCAACAGGCGCTGGTGTCGCCGCACGACGGCTTCGGAACGAACCTCTATGCTCACGTGCTGCGCGGAAAACTCATGCGCATCGTGCCGTGCGAGAACGAGGAGATCAACGAGACCTGGATCGCGGATCGCGACCGCTTCGGATTCGAGGGAATGTATTCGGCCGAGCGCATCCTGCAGCCCATGGTGCGCGAGGACGGCAAGCTCAAGGCCGTCGATTGGGAGGTGGCGCTCACCGCCGCCGCCGAGGGACTCAAAGCCGCCAGGGCGAGCGACGGTGCCGAGCGGCTGGGATTTCTCGCCTCGCCGATGGCCACGGTCGAGGAGCTATATCTGCTCGCCCAGATCGCGCGCGGTCTTGGCACGAACAACATCGACCATCGCTTGCGTCAGCTCGATTTCACGGGCGAGGAGCGCGATCCGGCATTTCCCGGCCTCGGGCTCAAGATCGCCGATGTCGACGTGCTCGATAGCGCGCTCATCGTCGGCTCGAATTTGCGCCACGAAATGCCGCTGCTCGCGCATCGGCTCCGCAAGGCGGCACTCAAAGGCGCGAAGGTGGCCTTCTTGAATCCTCGGGCGTTCGAATACTTCTTCCCGGTCGCTGCTTACGGCGTCGGGCAAGATCTCGCGGGCGAGCTCGCCGCCCTCGTGCGCGCGGCCGCGACGGCCTCTGATCGGCCCGTCCCCTCCGGCGTGCGCGAGGCCGCGGTCACCGAGAGCCATCGGCAGATCGCCGCGGCACTCCGGCACGGGGCGCGCCACGCGATCATCCTCGGCACCCTCGCGCAGCGCCATCCCGCCTATGCAGAGCTCAAAGCGCTCGCCGCCGAGCTCGCGAGCTTGACCCAAGCGAGCTTGGGGCTGCTCGCCGAGGGCGCGAATGCCGCGGGCGCCTACCTCGCGGGTGCGGTCCCGCATCGGGAATCGGGAGGCGCTGCGGCCTCGCCGGCGGGTCTTTCGGCGCGCGGCATGCTCGCCTCGCCGCTTGCCGCCTACTTGCTCTTCGGCAGCATCGATCCCGCGAACGACTTGGGCTCATCGCCCGAGGCGCTCGCCGGTGCGGGGCTCGTGGTCGCGGCGACCACGCATTTACCTGCAAGGCTCGCCGAGATCGCACACGTGGTGCTGCCGATCGGCTCGTTCGCCGAAACCTCCGGCACCTACGTGAACATCGAGGGGCGCTGGCAAAGCTGGGCGGGCGCTGCGAAGCTCGTCGGTGAAAGCCGGCCAGGATGGAAGGTTTTACGCGTGCTTGCGAACCTCTTGGGTATTCACGGCGTCGACCACACGAGCTCGGAAGAGATCCGCGAGGCGCTGCGTACGCTCTGCGGCGGGCGGGCCGGGCTCCTGGGCGGTGCGGCGGGTGCGGCGGGTGGGCACGTCGGCAACAACGGGCGCGGGGGTGAGGCTTCCGCCGGCGCGTGGGTCGACATTCCGCCCTACCAAGTCGATGCGCTGGTTCGCGGATCGGAGTCGCTCGCCAAGACGAGGGACGGGCAGCTGGCCCGCGCCGTGCTCTGAATGTGGCAGTGGAGTCCCATCCGCGATTGGCTGGCGAGCGAGATCACGCCCTACTGGACGACCCCGCTCCTCACTGCCGTGCAGATCCTGATGGTGATGATCTCGCTCATCCTGGTCATGGCGTTCTACACCCTGGCGGAGCGCAAGGTCATCGGCTGGATCCAGGCACGCAAGGGTCCCAACCGCGTGAATCTGCTCTGGGTGCCCGGGTTGGGTCAGCCCTTCGCGGACGTGGTGAAGCTGTTGTTCAAGGAGATCCTGATTCCGGCAAATGCGAGCGGGCTCCTGTTTCGCTTGGCCCCCTTCCTCGCCCTCATCCCATCGCTCGCCATCTGGGCAGTGATTCCGTTCTCTCCCGAGCGCACCTTCGCCAACATCGATGCGGGACTTCTGTACGTTCTTGCACTCACCTCGATGGGCGTGTATGGAATCATCCTCGCCGGCTGGGCGGCGAACTCCAAGTACGCCTTCCTGGGCGCGATGCGTTCGGCGGCGCAGATCGTCGCCTATGAGATTGCGATGGGCTTCGCCATGGTCGGCGTGCTGATGGCCTCGGGAAGCCTCAACATCGGCGAGATCATTCGCGCCCAGCAAGGCGGCGTGCTCTCCTGGAACTGGTTCTGGCTCTTCCCGCTGCTCGTGGTGTACTACGTGTCGGGCGTGGCGGAGACCAACCGCGCCCCGTTCGACGTGGCCGAGGGCGAGTCGGAGATCGTCGCCGGGTTCCATGTGGATTATTCGGGGATGGCGTTCGCCCTCTTTTTCATCGCCGAGTACGTCAACATGATCCTGATCTCGGCGTTGACGGTGATCTTCTTCTTCGGCGGCTGGCTTTCGCCTTTCGACGGGTGGACGTTTCTCATACCCTCATCCTCGTGGCTCGCGCAGCCGGGCTTTTTCTGGTTCGGCTTGAAGACGCTCGTGCCGATGTTCGTTTTCTTATGGCTGCGGGCCACATTCCCGCGCTATCGCTACGATCAGATCATGCGTCTGGGCTGGAAGGCGCTGATTCCGGTTACCCTGGTCTGGCTCACGGTCGAAGGTGTGCTCGCCTACCTCAAGATCGGGCCGTGGAAGGAGCACACTTAACGTGCGAAGCGCGCGCGATTTCTTCAAGACCTTCATGCTGTGGGAGTTGCTGCAGGGATTGGCGGTGACGTGGAGGACCTTGTTCGTGCGCAAGGTCACCGTCAATTATCCCGAAGAGAAGACCCCGCAGAGCGCACGCTTCCGCGGCCTGCACGCGTTGCGCCGCTATCCGAACGGGGAAGAGCGCTGCATCGCCTGCAAGCTCTGCGAGGCGGTATGCCCGGCGCTCGCCATCACCATCGAGTCCGGCGTGAGCAACGACGGCACGCGCCGCACGACGCGCTACGACATCGACCTCTTCAAGTGCATTTACTGCGGCTTCTGCGAAGAGGCCTGTCCGGTGGATGCCATCGTCGAGACACGTCTGCACGAATACCACATGGAGAATCGCGGTGAGAACATCATGAGCAAGGACAAGCTGCTCGGCATCGGCGAGCGCTACGAAGCCATGATCGCGGCCGATCGCGCCGCCGATGCGCGATATCGTTGATGTTTCCGACCATCCTGTTCTTCATCTTCGCGACCGTGCTCGTCTGCGCAGCGCTCGGAGTGATCCTCGCGCGCAATCCCGTGCACAGCGCCTTGCTGCTGGTGCTGTGCTTCTTCACGAGCGCCTTGATTTGGATAATGCTCGATGCGGAGTTCCTGGGGATCGTGCTGGTGCTCGTCTACGTGGGCGCCGTCATGGTGCTCTTCCTGTTCGTCGTCATGATGCTCGACATCGACGTCGAACGACTGCGCAAGGAGTTCTCGCGCAGCTGGCCGCTCAGCGTCGCGGTCGCAGGCTTCATCGTGTTCGCGATCGCGAACGTGGTCGTGGTGAAGCACCTCGGCGGCGCGACATATCGGACCGCGCCTGCGCTGCCGGCGAATTACTCGAACACCCGAGTGCTCGGAACCGCCTTGTTCACACGCTACGCCTACCCTGCGCAGCTCGCGGCAGTGATCCTTTTGGTGGCGAGCGTCGCCGCGATCATTCTGACGCTGCGCAAGCGCAAGGGGCTCAAGCCTCAGGACATCGCGCAGCAGGTCGCGGTGCGGGCGAAGGACCGCGTGCGTCTCGTCAAGATGGCCCCCGAGAAAGGCCCATGATCACACTCACCGAGGTACTGACACTCTCTGGAATCTTGTTTGCGATCGCCGTCGCCGGGGTGTTTCTGAATCGCAGGAACCTGATCCTGCTCCTCATGTGCATCGAGCTGATGCTGCTTGCGGTGAATTTCAATTTCGTCGCCTTCTCGCGCTACTCGGGCGATATCGGAGGACAGATCTTCGTGTTCTTCATCCTAACGGTGGCGGCGGCCGAGGCGGCCATCGGCCTTGCGATCCTGGTCGTCGTGTTTCGCGAGCGGCGCAGCATCGAGGTCGAGGACCTCGATTCGCTTCAGGGCTGAGGGGGGAGGGGACGTGGAGTCGATTTACCTCACGATCGCCGTCGCGCCCCTCGTCGCCGCGTTCATCGCGGGCGTATTCGGGCGTGCCGTTGGGCGCGTCGGAGCGCACAGCGTCGCCATCGCCGGCGTGGCGCTCTCCTGCGTGCTTTCGCTCTACGTGCTGTACAAGATCCTCGTCGAGGGCATGGGCACCTTCGACGGCCCGGTGTACACCTGGGCGTTGAGCGACGGGGTCAACATCCAGGTCGGATTTCTCATCGATCGCCTGTCCGCACTCATGATGGCGGTGGTGACCTTCGTGTCTCTCATGGTGCATATCTACACCATCGGCTACATGGCGGACGATCCCGGATACCAGCGCTTCTTCGCCTACATCGCGCTGTTCACCTTCATGATGCTGATGCTGGTGATAGCGAACAACTTCATGCAGCTCTTCTTCGGCTGGGAAGGCGTGGGCGTCGTCTCCTACCTCCTCATCGGCTTCTGGTACACGCGTCCGACCGCAACCTTCGCTGCGCTCAAGGCCTTCATCTTGAACCGCGTCGGCGACTTCGGATTCATCCTCGGGATCGCGGCGATACTCAAGTTCACGGGCTCGCTCGATTACGCGACCGTGTTTTCGCACGCGGACAAGCTCGTGACGGGAGAGATCCATCCGAGCGCAACCGTCGCCTGGCCGGCGATCACCTTCAGCTGCGCGTGCCTCTTTATCGGCGCGATGGCCAAGTCCGCCCAGATCCCATTGCACGTGTGGCTGCCCGATTCGATGGAAGGCCCGACGCCGATCTCGGCGCTGATCCACGCGGCCACCATGGTAACGGCGGGAATCTTCATGGTGGCGCGGATGTCGCCGCTCTTCGAGCTGTCGGAGACCACACTCTCGACGGTCTTGATCGTCGGGGCGACCACGGCCTTCTTTATGGGCCTCCTCGGCGTGGTGAACAACGACATCAAGCGCGTGATCGCCTACTCGACGCTCTCGCAGCTCGGTTACATGACCGTGGCGCTCGGGGTCTCGGCCTACAGCTCTGGGATCTTTCACCTGATGACGCATGCGTTCTTCAAGGCGCTCCTCTTCCTCGCGGCGGGCTCGGTGATCATCGCGATGCACCACGAACAGGACATGCGCCGCATGGGCGGTCTCAAGAAGTACATGCCCATCACCTACTGGACGTTCCTCGTGGGCGCGCTGGCGTTGATCGCCGTGCCCGGCACGGCGGGCTTCTTCTCGAAGGATCTCCTGATCGACGCCGTGGGCGAATCGCACCGCTACGGGTCGGG
>DATHCO010000208.1:0-26393 GCA_035319505.1 Steroidobacteraceae bacterium | reverse complement strand
TACGCACAGTGAGGCCGATCAGCGGCTGCCCCACCTCGCCCGCGCCAGGACCCAGCCGCCGATCGGCATCGACAGCGCCCAAACTGCGGGGGTGACGAGGAATGCCGCTGCGGCCGCCGCGTATTCACCCACAGCCTGCACCAGTTGCGCGTCGATCGGATGCGCCGGCCGGTCATTTGGTGAGCGCATACCATGCGAGGCCCGTCTCGACGGCAGCCCAGCGCAGCGGCTCGTTGGGCACGTAGTCGAGATGAGCGTTGAGGAAGGGGTACGATGTCCACGCCTGCTCATGCCCGGCCTCGAGATCGGCGATGATTCTTCCGAAGACCGAGGTCAAATTGACGCCATGACCGCTGTATCCGAGCGCATAGAAGATATTGCCGTGTTTTCCGGTGCGACCGACGGAGGGTGAGGCGTCCAACGACCAATCGATGACTCCCTGCCAGATCGCCTCGAGCTCGACGCCGGCCAATCTCGGAAACACGCGCGCGAGCTCGCGCTCGAGTTGCCGCCGCTCCGGCTCGAGGCGCAGGGGATCGGCGGCGCCGTTATTGAACTGATAACGCGGTGCTCCGCCGCCGATGTGAATGCGCCGATCCCTCGTCAAGCCGAAATAATAGACCTCGGTCCTGTCGTCGTTGAACGGCACGCGGCTTTGCCAGCCAATAGCGGCGAGCTCCTCATCGCTCAAGGGACGGGTGATCGCGACATATTCGCGCAGCGGGAGGATCGAGTTTCGCAGGAATTTCAAGTTCGGCGTGAACGCGTTGCTCGCGAGCACGAGTGACTTGGCGCTCACGGTGAGCCCCTCGAGCGTGCGCAGGCGATGGACCTTGCCTTCCTCCACCTGCTCGACCCTCGTGTTCTCGTAGATCACCGCGCCCGCCCTCTCGGCGGCGAATTTGAACGCCCGCACGAGTTTCATGGGGTGCACCTGCCCGCCCTTGGGATCGAAGTAGCCGCCCCGATAGACCTCGCTCCCGATCGATGCCTTCACTTGGCGCGAGTCCCAGTACTCGACCGGCATCCCCAGGGATCTTGCCCGCCGCACGTAGCGCTGTGCAGCCTCGGCGGCCCCTTCATCGTTGAAAACCTGCAACGCGCCCGGGGTATCGAGCTCGCAATCGATGCCGGTGGCGGCGGCGAGTCCGACGAGCGAGCGGATGTTGTCCGCCGTGAGCTCGTAGATTGCCTTGTCCCTCTGCGGATCAGCGCTGAAGGAGAGGTAACGATCGGCCGTCATGGTGAGCACCATGGCGCCGTTTCGACCCGAAGCACCGTTGCCGCAGCCTTCGGCTTCGAGCACGATCACACGTTTTCCGGGCGATGCCTTGCGGATGAAATAGGCGGCCGACAGGCCCGTGAGCCCGCCGCCCACGATGGCCACGTCAACGACCAGATCCTGTCTCAATGCGGGGTTGCGCGGCGCGGCGCTGCGGGCCCAGAAACTCTCGTTGGCATCGAGCGGCAGCGGCTCGCGCCAGATGCGCGGCGATAGCGCATTGAGTCCCGCGGCTCCCGCGAGGACTCCTCCCCCGCCGAGCGCGGCGCTTTTCAGGAAGCGGCGCCGGGTCGTCGGCGCTCTCATGGAACTGAGGGGCATGTCATCCTCGGGTTCAATTGCTCCCAGGGGTTCATGCGCGTGCGGGCGAGTCCCGATGTCCGCTGCACCCCGTCCGCGGACAGTGTCCGCGGACAGTCGAGCGCGAGCAAATCGAAAAAATCACGAGTTGGATCATCGGGTTGCCCGCGATGCATGGCCTGGCACGACCCCTGCTTGAGTTCGCGTGGGATTTCGACGATGACACATCGGATAAAAAAACTGCTGCGTTTCGTACCGAGTTTAATCGCCGTGGCGCTCGCGGCGCGGGGATACACTCGCGATTAGCATAGAATCGAGCGCGAGGTAGACCCATGAAATCACCGCTAGCGGCGTTGGTGGCAGCCGCGCTTGCGCTCCTCGTCGTGAACGGATCGCGTTCGGCACGCGCCGAGGCGCCGGGCGGTGCCGACGAGGTGCGCATCGGGGCGAGCGACATCGGCGGCACGGTGACGAGCGCCCACGGACCCGAGGCAGGCGTGTGGGTCATCGCCGAGACGGAGGATTTCAAGACCCGGTTCGCCAAGATCGTCGTCACCGACGAGGCAGGACGCTACCTCATTCCCGATCTTCCGCAAGCGAAGTTCGCCGTCTGGGTGCGCGGTTACGGTCTCGCTGATTCCGCCAAGGTCGATGTGCGGCTCGGGACACGCCTCGACCTCAAGGCCGTCACCGCCCCCGACGCAGCGACCGCGGCCAAGAGCTACCCGGCCGCTTACTGGTACGCGATGATGAAGATTCCGGAAGAGGCGGAGACCGCCAAGCTCCCCGGCGGCCGCAACGGCTATCTCATGTGGATGAAGAACATGGGCTGCATCGGCTGTCATCAGCTGGGGAACCTCGCGACGCGCACCATCCCGAAGTCGCTCGGTACCTTCAAGTCCTCGCAGGAGGCGTGGCTGCGGCGCATCCAGTCCGGGCAGGCCGGGCGCTCCATGATCGACATCGCTCAAGGCGCGCTCGCCGGCATCCCGGTGCGCTATCTGGCGGATTGGACCGACCGCATCGCTGCCGGAGAGCTCCCCTCGACACGGCCCGAGCGCCCGAGCGGCATCGAGCGCAACGTCGTCGCCACCGTGCGCGACTGGTCTGACGCCAAGGCGTACCTGCACGATCTCTCGGGAACGGACCGCCGCGATCCTACGCTCAACGCGAACGGCCCTTTGTACGGCGCGCCGGAGCTCAGCACCGACGATTTTCCGGTGCTCGACCCTGTCGGGAACGTGGCCACCACGATCAAGGCGCAAGTGCGCGACGCGGACACCCCGACCTCGCACGACGATCCCGTGGTTGCGCCCTCCCCTTATTGGGGTGATGAGCGCATCTGGAATTCCCGAGCGATCGCGCACAATCCCATGCTCGATCGATCCGGTCGCGTGTGGTACACGGCGCGCATTCGCGCCGCCGCCAATCCGGCATTCTGCAAGCAAGGATCGAGCCACCCGTCCGCGAAGCAGTTCCCGATCGACTCCTCCAACCGCCAGCTCTCGATGTACGACCCGAAGAGCGGGAAGTACAGCTTCGTGGACACCTGCTACAGCACCCACCACCTCGCGTTCTCCGAGGACGCGAACGACACGCTCTGGACCAGCGGCGGTCAGGAGGTCATCGGCTGGATCGACACCAAGAAATTCCTCGCGACCGGCGATGCGGCGGCCTCCCAGGGCTGGGCTCCCTTCGTGCTCGATATCGACGGCGATGGCAAGCTCGACTCGTGGGCCGAGCCGGGGCAGCCCGCCGACCCCAAGCGCGATCGGCGCCTCGCCGTGAGTATCTACGCCGTCATGCCGAATCCCGCCGACGGCAGCATCTGGGGATCGATAGCGTTCGGATATCCCGGCGCGCTCCTGCGCTTCGACCCGCGAACCCGCTTGAGCGAGATCTACAACGTGCCCGCGCCGGGCTTCGGCGTGCGCGGGGCGGACATCGATCGCAACGGCGTCGTGTGGGTGTCATTGGCGAGCGGGGACCTGGGTGAGTTCGATCGGCGCAAGTGCAAGGGTCCGCTCAACGGACCCAAGGCGACGGGCGATCATTGCCCTGAGGGCTGGAGCTTTCATCGCCTGCCGGGTCCCGGTTTCGTGAACCTGCCGCAGATGAGCGTCGAGTCGAGCTACTACACCTGGGTGGACCAGCACGACACGCTCGGGCTCGGCGCGAACGTGCCGATGGCCACCGGCAATTTATTCGATGGGATACACGCGCTCGTGCGCGACCAGTTCGTGACGCTGCGCATTCCCTATCCGCTCGGCTTTTACGCGAAAGGGATCGACGGCCGCATCGACGATCCCGCCGCGGGCTGGAAGGGACGCGGCCTGTGGATCACCGAGGGAGATCGGACGCCCTTTCATAAAGAGGGCGGCAAGGGCAGCAAGCCGATCGTCGTGCACTTCCAGGTCCGGCCTTCACCGCTCGCCGATTGAGCGCCGGCGCCCGGTGCGCCGGAAACTCGTAAGACTGGCAGGTCCGGGCCGCTGACGAATGCTCCCTATTCACCCCCTGCGCTACCGAGTTGCAGCCCAGTAAGTGCGTGCGACCGTTGCCGCGATCAGTTGCTGGCCCGACTGGCTGGGATGAATGTCGCACAGCGCTTGGTCTTGCGGATCCACGTTCAGGAGTCCGGCGTTGCAGGTCTTGCCGCCGAGAGTCGGGGTCGACACGACCCTCTCGAAACTGCTGAACACGTCGGCGACGACGGCGCCGAAAGCCTGTGCAGGCGCGGCGATTGCCTGATTGAGAAGTGCCGTGAGGGCAGTGCCCGTCGCATCGGAGTAATCGAGCGAGTAGTAGTTGACGATGACGATCACATCGCCATAGCGCGTGGCGCGCAGCTCCGCGAGGATGGTCGCCATGTTCGATGCGACGGCGGCGAGTACGGCCGGCAGACCCGCCTCGACGCATTGCGGCGGATTGGGATCGGCGGCGCAGGCATCCTCGAGAAGGAAGACGTCGTTCGCGCCGAGGCCAATCGTCACCAAGCGCGTGCGGGGGTGTTGCGCGAGGAATGTCTTGGCGAACGCGAGCTGCGTGGAAGGGTAGACGACGTGCAGCGGGAATTCGCCACGATACGCCCGGCAACCGTTGTCGGGTGCGGTCCTCGAGAGGAAGCTGCCGGTTGTCTCTCCGGGACAGCCGGCGTTGGCCACATCGGCGTGCACCAGGCGCGCGACGTATTCCGGTGAGCCGATGAAGTTCGCCGCGTTGACATACTCGTGACCTGCCTGGGTGATGTAGCCGAAGACGACGCTGTCGCCCAACGCCAGTGCGGCACCCTGCTCCTCGGCGGCGGCAGAGCCCATGCCGAGCGTTGCGAGCATGATCGATGCACAGGAACTCAAAGCTAGCGATTTCATATTTGCTCCCTTGGATTTGTTGGACTTGATTGATGTAGAACCGCGTTGATCTCGTTCGATGAGTATGAGCGGTGGGGCTTTTGTTCTTCGGCTTCGGATTTGCGATCGATACCCTGTGCGCGCCCGCGCACCACGCCAGGTACACTACTTCGATGGTGACAAGGAGTCCACAGTGCTCGACATCAACGAAAGGCTGAACAACATCGAAACGCGCCTCCACGAGATCGAGCTGAAGCTCGGCATGGCCAAGGAGGCCGCGCCCCCGCCCCTGCCCCCGCCCCCGGTGCCCCGCCCCGCAGCCGCGGCCGCAGCGGTCGCACCGCCCCCGACTCGCACCGCAGGCGCCGCGGCGCCGAGTTCGAAAGGCGGGCGTGCCTCGGCCCCGCCCGGCGCTGGCCCTCGAGAATCTCGCTCCAAGTCCGAGGAACCCGTCTCCGCGACCCAGCTGATGGCGTGGGCCGCGGGCTTCGCCCTGTTGCTCGCGGCGGTGTACTTCCTCAAGTTGGTGTACGACGTCGGCTGGCTCACTCCCGAGCGGCAATTGATCCTCGCCGCCCTCGCGGGTCTCGCGTTGATCGCGGCGGGCCTCATGGTCGCGCGCGTCGATCGCGAGTATGCGGCGTACCTGCCCGCCGTGGGCTTGATCGTTTTGTACCTCACCGCTTACGCGGCCCACCTCTTCTATCACCTCTGGGCATCGCAGCCGGCGATCGCCGCGGTGAGTGCCATAACGATCGCCGGTATCTGGCTCGGGCGCCGTTTCGACCGCAGCGCCTACGCCATTTTGGCCGCTGCGGGCGTGTATTTGAGCCCGATCCTGATGCAGGCCGCTCCGAACCGGTTGCTCGATGTGGTCATTTTCTATACCGCCTGGAGCTTGCTGTTCTCGTTCTGCGCTCTGAGCGAGGGGCGGCGCATCACCTACATGCTGCCCATGCTGTTTGCGTTGATCGGCTTCGATCTCGTCTGGCGCACTGCGGGCGACGCGAGCTGGCTCCTCGCCGTCATCTACCAGCTGATTCAGCTCGCGGTGTTCGCCTCAACGGCTGCCGCTTTCTCGATCGTCCACAAGCGGCCACTGAATGACATCGAGGGCGCGGCTCACGGGCTTGCGATGCTGTTGTTCTACGGCCTGGAATACCTGGTGCTACGGCAGCATGCGCCGCAGTGGGCGCCGGTGGTGGCACTCCTGAGCGCCGTTCTGGTGCTCGCGCTCTACCTTGTCGCGAGGATGGCGCTACACGGCACCGAGCGGATCGGCGTCGGTGCGGTCATCGTGAGCGGCTACTGCTCGATCGTCGTCGCGCACGCGGTGTTCTTCGAGCTCCTGCCACATGCGTGGTTCGTGTGGGCGGCACTCGCGATGGCTGTCGTCGTTGCCGTGCTCTTCTCGCGTCCCGAGGTGAGGGACAGCGCCGCGTTGTGGCCGGTGCTCATCGTCACCGCCTTGCTCTTCTGCGTGAGCTACCTCACTTTGCTGGCGCGCGGCGAGCACGGCTCCGACGTGGCATTCCCCGCTCTGGCGCTCGCGCTCTATGCGCTGATGCTGTACGGGGGGTACTACCTCTTGAGCCGCGCCTCGGGCGACTCGCGGGCTGCGCCCATCATGCTCTACGCCGCACATTTCGCCTTCATGGAATGGGGTTTGCGCTGGGTGGGAAGCGGACTCCCGCTCTCGATGGTATGGGCGGTCTTCGCGGTGCTCATCCTGATTCTCGCGATCCGCTCCGAAGACAAATTGCTCGGACAGTCGGCGCTCTTGATCTTCTGCGCGGCCGGCTTGAAGGTCCTGTTGCATGATCTCGCGGCCTCGAGCTCGCTCGTGCGCGTGATGACTCTGATCGTTCTTGCGGTGAGCCTGTATGTCGGCGGTTGGCTCTATCAGTCCCTGGTACGCCGGATAATTCATCCCGATCCCGCGGTTAACCGGCAAATCAACGCGATTCGCGGCATGGTGGAGAAGCGCATGACGGCTCAGCAGATCGCGCTTGAGCTGGTTGCCCGCCGCTACCCCTACTTCGGCGAGGGGCCGTGGAACTCCGAGAAAGTCGAGAAGATCATGCGCGACTACGGCTTGGACGCATCGACCTCGCGTTAGGCGCATCGAGCTCGGGGTAAGGCCGGAAAATGAATTTCGCCTCGCTCCCGGCCGGCTCGACATCGTGCGAGAGGCACTCGCCCCTCTTCGTCGCGGGTACGCGATGAGCGGCACTGCCTGGCCGTGGCGAGGGTGGTCAAAGCGCTCTCGCCAAGCGGCCGTGTGAACTGATCCTCAGATGCTCGGACCACGTATACCTTAGGCCGCCTCTTCCCCCTATCATGCCAACTTCGTTTGAAACAAGATCGTCGCCCACGAGGAGTGAATTCCGATGCATGCCGCTGAACCTGTCGACCGCTTCATGAGCGGAGCGGTGCTCTCGATCGACGTGAACTCGTCTGCGGGAGAAGTCTTGCGCTTGTTCGCCCGCTATCCAATCCACCACCTGCCGGTGGTCGACAAGACAAAGCTCGTCGGCATGGTCAGCTCGGCGGATGTCTTGAAGGTCGTGAGCTTCATCCCAACGCACGTGCGAAGCAGGGAGGAGTACCTTGATCGGCAGGTCAATGTCGCGACGCTCATGCGATGCCCCGTAATCAGCGTGCCAGCCAGCCAATCCGTCGAGGAGGCCGCGAAACTCATGGTGACACAGGGCATTCACGCCTTGCCGGTTACGGATCACGATGAGAATCTGCTTGGCATCATCACGACGAGCGACATCATGTACGCGGCATTCCGTCCGAGGCGAGGTGGGGAAGAGCCAGGCGGCAGTGCCTCGAGCACCGGTCCAGCGCAGGTGAGTCCCGCGGAACTTGAGCGCGCGCTGCACCTTGCCGGCGCAGCCGTCGAGAGGGATGAAGGAAACGGGATGATCGCGCGTGCACTCTTGTATACACAGTCTCGTCTCAGATCGCTCGAGAACGTATTGTCATGCGCTGATCGGTACTTGCGTGCCGGTCAGGACGAGCGACTACATGCTCAGCTTTCAAAGGCGATCGAGCGCGCCTTCGATGAGCGCGGCGAAGCGCTGCCGACGTTTGGTTTATAGGGGCGCGGCCACGTTGCGCCAGGCCGATAGCTTTAGCGCCGAGCTCGCTCAGCCCGGTTTCGGGCGCATATCCTCGCGCGCGAGGCGAATCGGCAGCCGCTCGCGAATCGCCGCATCCACCGCATCCGGGATGTGCGTCGGATAGTGACTCGAGAGAATCCCCTCGAGCTTGCGCCGCGCACGCTCGACCACCGTTAGTCGTCCCTGGTCCGCCCACTCGTTGGGACTCGTGCGATCGCCGACCGTGGGATAGATGTACTCGCGCTGCATGAGCTGCAGCGTCTGGTCGGCCCCCAGGTAGTGGCCCGGCCCTTCGAGGCACACCTTGCGAATCGTCTCGAGCGACAGCGACTCGTCGGTGACCTCGACGCCCTTAATCGTGCGCTGCACGGCGCCGATCACGTCGTTGTCGATGATGAGACCCTCGAGCGAGAAGCCCAGGAGGCTTGCGAGCATTCCGGCCGATTCGTAGATCAGGTTCGCGCCGGCATTGCCCACGAGGGCGTGGTTGTACGCCTTTTCGTAGCCCGCTTGCATGTCGGGCAGCTTTGCATCACTCATCCCGGAGGCCGTGCCGCCGGTCAGGTCATAGAATCTCGCGAGCTGTGCGCTCGCCGCCGAGAGTAGTGCCTGCTCGGGACTCCCTCCCGACATCGCGCCCGTGCGAAGGTCCGACACGAAGCACCAGGTGCCGAAGATCGCGGGCGCTGCCGGCTTGATCGCGTTCACGTAGACAAGTCCCGCCAAGCACTCGGCGACCTCCTGCACGAGCGCGGAGGCGAGCGCAGCGGGAGCGGTCGCGCCGGCTTGGCCCGCCGACAGCAACAGCACGGGCATACCGCCTCGCACCGCGGTCTCGAGGCAGAGGCAGGCGTCGTAGGCAAATTTGAGGGGCGGTACCACGAAGCAGTTCGACTGGCTCACGAAGGGGCGCGCTCGCCACTTGTCCTCGCCGCCTGCGATGAGGTGAAACATCTCGAGGCTCGCCTCGACGTGCTGCGGCTGGACCCAGCTCGTTCCGACGTGCTTCGTCGTGCCCGACACGCTGGCATAAGCCGTGTTGGTATCCATCTCGAAAGGCGTCGCCACCTCGCGGCAGACGACCGAGCGCTGATAGAAGTGCAGGTGCTCGAGCGTGTCGACCACGCGCGCGATGTCGTAGAGATCCTTGGTGGTCGAGTCGCGATAAACCCCGGTCTTGGCATCCACCATGTGCACGGCCGCGCCTGCCGTGCCGAAATATACCCGCGACCCCCAGGGTTCCATGTCGTGCTTCGGATCCTGAGCGTGCAGCACGAAGTGCCGCGCAGCCTTGGCCACGGTATCCTCCACCAGCGACCGCGGAAAGATCAGCCGGCCTTGAGGAGTGAGCGTCGCGCCGGCCCGCGTCATGTACTCGATGCCGCTCGGGGTCGCATCCGCGAGCCCGATCGTCTCGAGCACGTCGAGCGCCGCATGATGGATGCGCAGCACGTCCGCATCCGAGAGCGGTTTGTAGTGCCCGCCCGGCATGCCCGGACGGACGGGCTTCAAGTTGTCGGGCAACGGGGCGGTTCGGGCCGCACGACGCGCCGCGCGCGCGCCGCCGCGCGCTACCTTGGCTTCGGCTTCGCTCATTGGACACCTGTTCAAGGGATCGAACCGCCAGAATGCTCCGGTTCGGACCGTTTCGGCAAGCACTCGGCCCGTCTGCCCCAGGGCGCGCTCTAGCCGCGGGCAGCCGGTCCCGCCTCGACTGCCCCAGCAAGCTCCGCCAGTTCCCGCCTAAAGGGCACCTTCCCCTCGGCTTGCGGCAGCGCGTCGAATTCCTCCCCATAGCGTCGCCCCGCGTAGGTCGCATGCGCGATGGTCGCGGGCGCCCACGAAGCGGTCTCGCTCGAACAGAATGTCATAGCGTGTATGGCGGATGGCAGTACTGCTCAAAAGCGCGCGCGCGCTCCCGCGTAGGCGCTCCGGCCGAGCGTCCCGTACTCATAGACGGTCTCATAGTGCTTGTCGGCTATGTTCTCGACCCGGGCGTAGAGCTCGAGTCGATCGCGCAGCGCATAGGAGATCCGGACGTCGGTGAGCACATAACCGCCGAGCTTTACATACGCGCCCGTCGGCGCCGTATCGTAGCTCGGGCCGGCGTAGCGCGCGGCGATGCTCGCGGTGAAGGGCAGGGACCCGCGGTAGGTCAGCGACGCATTGGCCGCATTCCGGGGCCGCCGGATGAGCTCCTCGCCGTAGGTCGGTGAGCCGGGTGATTTGTCCTCGGTGTCGGTCAAGGTGTAATTGGCCGCGAGGGCGATCTGCTCGAGCGGGTTGAACGCCGCCTGCAGCTCCACGCCGTGCGCGGTCGTGCGCGCAATGTTCGCGTAGTATCCCCCCGAGGTCGGATTCAGGCAGTTCGCCGCGGTCGGCGGCGACGGGCAGTCGTAGAACTGGATGAGATCTCGGCTGGATCTCTGAAAATAAGTGCCCGACAATAGCAGCGATCCCGTGTGCCGCTCGATCCCGGCATCCCAGCTCTCCCCAGCCTCGGGCTGTAAGGCCTTGTTTCCGTAATTGCTGTACAGCTGATAGAGCGACGGCGCCTTGAATCCCTGGCTGAAGCTCGAGCGCAGGATCGTGTGGCCGTCGCCGAGTACCCAGGCGGCGGCCACGGCGCCCGTGGTGTGACCGCCATACAGATTGTGCCGGTCGTAGCGCTCACCCCCGGTGAGGGTGAGTCCCGACACGATCTCAGCTTGCAGCTGCGCGTAGCCGCTGTCGATCGTCGCGTAGTTCTCGAGAGGCATCGGACCCGTGTAATCGAACGCAGGCGTATCGGTATCGATGGTGGAGCGCTCGTGCTGTGCGCCGAACACCAGCTGGTCACGCGGGGTCATCTCCCACGTACCCTGATATTCCTCGCGCTCGTTGCGCCCGACACCGTAGAAGGTTTCCGTGCTCGGGCTGGCGAGATTCGCGGGCGCGTCCGGGTCGTAATCCCTCGTATCGGTGTAGGTGTACTGATAGGCGAGGCGGTTGGTGAATCCCCGATCCGGCGAGCGCAGCGTGAGTCCGGCATAGCCCAGGAGCTGCGTGGTCTTGCCGTACTCGTCGTCGTTGCCGAAGGTGAAGGTCGGCGGTGTGTCGTAGCCGTCGAAATCGGTGCGCGCCTGAGTGTAGTACCCACGCAGGTCGAATTCGAGATCCGGCGTGAGGTCGTACTTGAGTTGCCCACTGCCGCCGCCGATCTGACTGGCACAGAGTCGCGTCCCACCGAAACGCTCGTCGAAGGCCGGGATGCCGCTGGTGCCGTACCATTCGCCGGAGAGCCTCCAGAGGAGTGCATCGTCCTTGCCGCCGATATGCCCAGTCACGTAGCCGGTGTCGTGTGAGCCTCCCTCGGCGGTGATGCCTCCACCGAGGGGCGTGGTCGGCTCACCGGTCACGATGTTGACCACACCCCCGATCGCCTGGCTCCCGTAGAGCGTCGACTGTGCCCCGCGCAAAATCTCGACTCTCGAGACATCGCTGGTCAACAAATTCTCGAAATCAAATCCGCCGGCGGTCGTCGACGGATCGTTGAGCTGGACACCGTCGATCACGACCACCGTCTGGGCGCTGTCGGCACCGCGGATGAACACCGAGGTGGGTTGGCCCACCCCTCCCGCGCGAGTCACCGTCAAACCCGGGGTCTGCGCGAGCAAGTCCGACATCACGGGCAACTGGCTCGCTTGGATCGCCGCTTCGTCGATGACCGTGACGGAGTTGCCGACCTTCGACAGAGGCTCGGGCGAGCGATTCGCGACGACCACGACCTCATCCAAGCCGTCGTCGCTCGACGAGGATTCGGTATCGGCACGGGCGGTGGCGAGGACGATGGGCGCGCATAGCACGATGAGCGAACAAAGGCCTGGGTGATTCACGACGGACTCCCGCTTGGCGATGCTTCACTCGAGCCGCTCGCTTCACCGGGACTGCCTCCCGACGGGCGAGGCAGGCCGGCGCCTCGCGCAGCCCTCCGTCGCCACTCGGGATACTCCGCTCGGTCAGCACACCCCGGCTGATCGATGGGCGACCACGGCAAGCAGGTCTCCTGGCTCGCGGTTTTGGACGTTCCCGCATCACCTTCCCGGATCCCAAGAGATCCAGTGGCCTTCGATGCGAAACTCACCGCCTACAGTTGCGGGGGCAGCCCGGGCCTTTAACCCGAGTTCCCTTTCAATCCCCGTCAGGGGAACTTGTCGCGCAGCATTACGTTGCCGCAAAAGAGCGCAGCGGTCAACCGCAGACGTTCGCGCTTAACTTGAGCCGGCTGCCGTCAACTGGAATCTCCGTCCGACCAGTAGTCCGTGTGCACGAGGCCTGCAAGATTCGCGCGCTGAGCCCAGCGCTCCATCTCGAGCATGGGCTGGGGATAGAACTCGCGCACGTAACCCAAGCAGAGCACCGCCACGGGGCGGCTGCCTTGCGGCATGCGCAGAAGCTCCTTGAGCGCCTCCGGATCGAAGAGCGACACCCAGCCCATGCCGATGCCCTCGGCGCGCGCCGCCAACCACAGGTTCTGGATGGCGCACGCGACGGAGGCCAAGTCCATTTCCGGCATGGTTCGTCGTCCGAAGAGGTGCCTCTCACGGCCCGGAGCGAGCGCGGTAACCAGCAATTCGCCGCACTCGAGAATGCCCTCGACCTTGAGACGCATGAATTCAGCGTCGCGCTCGCCCAGGGCGTGCGCGGTTTTCAAGCGCTCCTCGTTCACCATCGCGTGAATGCGCTCACGCAGCCCCCGATCGCGCACCCGGATGAATCGCCACGGCTGCATGAATCCGACGCTCGGTGCGAGGTGCGCAGCGGCCAATAGCCGATCGAGCAGCGCCTCATCCAACGGGTCACTGCGGAAATGACGCATATCGCGCCGTGCCGCCATCACCCGATAGACGACATCGATCTCTTCGCGAGTGAAATCCCCCATTGCAAGACACTCGAATTCGCCCACGGCAAGCGCTGAATCATTACATTCTTTGCCGCCGCCAGAAAGCCTCGCCGTTGACCGGGGCGCCGTTCGCGAGCAGACTTCGATCTGCGTTCAGGAGTCCGTCGGGCTGAGCGGCCGACGGGTGAAACGGGAAGCCGGTGAGCCTTCGAGGCGAGTCCGGCGCTGCCCCCGCAACGGTAAGTGGATAAGGCAAGTCATCGTGCCACTGCGCAACGGCGTGGGAAGGCGACTTGAAGCCGGAGGGTCCACGAGCCCGTAGACCGACCTGCGACGTCACGGCACGCGTTGCGGTGGGCAACTTCGGTGCGGAATGAGCGGTGCCCGTCGCCGCGATCCCCCGCGTCGCTCCCTCCCGCCACGACTCGAGGCCATGGTTGGCACGACGGTGCTTGGAGGATGAGCTCATGATGGTTGCCATTCCTGCGGCGGACGAGGCCATTCGTTCTGCAGCGTTACGTCGTATCGACACGCTCACCAAGCCCCTGGGGGCACTCGGCCGGCTCGAGCCGCTCGCCGCACAGATCTGCGCCGTGCAGAGGACGCTCGAACCTCGCGTTTCGCATCCCGTCGCGATCGTGTTCGCGGCCGATCACGGGGTGGCTGAGCGCGGTGTGAGCGCCTACCCGCGCGCCGTGACCGAGCAGATGGTCAGAAACTTCCTGAACGGCGGCGCCGGTATCAACGTGCTCGCGCGCCTGCAGGGCATGGAGCTTTGGATCGTCGACGCTGGGGTCGACGGGGAGTGCCCAAATCATCCCCGCTTGATCGATGCGAAAGTTCGCCGCGGTACGCGCGACTTCACAGTGGAGGCGGCGATGACCGCGGAGGAGTGCCGCGCAGCGCTCGAGAAAGGCCGAAGCACCGTCGAGGAGGTGGTCCCGCGTGGTGGCAATACCGTGGTGTTCGGCGAGATGGGCATCGGCAACACCGCGGCCTCTGCGCTGCTGATGCATGGCCTCACAGGGCTCCCACTCGTCGATTGTGTCGGCCGAGGGACGGGGCTCGACGATGCCGGTCTTGAGAGAAAGCGCGCGACGCTTGCCGCCGCGTGGCAGCGCCGCTCGCCGCCTCGAGATCCCATCGAGCTGCTCTCGGAGTTCGGGGGCCTCGAGATCGCGATGCTCGTCGGTGCCTTGTTGGGTGCCGCCGCGCGCCGGCACCTGATCATCGTCGACGGATTCACCGTGACCGTCGCTGCCGCGATCGCCGCGCGCATCGATTCCAAGGCCCTCGCTTACTGCGTCTTCGGACATTGCTCGGCCGAGCAGGCCCATCGCGCCCTCCTCGCATACCTCGGCGTCGAGCCGCTGCTCGATCTCGGCATGCGCCTCGGCGAGGGAACCGGTGCGGCGGCGGCGCTCTCGGTCGTGCGGGCCGCTGTCGCCCTGTTCTCGGAGATGGCCACTTTCACAGGCGCCGGAGTCAGCGAGAAGATTGCGTGAGCCGTCAACTCGCCTTGTTTCTTGCGGCCGCGCAATTTCTCACGCGCCTGCCGGTACCTGCGCTGCGAGGTTTCGACTCGAGCCGGCTCGCGCAATCGGCCCGTTATTTCCCCTTGGTGGGCGCACTCATCGGCGCCACCAATGTGGGAGTGTGGTGGACGGCGAGTCGCTGGCTACCGGCGGCCGTGTCCGTCGGATTGATGCTCGCGGCATCGCTCCTCCTCACCGGGGCGCTGCACGAGGACGGCTTCGCCGACACCTGCGACGGGCTAGGGGGCGGCACAACCGCCGATCGGGCGCTTGCCATCATGAAGGATTCACGCATTGGAGCGTACGGCGCTATCGGCATTGTCGTCTCGCTGGGCCTCAAGTGGACGATGCTCACGGCCGTGCCGGCGGCCGTCATTCCCTTGATAGTGATCGCAGCGCACACGGTGAGCCGCTGGTGCGCTCTCGGCTTGATCTGGCGCCTGCCGTACCTGCGCAGCGGCGATCGCTCTCTCGATGAGGCAAAAGCGCGGCCGTTCGCCGGCAACTTGAGCACGGGCGAGTGGGCCCTGAGCGGGACGATCGGGCTTATCGCCGTGTTGCTCGTCGCCGGCCTGGCTGCCCGCTCATCCGGCGATGCTCACACAGAGGCGATGCTCGAGGCTCGCGCGCTCGCGGCGGGCCTCGCGGGCGCGATGCTCACGGCACTCGTGTTCGCCTTCCATCTGCGGCGCCGCCTCGGCGGCTACACGGGCGATTGCCTGGGCGCCGTGCAGCAACTCGCCGAGCTCGCCTTTCTGCTCGGCGCACTCGCCCTGTGCAATCCTCTACGACGGGTGGCCTGAAGAGAGCGTCATTTCTGCCATGGAGATCTATCTCATCCGCCATCCGAGACCCCGTGCGTTCGAGCTCGAGGAGCGCATCGGGGAAGGCGTGCGCACCGAGGTCGTCTTGTGAGGACGTTGATTCTCGGCGGCGTTCGTTCCGGCAAGAGCCGTCAGGCGGTCGAAATCGCCGGCACCCATCCCGTCACGCTGATCGTCACGGGAGCTGCGCGGGATGAGGAAATGGCGGCTCGCATCGAGGCGCATCGCCGCAGTCGTCCGCCCGAGTGGAGAGTCATCGAAGAGCCCATCCGTCTCGCCGCTGCGCTTCGCCGCTCCGCGGCCCCGACCGAGGTCGTCATCGTCGATTGCCTCACGCTCTGGCTCAGCAATTTGCTCTGCGCGGGGGATGCGCAGGCGCTCGCGCGCGAATCGGCGGACCTCCTCGAGACCTTGCCGCGATTTGCCGGCGATTGCGTCCTGGTCTCGAACGACGTGGGCTGCGGTATCGTTCCCGTCAATGCGCTCGCGCGCCGCTTCGCCGACGAGGCGGGTACCTTGCACCAGCGACTCGCCGCCGTCTGCGATCGGGTCATCTGGATGGTCGCGGGACTTCCCGTGACCATCAAGCCGGGCGTTTCGTGATCCACCGCGCCCATGGCGCGCATGCGCTTCTCGCGATCGCGCTCGGACTCGTGCTTGGGGGTGCGCCGCCCCCCACCCGAGCAGCCGTCGTGCTGCGCGATGATTGGCAACACGAGGTCACCTTCACGCGCCCACCGCTGCGGATCGTGAGCCTGCTGCCCTCGCTCACCGAAACCGTGTGCGCCCTCGGCGCCTGCGATCGGCTGGTTGCGACTGATCGCTACTCGGACTGGCCGCCCGAAGTGCGCTCGCTCCCGAAGACCGGCGGGCTGGATGATGTCGAGATCGAGACGATCGTGAGATTGAATCCCGACCTGGTGCTGCTCAGTCGCTCGCAGCGCATTGCCGATCGGCTGAGCGAGCTTCACGTGGAGTCCTTCTCACTCGAGACGCAGGGTTATACGGCGATCGCGCGCAACGTGACCATGATCGGCGCGATCCTCGATCTGCCCGAGCGTGCCGCGGCGCTCAACCAACGCATCGACCACTCCATCCGCGAGGTGAGCGCGCAGGCGCACCGGCGCGGCACGGAACCGACGGTGTATTTCGAGGTGGACCCTGCACCGTATGCAGCGGCGCCGGAGTCGTTCATCGGTGAGCTGCTGTCGCTTCTCGGTACCCGCAACATCGTCTCATCGGACTTGGGTCCTTTCCCGAAGCTCAATCCGGAATACGTGGTGCGCCACAATCCCGACGTCATCTTCGTTTCGCCCGCGCAAGCGCCGCACCTCGCCGAGCGGCCCGGATGGGCTGAGATCCGCGCCGTGAAGGAGCAGCGGCTCTGCTACTTTGCGCCGGCCGTCGAGGCCATGCTGATGCGACCGGGTCCGCGCGTCGCCGACGGCATGCGTGCCATGGCCGACTGTCTCGAGCGGGTCGCGCCGTGAGCGGCATCGGAGTTGCGCCATGAGCACGATACGCCCGGCTGTCATACAGATCGGCGCTGCAGAGCCCGCTTCCCGTGCCGCGAACCGCCTCGCCGTGTGGCTCATCTTCTGTCTCGCAATCACCGTGATGCTCACGGCGTGCAGCCTCGTTGTGGGTACCTCGAGCATCCAGACCTCCCTCGGCTGGCTCCTGTCGCCGGATGCACAGAGCTCGGTGGTGCTGTGGCAGATCCGCCTGCCGCGCACCGTGGGCGCCTGGTTCGCCGGTGCCTCGTTGGGCCTTGCCGGCGCGATTGCGCAGGGCCTGTTCCGCAATCCCTTGGCCGAGCCTTACTTGCTCGGCACCGCCTCGGGGGCCGCGCTCGGAGTGACGATCAGCTTGATGGCCGCCGATGCGACGATCGGCGGTCTCGCCTGGGCCGCGAGGCTGGGCGTTACCGGCGCTGCCTGCGTCGGCGCGGCCGGCGCTACCGTGTTGACGATCAGCCTGTCGCGGGGCGTGCTGCAAACGCGAAGCCTCTTGCTGTCGGGCGTCGTGATCGCGTTCTTGCTGGGCGCCATCACTCAGCTGCTGCTGCTCACCAAGCCCGAGATCTGGCGGACGATGCAAACCTTCCTCTTCGGCAGCACCGGATTCATCAGCTGGTCATCGGCAGGCCTGCTCGGCGGCGTGTTCTGCGTCTGCATCGTACCGGCGATGCTACTTTCCCGGGGACTCGATGCGCTCAGCCTCGGCGAAGACACGGCGCAATCACTCGGCCTGTCGCTGCCGCTGCTACGGCTGACCTTGCTCGGCATCCTATCGCTTGCGACCGCGACGACCGTGGGTCAGGTGGGGGTGATCGGCTTCGTCGGCTTGATCGCCCCGCACCTCGTGCGCGAGACGCTGTCGGTCAACCATCGGCAGCTCCTCATCGGCGCTCCGCTCTGCGGCGGCGCGCTCCTGCAGGCGGCCGACCTCGTGAGCCGCTGGATCATCCGGCCCTCCGAGCTTCCCGTGGGTGCCGTCACCGCCTGTGTCGGGGGGGCGTACCTCGTGTTCCTGTTATGGCGCCGGAGTCGCAATGCTTGAGCCGCAGCGGCAATCGGGTCCGACCGCCGCTCTCTCGTGCGCGGATCTTGCGGTCGGCTACGGCTCACGCGTCGTGCTCGAGGGCGTGTCGCTCGAGTTCCTGCCTGGGCGCTGGACCAGCATCGTGGGCCCGAACGGTTGCGGCAAGTCGACGCTGCTGCGCGCACTCGCGGGTTTGGCGCCGCTGCGCTCGGGGGCGGTTTTTCTCCAGGGACGCAGGCTCTCTTCCTGGTCGAGGCGCGAGCGCGCGCGGCGCCTCGCCTGGCTCGCGCAAACCTCCTCCGTCACCGATCTCACCGCAGAGGAGGTCGTCGCTCTCGGCCGCTTCGCGCACTCAGGATGGCTTGGGCACCGGCAGGCCGATGACGACTCGGCAATGCATCGCGCCATGACGGCGACGGGCTCGCTCGCGTGGGCGCAGCGGCGTCTGTCGACGTTATCGGGGGGCGAACGGCAGCGCGTTCAGCTTGCGCGAGTACTGGCGGTTGAAGCTCCGGTCTTGTTGCTCGATGAGCCGACGACGCATCTCGATCCACCGCATCAAGAGGATGTCGCGCGCCTGTTACGCGACCAGGCGCACCGCTCGGGCGTGAGCGTGGTGAGCGCCATCCATGATCTGTCGCTCGCGCTCACCGCCGACCGCGTGATCGTCATCGGGCACCGAGGCATCATCGGCCACGGCACGATCCGCGATGCGTTGGCGGGAGATTGGCTATCGGCAGCGTTCGAGACTTCCGTGAACGTCGTCGAGCATGAAGGAGTGCATCTGTGGCGGCCGGCGCTCGAGGCGCTCGCCCGCTCAAGCGCATGACGGCGCGCGCGGTCATGGTATGCGGAACGACGAGCGGAGCCGGAAAGAGCTTTCTGGCGACTGCGCTGTGTCGCTGGTATGCGCGACGAGGACTCAAAGTCGCGCCCTTCAAGGCGCAGAACATGAGCAACAATGCCCGCGTCGCCGTGGGCGGTGAAATGGGCAGCGCCCAGTACTTCCAGGCCCTCGCCGCGCGCCGCATTCCCGAGGTGCGCATGAACCCGGTCTTGCTCAAGCCGGAGAAGGACACGCTCTCCCAGGTCGTTGTCCTCGGAGCGAGGCGGGATGATCTATCGCGCATGGAATGGCATGCGCGCGCGCGACGGCTCTGGCCGACGATTCGCGCCTGCCTGGAAGAGCTCGCCGACGGGTACGAGGTGCTGGTCATCGAAGGCGCCGGCTCGCCGGCGGAGATCAATCTGCAAGCGACCGACATCGTGAACATGCGCGTCGCCGAAGCGGCACGCGCCGCCACCCTCATCATCAGCGATATCGACCGCGGCGGCGCCTTTGCCCACCTCTTCGGCACATTTCAGCTCCTGCCCGCCGAGCAGCGCCGGCTGATCCGCGGCTTCGTGCTCAACAAGTTTCGCGGCGACCCGCAATTGCTGGCCCCAGGTCCCCGGGTGCTCGAGGAGCTCACCGGCGTGGCGACCCTCGCGGTACTGCCGATGTGGCGCGATCACGGATTGCCCGAGGAGGACGGGGTATTCGATGCGCGCCCGTCCGGATCCGGGCGATCCGTCGTGATCATCGCCTATCCTTACATCAGCAACCTCGACGAGTTCACGCCCTTGAAGCGCGTGCCGGGAATCTCGCTACGCTGGGCACGAGAGGCCGACACGATCGCCTCGGCGGATCTTCTGGTGCTGCCCGGATCCAAGCACGTGGCCGCAGACCTGCAATGGCTGCGCGGGCGCGGGCTCGATACGGCGATCGCCGCGTACGTATCGGCCGGCAAGCCGCTGCTCGCGATCTGTGGAGGACTACAAATGCTCGGCGCCGAGATCCACGACCCTCACGGGGTCGAGGGCGAAGCCCGCGGTCTTGGCTTGATGCCGTATGCAACGGAATTCCTGCCAGGGAAACACTACCGGCACGCGAGCTATGCGCTCGGGGAACTCACCGAGTACTGGAAGCCCTTGAGCGGAGTGCGTTTCGCGGGGTACGAGATCCATCATGGCGTCACGCGCGGCGGCAACGCCGCGACGCCCGGCGCCGCGCCGCTACGAGCCGTCCTCGCCGATCATGGCGGTTGGCAGTGCGGACAGACGCTCCTCTTGTACCCTCATGGCCTGTTCGAAAGCCCGGAGGTGCTGCGCGCGCTGTTCGGTCGCGACGCACCGACCTTGGACGACACGCTCGACGGTCTCGCCGACTGGATCGACGCGCACTTTGCCGAGGGCGTGCTCGAGTCCCTGATCGCCTGAGGCGATCGGCCGCGCGGCGCCCGCGATCGTGCTCACCCGGCCGGCGGGCGTGATCTTGCGTATCGTCTGATTGTCCGCGTCGGTGGGGCGGCAGGCAGGACGACAGCTGCGTCCCAAACGGGGTGCCGACGGGCACCATTCTGACGGGTTCGTAGGCCTGCGACTCGCGCTCCAGAGCCTCGACGTCCCGGCATCCTTTCGGTTAAGGTCGGCACTCATGGGCCGGGGCGGGATGGATCTCGTTCGCTTGTTGAGCGCGGGCTGCGTCTTGAGCGCGGGCTGCCTGCTTGCGGCCGACCCAGCCGCGGCGGACACGGAAGTGACCATCGCCACCGACCGCCCCGCCGTCGCCGAATCGAGCGTGGTCGTCCCGGAGGGCGCACTGCAGGTCGAAAACGGCATGCTCACCACCGATACCCAAGGGCATCACGTGCTCGACTTGCCCGAATCCTATGTTCGTTATGGCCTGTGGGAGAAAACCGAGCTCCGCCTCACCGTACCGGATTATTTTCATGACTTGCCAACGGGGAGCGGCACCGCCTCCGGGTTCGGTGACACCGCCCTCGGCCTCAAACAGCAGCTCGGACCTCTCGCCGGCTTCGATCTCTCGCTCATCCCGTTTGTGAGCTTTCCGAGCGGAGCGCGGCAGATTTCCAGTCACGGCTACGACCCCGGTCTGCAGTTGCCGTGGTCGCATGCGCTGCCGGCGAGCTGGACAGCGGCCGGTCAGCTCGCCTGGTACTGGCCCACGGCGGGCGGCACGCGCAATTCCACCGGCGAGGCGACCTTTCTCCTGGATCGGCAATTGACCGCGCCTTGCGATGCCTTCATCGAGTATGCGGCGGATTTTCATCAGCACGGCGGCTCGAGCCAGCTGCTGCACGTCGGAACCGCATACAAGCTTACCGCGCATCAACAGGTCGATTTTCATGCGGCGGTCGGCCTCACTCAGGCAGCACCCAGGTCATTCGTGGGCATCGGGTATTCGTTTCTGTTGCTCGGAGTCGGAAAGTGACGCGGTCCTCACCGCCGTATACGCGCGGGCTCGCTTGCGGTAGGGTGCGCGTATCAGGGAGTCCACCATGACGATGGCCGAGGGAGTCGATCTGCGTGCGACCGAGCGACGGCGCGCTTGGGCGCCCGCCAGCATTGCCTGCATGGGTGTGGTCTTCGGCGACATCGGGACGAGCCCTCTCTACACACTCAACGTCGCCGCCAAGGCTGCGAGCCCCAGCGGGACGGTGGCGCCGGAGGCGGTGCTCGGCATCGTCTCGCTCATCTTCTGGTCGCTCATCATCGTCATCTCGATCAAGTATGCGATCCTCATCATGCGCGCCGACAATCACGGCGAGGGCGGCATTCTGGCTCTCCTCGCATTGATCTGTCCCGGCCGCGTTCAGCCGACTCGGATGCGCGCGGCGATGGTGGTGGTCGGTCTCGTCGGAGCCACTCTGCTGTATGGCGACGGCGCTATCACACCGGCCATTTCAGTGCTGAGCGCGATCGAGGGCATCAAGGTGTATGCGCCACCGCTCGCCCAGGTCGTCGTGCCGCTCACCGTTGTGATTCTTCTCGCGCTGTTTCTCATCGAGCGCAAGGGCACCTCCTTCGTCGGGGGCTTGTTCGGCCCGGTCATGCTGCTCTGGTTCATCGCGATCGGGATCCTCGGGGCCGTCGGCATCGCCCGAGCGCCGGCGATCCTCGCGGCGTTGAGTCCCGTCCCCGCCGTGAGCTATCTCTCGCATGCCGGCCCGCTCGCGTTCGCGGTGATCGGCGGTGCCTTCCTGGCGGTGACCGGAGGCGAGGCGTTCTACGCCGATATGGGCCACTTCGGGCCCTTCCCCATCCGGCTGGCGTGGTTCGGGGTGGCCCTGCCCGCGCTCACGCTCAGCTACTTCGGCCAAGGGGCGCTGTTGTTGACGGAGCCGACCGCGCTCGAGAGCCCGTTCTACGAGCTCGCGCCGCAATGGGCGCATTACAGCCTCGTGGTGCTCGCGACGGCGGCCACCGTGATCGCCTCCCAATCGATCATCTCGGGCGCCTACTCGCTCACTCAGCAGGCGATTCAGCTCGGCTTTCTGCCGCGCATGAAGGTCGTCCATACCGCCGGGCGCGAGATCGGTCAGATCTACGTCCCGATCGTGAATTGGATGCTGGCCTTTGCGACGCTCGCGGCCGTGATCGGTTTCGGCTCCTCGGACGCTCTGGCGGGCGCCTTCGGCGTCGCGGTGTCATTGCTGATGGCCATCACGACATTGCTGGCGACTTTCGTGGCGCTCCATTGGAAGCACAATCCGTGGTTGGTCCTCCCGGTGAACGGGAGCCTGCTCGCGATCGATCTGCTTTTTTGCACCTCCACCTCCACGAAGCTCTTCGAGGGCGGCTGGTTCCCGCTGGCGATCGCCTTCGTGATCTCGTTCCTCATGCTCACCTGGCGCAGGGGCGAGCTGATCATGGATGCGGTGCGACTGGTGCTGCGTCAGACCTCGAAGCAGTTCCTCGAGGCCGTGCAATCCGATCCGCCGACACGGCTCCCGGGCACGGCCGTCGTACTCGGCCGCATGGCGCAAGGGGTGCCGCTGCCGCTCACGCAGAACCTGCGGCTCAACCATGTCCTGCATGAGCGCGTGTTTCTGGTCGCCGTCTCCATTGCCGAGATTCCGCGCGTCTCGGACGCCGAGCGCGTGGTGGTCACCCCGATCGGTGATGGACTCACCCGCGTCGAGCTGCGCTACGGTTTCATGGAGCAGCCGAACGTGCCTCAGGGACTCAGTATCGCGGCGGCGCAAGGCAAGCTCGACATCGGCGATCTAACGAAGGTCACCTACTACACCGGACACGAGACCGTGATCCCCGCGGGCCGGAGCCCGGGGATGGCTCGGTGGCGCGAAGTGATCTACTCGATCATGCGCCGCAATGCGCAGCGGCCGGGCGCCTACTTCAGAATCCCGAGCCCGCAAATCATGGAAGTCGGCATCGAATTCGAGATATGACCGAAGCCGCAGGCTTCCTTGCGACGGCTCCATGAACGAGCGCCTGGTACTCCTTCTTCGGCGCGTGATTTACAACTTGCGCGGCGGCTTTTTGATCCGCCCGCTGACCATCGCGCTCGTGCTCGGCTGCGTGGGAGGATTGCTATCGTCGCTTGAAGAGGAGTTTCCCGCCGTCGGCCGCTGGGTGCCGGCGGTGCTCTTCCCCTCGCACGCCGATCCGCAGGTCGCTCAGGTGATTCTCGCCGGCATCGCGGCCTCCATCATGACCGTGGTGTCGATCGTTTTCGCTATCCTCCTGATGACCCTCACGCTCGCCTCGATGCAGTTCTCGCCACGCATCATCTTGAGCTTCACGCGCGACCGGGTGACCCAATGGACGCTCGGCATCTTTCTTGGCACGTTCTGCTATTGCATGGCGGCGCTGCCCGCGGCACGCTCGCTGCCCGCGCCCTTCTCCCCGATCGCGACCGTGCTCGGAGCCATGTTGCTGGCGATCGCCTGTGTGTGCTGGCTGCTCTTTTTCATTCACCACATCGCCCAGGCCATCAGCGTCAATCAGATCGTCGACAAGATCGCCTCCGAGACCGAGATCATCATCGATGACATGATGCCGTGGCCTCGCAGCCCGCACCCCGTGCACAAGCACGACCCGCTCAAGCAGCATGTCTTCGAGACCACGATACTGAACGGCGTCTCCGGTTATATTCGCTTCATCGACACGAGGCGGCTCGTCGCCTTGGCGAAGCTCTACCGCGTCAAGGTGCACGTGCTGCGCAGGGTCGGCCACTTCGTGCCCGCGGGCGTACCACTGCTGATAATCTCCAAGGGAGAGCGGCTGCCCGCTGACGGCCGCGCTCAACTGCTTGGCGCGTTCGATTTCGGTCCGTCGAGGACCCTGCAGCAGGACGCGGAATTCGGCGTCTTGCAAATCGTGGACATCGCTCTTCGAGCGCTCTCGCCTGCGGTGAACGATCCCAGCACTGCGATCAGCTGTGTCGATCAATTGAGCCGCATCCTGATCCGCTTCGCCTCGCGCGCGCCGCCCGAGCCGCTGCTCTACGATCCGCCCGCCGTGTTTCGCGTGAGCATCGGCTGGATCGACTTCCCGAGGCTGCTCGAGGCCGCGTTCGAGCAGGTGCGAATGTATTCGAAGGGAGATCTGGCGGTGAGTTTGCGGATGCTGCGCGCACTCGGCGACATCGCACGAACCACCGAGGATTCGAGCTTCCGCGCCATGCTGATCGAGCGCGGACGACACATCGTCGCCGGCTGCACGGAGAAGCTGGGCGAGGAGGATCTTGCCGAGATGCGGCGGCGCTTGAATACCTTGGAAAGTCTCCTCGAGCCGGCGAGCGCCGGCGAGGAGGAGGCCTTGCCGCAGCCGGCGACCGAAACGGTGAGTCCGCAGATCTAACTGCCAGCCCGGCCGTTTAGCTGATCCAAGTGCCCGATATCCGTCCAGGGCGTGTCTGTCCCAGGCGCTTCGCTCCAGGGCGCGCCCGGCTGCTTGACATATCCGGGGATCACTCGGGCGATGCGCGGGGAAGCCGCCAGGGGGGATATCGACGGTTGGCGCCGGCGTGGTAGAGGCAGAGCACGTTATCGTCGGGATCTCGAAGATACGCCTCGCGCCAAAGCCACGGCTGGTCGGTTGGCGCCTGATCGAACACGATACCCGCCGCACTCAGCGTCTCGTACACCGAATCCAAGTCGTCGCATTCGAAATAAACGATCGTGTCCGACGGCCTCGACGAAGCCACCTGGTGCAAGGAAAACGTCGCGCTGCCCTCGGGGCACTCGAATCTCGCATACTGCGGGGGGCTGCTCACGATCTGGGTAAATCCGAGCCGGCGATAGAATGCGGCAGAGCGCTCGACGTTCGTCGCGGGCAAAGTGACTTGGTTGAGATCCATGATCGTGCTCTCGGATGGGTTATCAGGACGCTTGCGCTCGGCTCGAGCCAGATTGGCGCTTCATGACAAATCCATGGCGCAAACTGATCAGCCGCTTGCAGCGACAGTGACCATACTCCTGCCTTTCATGCCGTCTCGCTCCGACCCTGGCGTGGACGGCCATTTTATCGAGTGAGCCGGAGAGTGAGCGATGGACGAGCAGCAAACGCCAACCACTCACCTGCGACGTCCCAGCGGCCGCGACGCCAAGCGAGCCTCGCGCACGGCGCGCTCCACGTCGTCGGTGCCCTACATAACACGAAAGATCCCTTACTATGAAGTGATGAGCGAGGAAGGGCTCGCTCTCATGGAACAGAACGCCGACACCATTCTCGAGGAGGTCGGCATCGACTTTCGCGACGATCCGGAGGCGCTCGAGATCTGGAAAGCGGCGGGAGCGGATGTCAAAGGCGAGCGCGTGCATTGCGCGCGCGGCATGTGCCGCACGCTGGTCCAGCGAACGGCACCGCGCGAGTTCACCCAGCACGCGCGCAATCCCGCGCGCAGCGTCGTCATCGGCGGCAAGAACACCGTGTTCGCTCCGGCCTACGGCTCGCCGTTCGTGCGCAGTCTCGACGAGGGCCGGCGCTATGCGCGCATCGAGGACTTTCGCAACTTCGTGAAGCTCGCCTATTTGTCCAACTCCCTGCACCATTCGGGCGGGACGATTTGCGAGCCCGTGGACTTGCCGGTCAACAAGCGCCATCTCGACATGGTGTACAGCCACCTGAAATACAGCGACAAGCCCTTCATGGGCTCCGTCACCGCACCCGAGCGCGCCGCCGACTCGGTCGCGATGGCGAACATCGTGTTCGGCCCCGAGCTCACCGATCCCACGACTGGACGGCCGAAGACGACGATCATCAATCTGATCAACGTCAATTCGCCGATGACCTACGACGCCACCATGCTGGGCGCTGCGAAGGTCTACGCGCGCGCCAACCAAGCGCTGATCATCACGCCTTTCATTCTCGCAGGCGCGATGTCGCCCGTGACGGTGGCGGGTACCGTCGCACAGACCCTCGCCGAGGCGCTGGCGGGACTTGCATTCGTGCAGTTGGTGAATCCGGGCGCGCCGGTCGTGCTCGGCAGTTTCGCCTCCTCGATTTCCATGCAATCCGGTGCGCCGACCTTCGGCACGCCGGAGCCCGCATTGGTTCTCTACACAATGGCCGCACTCGCCCGCCGTCTCGGCATCCCGTTTCGCTCCGGAGGGAGCCTCTGCGCCTCCAAGATCCCGGATGCGCAAGCCGCGTTCGAGTCGGCGAATACGCTGCTACCCTCCTGCCTCGCCGGAGTCAATTTCGTGCTGCACACCGCGGGGTGGCTCGAGGGCGGTCTCGC
>DATHCO010000207.1:0-7344 GCA_035319505.1 Steroidobacteraceae bacterium | reverse complement strand
TGCGCGATCCGATGCGCCCCCCGCAGCGAGAGACTCGCGCCGCGGATGCGCCGCGCGAACCCGGGCCGGTGCTGTCCGCCGTGTTCGCCCGCAACGGCACGCGCAGCGCGATCTTCAACGGCAAGCTGGTGCGTGCCGGCTCCGTGGTCGGCCCGTACACGATCGAGGCCGTGCTCGAGGACGGTGTCCGATACCGGCACGAGAGCCTGACGCACGAGCTGCATCTCGCGCGCTCCACCACCCAAGTCAAAAAGCCTGCCGCCGAGCCGGGGCGGGAGACCCGCGGAGTCCAACGATGATTTCCTCGAGAGCCCTGCCCATCGCCTTTCTGGTCTTCGGGATGATGCAGACCGCAAACGCCGACGAGGCGCGCTTCGACGTGGCCGTGACCGATGCGCCGGCACGCACGTTCTTCGAAGGGCTCGCCGACGGCACGCCGTACAACATCGTGCTCGAGCCGGGCGTCGGCGGCACGGTGACGCTACGGATGAAGAACGTCACGCTGATCGAGGTGCTCGATGCGGTTCGCGAGGCGTACGGCTACGATTACCGGCGCCTACCCTCCGGTTTCGTCATCGATCCGCCGGCGCTGCAGACACGGCTTTTCCAGGTGGCCTATATCGATCTGGAGCGCCGCGGCACCTCGCGCACGCGCGTCGCCTCGGGTCAGGTGGGACAGAGCTCGAACGCGCTGGCCGGCAACGGCACACCGATGCCCGGGGTGGATATGCAGAGTCAGGGTCTCTCCGAGCCCCCGGGAGAGGTATTCGGAGCGGGCGGAAACGGCAAGGACGGGGCGCGGGTGAAGGAAATCACGGGCACCAGCGTCTCCACCCGCTCCTCGTCGGATTTCTGGCCCGAGCTCGAAGCGAGCCTGCGCGCGCTCATCGGCACCGAGGGGGGGCGCACGGTCGTGATCAACGCCGAATCCGGTATCGTGGCCGTGCGCGCCACGCCGCGCGAGCTTCGCGACGTGCAGCAGTACCTCGACAAGATCCAGCAGATCGCCACTCAGCAAGTCATCATCGAGGCCAAGATCGTCGAGGTGCAGCTGTCGAGTGGATTTCAGGCGGGTATCAACTGGGCAGCCATCGGCAAGAACGGCAACAGCACTTACAGCGGTTTCGAGACCGGGCCGCAGCAGGGCTTCCCGCAGCCGGGCTTCGGCCCCAACAACCTGCAGCTGCTCAATCAGCCGTCGGTTCCGATCACGGTCGGTCCTGGCAATCCCATCACCAGCGCCGTCACCAATACGCTGGGCGGGGCGTTCGCCTTCGCGGTCAATACCTCGAGCTTCAACTCCTACGTCGAGGCGCTCGCCACTCAGGGCAAGACCACGGTGCTGTCGAGCCCGCGGGTATCCACGCTCAACAATCAGAAGGCGGTCATCAAGGCGGGGGACGACGAGTACTTCGTGACGGGCGTCTCGAGCAACACCCTGGTCGGCACATCGTCCTCGCAGGCGAGCACGCTCGACCTCGCGCCGTTCTTCTCGGGGGTCGCGCTCGATGTGACGCCGCAGCTCTCCGACGCCGGCCAGATCATCCTGCACATCCACCCCACGGTGAGCAACGTCACGCCCAAGGTGCTCAGCGTAACCGCAAACGGGTTCGCCAACTCCCTGCCGCTCGCCTACAGCGAGGTGCGCGAGGCGGACAGTGTGGTCAAGGCCTCGAGCGGCCAGCTCATCGTCATCGGCGGGCTGATGCAGGTGAACCGCACGGGGCAGGACTATCGAGTGCCCTTCCTCGGCGATATTCCGTTGCTCGGCAACCTGTTCCGCAGCCAGCAAAAGACCAGTGTGCGCTCCGAGCTGGTGATCTTGCTGCGGCCGATCGTCGTCGAGGGCGACTCGCAGTGGACGCAGCTCACCGGCGAAGCGGTCGAGCATGCCGCTGCGCTCGATCCGAAGGTGCGCAACAGCGCGAAATGAGCGCGGCAGCCCAGGCGAGCCACAGGATATGACGGTCAAACGCAGGATCAAGCTCGGCGAGGTGCTGGTTCAGCACAGGGCGATCACCGAGGAGCAACTGCAAACGGCGCTTGCGGAGCAGCGCCGCTCCGGACGCAAGCTCGGACGCGTGCTCGCGGATCTCGGCTTCATGTCGGATGCCTCGCTCCTCGATTTCCTGTCCAAGCACCTGCAGGTTCCGGTCGTCGACTTGAAGCAGGCGCGCATCGACCGCGACGTGGTGAAGCTGCTGCCGGAGCCGCTCGCACGCCGCTACCGGGCGATCGTGCTTCTTCAGGATGCGCGCGGGTTGCTCGTCGGCATGGCGGACCCCTCCGACCTGCACGCCTACGACGAGCTGCAGCTCAAACTCAAGCAGCCGCTGCGCCTCGCACTCGTGGGCGAGGCGGACTTGCTGAGAACGCTCGACAGCGTGTATCGACAGACCGACCAGATCGCCACGCTCGCCGAGGCCGTGCGCGACGATCTTCGCGAGAGCGATGTCGATATCGAGCAACTCTCCGCGGAGGAGAGCTCGCCCGATGCGCCGGTCATCAAGCTGCTGCAGACCATGTTCAACGACGCCGTGCAGGCACGGGCCTCCGACATCCACATCGAGCCGGGTGAGCAGAATCTACGCATCCGGCTACGGGTCGACGGTGTGTTGCAGGAGCAGGTCATCGACGGCCGCCGCGTGGCGGGTGCGCTCGTCACGCGCCTCAAGCTCATGGCCGGACTCGACATCGCCGAGAAGCGCTTGCCCCAGGACGGCCGCTTCAGCGTGCGGGTGCGCGAGGCCGCCGTGGACGTGCGGCTCGCGACCATGCCGACGAGTTATGGAGAATCCGTCGTGATGCGGCTGCTGAGCCAATCGACGGCTCTATTGTCCCTCGAGAAGCTCGGCATGTCCGAAGGTACCGAGCGGCGCTTTCGCCGGATGATCGAGCGCACGACCGGGATGGTGCTGGTGACCGGCCCCACGGGCAGCGGCAAGACGACGACGCTCTACGCGGCCTTGAATCACATCAACCGCCCGGGGGTGAAGATCATTACCGCGGAAGATCCGGTCGAATATCGACTCGACCGGATCACCCAGGTGCAGGTGTTGCCGAAGATCGGCCTCGACTTCGCCCGCGTACTGCGCACGGCGCTGCGTCAGGATCCGGACATCATTCTGGTCGGCGAGATGCGCGACCGCGAAACGGTGGAGATCGGCCTGCGCGGTGCGATGACCGGGCACGTCGTGTTCTCGACGCTCCACACCATCAACGCGCTGGCGACCGTCAACCGGCTGCTCGATATGGGCGCGCCGGGCTATATGATCGCATCCGCCGTGCACGGCGTCGTCGCGCAGCGCTTGGTGCGCCGCCTATGCACCGACTGTGCTCATCCGACGGCCCCCTCCCCGAACGAGCTCGCGTGGCTCGCCGCCTGCCGCCCGGGCTTGAATCCCGAGAAGCACAGGTTCATGGCGGGCGCCGGCTGCACCTACTGCAATCTCACCGGTTACCGGGGCCGCGTGGCCGTCTACGAGATCCTGGAAATCGACCGCGCGCTGGCCGAGGCCGTGCGGCGCGGCGATCTGCACGGCTTCGCGCGGGCCGCGCGCGCCAAGGAGGGCTATGTGCCGCTCGCGCAAGGGGCCATCGATCTCGCGCTCTGCGGCATCACCTCGCTCGCGGAGGCGGTGGCGGTCGGAAGCGGGCTCGAGGAATTCGTCGAGGAGGACGCCGGCGCGCCGCTCGAGGAGGCGAGCGTCGAGAGCCTGCTCGAGCAGCACGCGTAGTAGGGCCTGCGAACACGATGAATATGAGCGGCGTTGCTGTCCGAAATGGCCCGAGGCAAGGCGCGACCCGACGCCCAGACTGGGAGGTCTGGGCGAGGCGAGCAACGCCGCATCGGGCCATTGCGGCCGCAACCCTTCGGGACGAGGCTCATTTGGCGTCTCGCTGTGTTGCCCCTCGCTGGCGTACCCCCAGTACGCGTCGCTCGTCGCGCCTTGCGAGACGCCAAATGAGCCGCCGTCGCCGCCATATTCATCGCGTTCGCAGGCCCTAGTATGTCCAACTTCCGATATCGGGGCCGATCGGGCCGCGGTGACCTCATCACCGGCCGCCTCGAAGGGGACGACATCGATGCCGTCGCGACGCGGCTCCTGAATTTGGGCATCACGCCCCTCGAGATCGAGCCCGATGCGATCCGCAGCGCCACCTTCAGGGACATCCTCGAGCGGCTGGGCGCGGGACGGCCTTCGACGGCGGACCTCGTGCTCTTCTCGAGGCAGATGTACTCGATCACCAAGTCCGGGCTCCCGCTCCTCAAGGGGCTGCGCGGACTGGCGCAGTCGACGCACAACACCGTATTGCGCAACGCCCTCCACGATGTGCTGCAGAGCCTGGAATCCGGCCGCGATTTCGCCTCCTCGCTCGCGCGCCATCCGGATGTCTTCTCGCCCTTGTTCGTGAGCATGGTGCGAGTGGGAGAGTCCACCGGCACGCTCGAGAATTCCTTCGCGCGGCTCTGCGATTACCTGGGCCATGACCAGGACGTTCAGGATCGGGTGAAGAGCGCGCTGCGCTACCCCTTGATCGTGGTCGCGGTCATTGCCCTCGCGGTCACGGTGATCACGGTCTTCGTGATCCCCAATTTCGCGCCGCTTTTCAAAGTGCTCGGCAACGACATTCCCTGGCCGACGCGCGTCATCATGGGCACGTCGGCATTCGTCCGTCACCACGGCCTTGCGATCGCAGCCGCCTCGATTCTCGGCCTGTTCGCATTCAAGCGATACGTCGACACCGAGCCGGGGCTCTATCGATGGGATCGTTTCAAGCTCAAGGTGCCGGTGCTCGGCGAGCTCCTGCGTCTGTCCGTGCTGTCGCGGGTGATGCGCTCGCTGTCGATCTCGATCGAGGCCGGCCTTCCGATGATCCAGGCGCTCACGCTTCTCTCCCGCTCCGCGGGCAACGAATATCTCGCCGAGCAGCTCGTGCGGCTGCGCGATGCGGTCGAGCGCGGTGAGCCCTTGAGCCATGCCGCCGCCGGTACCGGCATCTTCCCGCCGCTCGTGCTGCAAATGATTCTGGTGGGCGAGGAAACCGGCGAGCTCACGCGCCTTCTGGAAGAGGTATCGGGCTTCTACCAGCGCGAGGTCGACTATCGGCTGCGCAACTTGACCGCGCTGCTCGAGCCGATCCTGATCATCGGCGTCGGCGTGATGGTGCTGATCCTCGCGCTGGGCGTGTTCCTGCCCATGTGGAACATGATCGGCAAGATCGGCCACACCGGCTGAGCGGCGCAGCCCGGCGGTGACACAACTCACAGATATGGGCAATTGCGGCCCCCTCCTACCGCACCCTCGCTCAAGTGCGCCGCCCGCCGGCCGACTCCAGGGAGTAGAAGACCGCGGCTTGTCGCGGGTTAAGTCAAACAGCGCGCGTTGCGCTACGGAGCTATCAATGAAGTCGTTTGAAGCGGGGTTCACCCTGATCGAGCTCGTGGTGGTGATCACGATTCTCGGCATCCTGGCCGCCTTTGCGGTACCGCGGTTCGTGGCGCTCGATTCCCAGGCGCGCATCGCGACGATCAACGGCCTTGCCGGCAGCGTTAAGAGCGCGGCGGCCCTGGCGCGGGGTCTCTCGATGGCGACCGGCAACCCCGCGGGGCCCGTGAACATGGAAGGCAATTCGGTGACGCTCCTCAACAACTATCCCGACGCCACGGCGACGGGCATCGCGCTCGCGGTCAACGCCAACACGGCGGCGGGGGGTGACTTCGCCTTCACGGCCGGCAACGGCACGGCCACCGCAGCGACCTGGACCAAGAACGGCGCGCCGACTCCGGCCAACTGCGTCGTCAGCTACACCGCCGCGGCGGCGGGCGCGACGCCGACGATTACGACGGTCACGACCGGCTGCTAGGGTCGGTCTCGCACGGGCGGGCGGGACGGACTCCCGGAATGACCGCATGCGACACAGAGCGACTCAGCGCATTCACACGGCGAGCGCCGACGGGTACACGCTCGTCGAGCTCGTGGTGGTCATGGCGGTTGCCGGCATCATGGCGGCCTACATCGCGCCGCGCTTCTGGAACCAGCAGAGCTTCTCCGACCGCGGCTACGCGGACGAGCTCGCCGCGGCGCTGCGCTCCGCGCAGAAAGCGGCCGTCATCACCGATTGTCCGGCCGAGCTCAGCCTGTCCGCAAATTCCTACGTAGCGACCCAGCAGGCTCCGTCCGGCAACACCTGCAATCCGGCCGATACGTCGTGGACCACCCCGATCCTGAGCGCCGACGGCTCGCCGATTCAGGACTCCGCTCCCGCTAATACCAGCGCGAGTCCCACGGGGGTCTTCCAGTTCGACACTCAGGGGCGGCTCGCCTCGAGTCCCGGCTCGACCATCACCGTGGGCACGCACACGATCAGCATCGTGCCCGGTACCGGACTGATCCAGGTGCAATAGCCGTGCGCCAGCGGCATCGAGGCGTGACGCTGATCGAGCTCGTCGTCGCGATCACCGTGGTCGCCATTGCGGCGACCACGATCCTCGCCGCGATCGGTGCGGTCGCGAGCCGCAGCGCGGATGCGATGATGCAGCAGCAGGCGGTCGCCATTGCACAGGCTTATCTCGATGAGATCCTGCAGCGCTGGGTCGTCGACCCGAACGGCACGCCGCCGAACACCGGTCGCGGCAGCTGGGATCTCGTCGATGAATACAACGGCCTGGTGGATGTCGGCGCGCATGATCAATTCGGCAATCCGATCCCCGCCCTCGCCGCCTACACGGTGAGTGTCAGCACCACCCAGACGAGCGGACTCACCGGTGTGCCGGCCGCATCGGCGCGGCGCATCGACGTCACCGTGAGCTACTCTCCGAGCGCCAGCGTGACGCTCTCGGGTTACCGGACGAGCTACTGATGGTTACGCGACTCGGCGTGATGGGCGGCACGCGCTCGAGCGAGCGAGGATTCACGCTGATCGAGCTCGTCATCACCATCGCGGTCGGCTCCATCGTGGTCGCGTTCATGGCGCTCTTCATCGTGATGCCCATGGACGCCTACACCGCGCAAACCCGCCGCGCGGCGCTCGTCGATGCGGCCGACAGCGCGCTGCGCTTCATGACCCGCGACATTCGCAGCGCCCTGCCGAACAGCGTGCGCGTCGCCTCGAGCGGCACGGTGACCGCGCTCGAGCTCCTGGCGACCGCCGATGGAGCGCGCTATCAAGACAACGGGCCCGTATCGAACCCGGCCCTCGCGCTCGATTTCACGCAGCCCGACGGCGCGTTCGCGACCACGGTGCCGTTCACGCAGCTGACGCTACCGTGGTCGTCCAATGCGTACTACCTGTCGATCTACAACGTCGGCGTCCCCGGCGCCAATGCCTACGCGTCCGCGA
>DATHCO010000206.1:0-5511 GCA_035319505.1 Steroidobacteraceae bacterium | reverse complement strand
CGCAATCGCCACTCCGTAGAGCTGATCGAATCCGCTGGCCAGCACTTCACTGCTGTGTTTCGCGGGCCAATAGCGCGCGACGGCCCCGTTGGCGGTGGTGACGATGAATTCGCCCGGCCCCGCGGCGGCCACTCCACGGGAGTATCCCGGGTAACCGGGATCGAACAAGAAGCCTACGGTTCGGCGCTCGTGCCCGGGCCGAATCGTGTAACAGAAAGGCCCGTCCGCCACCAAGAGCAGTCCTTCTTCGTCCATCGCCAGGCCGAGGGGCCAGTTGAAGCCGTCGGATATCACGCTCTTCGTGTTGCCGCCCTCGAGGATCTCGCTGACGTAGCCGGAGATATTCGAGACGAACAGCCGATTGCCGATGAAGGTCACGTTGTCGAGGCCGGGCGTGAGGTTGGCGAGCACGGTGCGGTTGCCGGTGCGCGGATCGATACGAAGCACCTGGCCACTCGCCACCTGGGTCGAGACGATGAACCCCTGAGCATCGAACTTGACGGAATCAGGCACACCGAGCTCGCCCGCCACCTTTTCCGGCGCGCCGCCCTCGAGGCTCACCCGCCAGATCTCGTTGGTTCCCATCACCGGGAGGTAGAGCTTGCCGTCCGGCCCAACGTCGAACGCGTTGGGCATGGGCACATTGTCCAGCAGGATCCGCGCAGCGCCCCCCTGGCGGTCGAGCTCCATGATGCGTCCCCCGACGCGACATTCGCCGGCGATCAGCCGGCCCTGGTGGAAGGTGATGGGGTTGGCGACGGGCATGTCGCCGTAGAGCACGCGGGTCGTGCCGTTGGGCGCGCGCATGCTCACCCGTCCTTCGGTGATCTCCGTGGCGTAGAGATTGCCGTCGGGATCAAACACCAGGTCATCGGGTGCGACAATATCGCCGCCCATCGGGCTGATCGCCTCGACGGTACCGGTCTCGACATCGATCGCACTGATCTGGCTGCCGCTCACTTGAGCCACGTAGATCCGCCCGTCGGGCCCGGTGCGCAGGCCATTGGCGCCGAACAGCCGGCTCGGCGGGGTGAGGCGTGTGAGGCTCCACCCGGGAGCGGTGCTCACGGGTCTCGCGGCTCGATAGCGCCCGCTACTTTGCGGCGACATGCTGGTCTCCTTGAGCATGGGCGGGCAGATGCATGGAGCCCCCCGAAGGCTCTAGCATAGCGTCGCATTCCTCGAGGAGCCAATCGTCTGCGCGACTTGCTGATTAGATCGGATGCCAATGACGGCGAGCTCGCGGCGCCTGCGCGAGCGCTGCCGCCGGCCCGGGCGCTGCCGCCGTGACGCAGCTCAGTCTCGGCGCAAAGCAGCTCGTGCTGGGAGTGATCGGCCATGTCGATCACGGCAAGACCGCGCTGGTGCGGGCGTTGACGGGCCAAGATACCGACCGGCTTCTCGAGGAGAAGCGGCGCGGAATCTCCATCGCGCTCGGGTTCGCGCATCTGGACGTCGGGGCGGAGATCGATCTGATCGATATGCCGGGCCACGAGCGTTTCGTGCGCACGATGATCTCCGGTGCGACCGGGATCGATGCCGTGCTGCTGGTGGTCGCCGCCAACGAAGGGATTCAGCCGCAAACGATCGAGCACATCGACATCGCGAATCTTCTGGGCCTCGATCGGGCCGTGGTCGCAATCAGCAAGACCGATCTGGTCGCGGCCGAGACGGCCCGGCGGGTCGCGGACGATGCGCTGCGATTGCTTGCCCGCCGCGGTCTTCAAGCGCCACCGCCCATCATGACCTCGGCACTCAGCGGACAGGGGATCGACGGGCTGCGTCAAGCGCTCAAAGCGACGGCGGCCCAGCGGCGCTCGCGCGCCGCCGACGGCGTGGCATTGCTGCCGATCGACCGGGCTTTCAGCATCGCCGGACACGGCCCGGTGGTCACCGGGACATTGCGCGGGGCGGCCATCGCGGCGGGGGATACGCTCGAGCTACTGCCGTTGCGCCGGGCGGTGCGCGTGCGAGCGGTCGAGGTTCACGGGGTGCGCGTCGCGACGGCCGCGCCCGGCCAGCGCGTGGCGCTCAATTTGCGCGACGTGGACATCGCCGAGCTCGAGCGCGGCATGGTGCTTGCCGCACCGGACGCACTGGAGCTCTCGCAGTGGCTGACGATCTCCGTTCGTGCCGTGGAAGGCGCGCCGCCGCTGCCGAACGGGATGAGGCTTCGCGCGATGCTCGGCACGGACGAGCTCGATGTCCGCCTGCGTTTGCTCGACCGCGAGGTGCTCGGGTCGGGCGAGATGGGTGTTGCGCAACTTCGCTGCGTGCGGCCCGTGGCGCTCCCGGCGGGCGAGCACGTGGTGCTGCGCATCGCGTCCCCGCCTCGGACCGTCGCCGGCGGAAAAATTCTGGAGCCGCGGGCGGAGCGCCGGCAACGCCATTGCGCGTCGATTCTGAAACGCCTCGAAGAGCTGCGCGTGCTCCCGCGAGCGGCGATGATTGCCGCAGAGGTCGAGCGCGAGGCGGGGACGACGTTGCGCCATCTGTCGCAGCTCTCCGCGCTCGCCGTGCCGCGCCTCGTCGAGCTCATCGGGACGCTGCCGCTCGTGATCACGCGCTCCGGCTGCGTGATCAAGAAGGCGGAGCTGGATCAGCTCCTCGCGGGGGTGCCCTCGCTCCTCGCGGCGCACGCGATGGGACTCTCTCGCGACGCGCTTCAGTCGGCGCTGCCTTCGACCGCAGCCGCGGCACTCGATGAGGCGCTCGGGACCCTGCTTGCTCGCGGCGTGATCGAGAAACGCGCCAATCAATTCGTGGTTCCGCGGGCATCGGAGGACCTCGACCGCGCTCGCCGGGAGGCGCAGGTCGCCTCGGAGGTCGCCGAGACGCTGCGCCGAGGCGGGCTCACGCCGCCCGACCCCGGCGCGATCGTGACCAGTGTGCAATCGAAGCGCGCGGTCGACCGGCTGCTGCGCGAGGGGGTCATCGTGCGAGCCCTCGACCGGACGAGCGGCAAGGAGCTCCTGTTTCATCGCGAGGCGATCGAAGAGGCCCAGCGTCGCCTCGCGCCACTGCTCGAGCAAGCGCCGGGGTTGCGGGTGACCGATGTGGGGGCGGCCCTCGGCATCTCGCGCAAGTACAGTCTGCCGCTCCTCGACCATCTCGATACGATTCGCTTCACTCGCCGGGTCAACGACCGGCGCATCCGCGGCACCCGGTGAGCGGTGATCGCGGAGCCTGGGCCCCCGCGCTCACTTCTTTTGGACTGCCGCGCCATTTAGACTTGGGGCTCATCGGATGAGACCACTCAGGAACACTCACGAAGTCACGGTCATCGGCGGTGGTCTCGCGGGGCTTGCCGCCGCGCGGCATGCGGCGCATCTGGGGCGTTCGGTGACGCTCTTCGAGGGCCGTGGGATCTTTGGCGGGCTGGTTGCCACGATTCACGAGGTCGACGGCATTCCCGTTCCAGGGAAGTTCTCCGGCCAGGACCTCGCCATCCATCTCCTCGAGGAGGCGCGCAAGGCGGCGGTTCAGGTGGTCGAAAGGTCGGTCGCGAAGATCGAACTCAATGCGCAGCTCACCCTCACGGATGAGCAGAGCACGACCTATCATCCCGACGCGATCATCATCGCCTCCGGGGCGTCGCTGCGCAGACTCGGCGTTGCGCGCGAGGAGGAATTCGTCGGCCGGGGCGTGTCGCGGTGCGCGACCTGTGACGGGGGATTTTTTCGCGGCCAGGACGTCGTGGTCGTCGGCGGCGGTGACGGCGCGGCGCAGGAAGCGCTCGTGCTCGCCAAGACCAGCCGGCGCGTGATCATGGTGTGCCGGAGCCCGCTCAAAGCGAAGCGCCACTATATCGAGAAGCTCGCCGCACGCGAGAACGTGAGCTTCGTCTGGGACAGCGAGGTGAGCGCGATCCTGGGCGACGATGCGGTGAGCGGCGTTCGGCTGCGCAACGTGAGGGACGGCACGAGCTCGGACCTCGAATGCATGGGATTGTTTCCGTTCATCGGGGTCACGCCGAACACCGAATTTGCCCCACCGTCATTGCTCGGGGCGAGCGGGCACGTGAAGACGAACGCCGCTCTTGCAACCGGCGATTCGCGCGTGTTCGCCGTGGGTGCGGCTCGCGCGGGGTACGGTGGCGCGATTGTCCAGGCGATGGCAGAAGGCGTCGGTGCGGCCGAAGCCGTGGCTCGGCTGCTACACTGAGTGGCGAGGTTCCCTGGCAAGGAGTGTGCGATGGCGAAGAAATTCAACGGTGGTGGGCACTACGAGGTGGTGTGGCCGCGCGGCGAGCGCAGGCAGGCCCTGCGAGCGCTCGCCAAGCGGCTCGATTCCCTCAATGGAAAGACCATCGCACAACTTTGGGACTACCTGTTCGCGGGCGATGTGGTCTTTGCGACGCTCGAGGAGACGCTGCGCACGCAGTATCCCGGGGTGAAGTTCGTCAGCTGGCGCGAATTCGGCTCGACGCACGCCGTGAACGAGAAGGAGCTCCTCGCCTCGCTCCCGCAACGCTTCGCCGAGCTCGGAGTCGATGCCGCCATCTCTTCGATGGCCTGTTGAGGGAGCTGTACGCCCGCCGTGTTGCGGGCCAGTGAAGCGTGCGAGCGGGCCGGCGTGCCCACCTCGTCGCTCGTCTGCGAGGGATTCCTCGGTCAGGCCGCCGCCACCTCCGCGGGCCTCGGCATGCCGAATCTCCCGCTCGCCCTGATCCCCGGTCATCCCGGTGCGCAGAGCCTCGACGAGCTCAAGTCGAACGTTCGCAACGTCACCACGCAGCAGGTGATCGCCAATCTTCTCACGCAGCCCGCCGAGCCGGCGGAGGTCTTGGAACCGTCGGCGACCGAGATCGTGTTCCACGGGACATTCGAGGAGGTGAACGCCCATTTTTATGAGCGTGAATGGAGCGACGGCCTGCCGATCGTTCCACCCACCCTCGAGAAGATCGAGGAGTTCTTGGGCTACACCGATCGCGCGCCGGAGGAATCGCTCGGCACACTGCTCCCGGAAAGTCGCGCCGCGACGATCTGGGCGATCGCGGTCAATGGCGTAATGGCCGGGTGCCGCCCGGAGTACATGCCGATTCTGGTGGCGCTCATCGAAGCCATGGCGGATCCCACTTACGGGGTCGAGCACAGCGGCAACACGCCGGGATCCGACACGCTGATCATCCTGAACGGACCGATCATCCAGGAGCTCGACTTCAACTACACGCAGGGGGTGCTGCGCGAGGGCTTCAGGCCGAATACCTCGGTGGGCCGTTTCTGGCGACTCGCGCTGCGTAACATGGCCGGCTTCCTGCCGCACAAGACCGACAAGGCCACATTCGGCAATAGCTTCCGGGTGGTGCTCGCGGAGAACGAGGCTGCGCTCGCCAAGATCGGCTGGCCGCCGATGAGCGTCGACATGGGTTTCCAAGCAGGGGATAACACCGTCACCATTACCCGGCTCACGGGCGGTGGCGTTCTTCCCTCCGTCACGGGCAGTACGCCGGAGGAGATGATGCCGTATCTCGCCGACGGTGTGGCGAAGCAAACCGGCTGGGAGATCGTG
>DATHCO010000205.1:0-8403 GCA_035319505.1 Steroidobacteraceae bacterium | reverse complement strand
ACCTGGGCGTCGGCTGGATCGGCGGGTTCCTGCCGGCCGCTGCGTTCACCATCGTCTCCGTCACCGGCGACATCTACTCGGGGTTGTGGTACCCCGTCGTGGTCACGGCCGTGAGCGTGCTGGTCGGAGGGTTATTCATTCCGGACACCCGCGATGGCGAACGTCTCGCGGCGTGAGCCGCTGCGGGTGCTAGCGTGCGCAGCGAACCCCCTTCGCCTTCGACAGGGTCGTCGAGCCTAGGGCGATCGCAGTCGCGACCGGCGAGTTCTCGATGTATTTCTCGTGCGCATTAGCGGGGTTCTCGATGATTCCAAGATAGGTGCAGTCGTTGGATACGATGACATTGCTCACGATCGCATCCGTTCCGGCGGCGTTATCCGTCAATACATAGGAGAAAATGTCGCTCGGATCGCTGAAGGCCACGATGTGCAGCGGCAGCCGACTCAGGCCCTGCTCGTCGCGGCGCTGACGACGAGCGTTGACGAACGCCTTGAGATGCCCGTAGACATCCGGATGTCCCTCCGCATCCCGCGTCCCCATATTGAGAATGGGAATCTGATTCGCGAGCAAGAACAGGGCGTGAATATGGCTGCGTAGGTCCCGGGCAAAGTCGGGAGCGTGCTTTTTCACTTCCAGGTCATCGAGGGAGTCCACGGTAATCTTGCTACCGAGGCTTTCGGAGATGACGAAGAGCGGGGTCGAATTGGCGTGCGGAACGCTCCCGGTCCGCAGCTGATCGAGCGTGAATCTCTCGACGCTCATCGAGCGCAACAGTGCATCGTCGACCGCATCGCGTATCAGCGGTCCGCCTTCCTCCCCGAGGTAAAACGTCACATCGGCGAGAGCGCTATCCATGATCTGGCTCTTGATGTAGCCGTTCGCCCATGCCCGCTTGTAGGGTGTGAACGCGCCGGGGTTGGTGCAAAGGGCCGTCTTTTCGTTGACGTCGTAGCACAGGCGTTGCTTGGCCTCGCTCGTGATGGGGCTCCACAGCACGGCAATGACGCGCAGCGTGCGTGCGGAGTCCTGAAAGGTCTCCGTGTAGAGCTCGGCGCCGTTCGCGATGGTGGCCGAGGATGATGCGGCACCCGGGGAGAATCCCAGGGCGGCGGAAAGCGGCTGAGCGATGGTTTGGATCCATGTCGCATCGTGATATCCCATGCCATGGACGAGCAGCACATCGACCTCGGGAACGCGGCTCCCGTCGGCGGCCTCGTAGGCCTGCGCCATGCCCGGGAAATCGTTTGCCGGCGGCGCCAGTTGGGGATGCCTGTACGGGGTGCCGCAGCCGCCCGAGAGCAGGACGGCGGCCACGCAGATGGCCCACGCAAGGCTTCGAAACTGTCCGCATAACACAGTGAGGTGCATCGTTCTCGTCCCTGAAATTGTTGCGCGCACGCCGTGCCTTTGTCGTGTTGCCGAACGCTCGGCAATCCGTATGATAACTCTCGCGCGCTGCGAGCCTGCAACCGCGCGAGTGGGCGCGAGAGTGCCCAGCGGAGGACACCATGGCAACCAATCCGAAGTATCAGCTCCTCTTCCAACCGATCTCCTTCGGGCCGAAGACGATGCACAACCGCTTCTGGCAAACCTCTCACTGCACGGGTTTCGGCTCGGAGAGGCCGGGAACGCAGGCGGGTTTTCGTGGCATGAAGGCCGAGGGCGGATGGGCGGTGGTGTGTACCGAGTTTTGCTCGATTCACCCCGAGACGGATGAATATCCGTGGCACTCGGCGCGTCTCTGGGACGGGGGCGATGTCATCAACCTGGGCCACATGTGCGAGGAGGTGCATCGGCACGGCTCGCTCGCCGGAGTGCAGCTTTGGTACAACGGCTCGCACTCGCCGAATCTCGAATCGCGCGAGGTGCCGCACGGGGTGAGCGGCCTGCCCTCGAACGTGTTCCCCGAGCGCAACGTCTACGATGCGATGTCGGACGAGGACGACATCCAGGCCATCATCAATATGTACGTGCTCGCCGCGAAACGCGCCGAGGAGGCGGGGTTCGACATCGTCGAGGTGAGCGGGTCGGACACGACGCTCCCGCTGCAGTTTCTCGAGCGACGCTACAATCGGCGCACCGACCGATACGGCGGATCGCTCGAGAACCGCGCGCGATTCTATATCGAGATCATGGCCGCGCTCAAGCGCGCTGTCGGCGATCGGCTCGCTGTCACCACACGCTTCGAGACGGACACGATCAACGGCGAGATTCGGATCCAGCACTACGATGAGGGACTCAAGTTCGTCGAGCTGATGCACCGTGAAGGCGTGTGCGACCTCTGGTCGGTCAAGATCGGAGACTACGAGGAATGGGGCGAGGATGCAGGGAGCTCGCGCTTTCGCCCGGTCAATTGGATGCGGCCCTTCGTCTCGCACGTCAAGCGGATCGTGGGTACCAAGGTACCGGTGGTGAGCAACGGCCGCTTCACGAGCCCGGACGACATGATCGCCGCACTCGCGAGCGGTCAGTGCGACATCATCGGCGCCGCCCGTCCGAGCATCGCCGATCCCTTCCTGCCGACGAAAATCGCCGAAAATCGCCTCGACGACATCCGCGAGTGCATCGGTTGCAACATGTGCGTCTCGCGCATGCAGCAGCAGGCGCTCCTGTCGTGCACGCAGAACGCGACCAGCGGAGAGGAGTACCGCCGCGGCTGGCATCCGGAGAAGTTTGCGCGTGCGGTAAATCCCTGCTCGGTGCTCGTGGTCGGGGCGGGACCTGCCGGCATGGAATGCGCGATGGTGCTCGGCAAGCGCGGCTACACCGTGCACCTTCGTGACTCGGCGCCCGAGCTCGGAGGGCACTGGCGGGACGTGGTGCGCTATCCGCGCTGCGCCGAGTACGGGCGCCTCATCAGCTATCGCCAGGCGCAGCTCAACAAGCTGAAGAACGTCGATGTGCACCTGGGCATCGCGGCAATGAGCGCGGACGATGTGCTCGACTACGGGGCGGACAAGGTCGTGATTGCCACGGGCGCGCACTGGGCGACGGACGGGCTCGGCGCCGAAGGGCACCGGCCGATCACGGGCGTCGACGCCACGCGGGCGGACGTGCTCACGCCGGAGCAGCTGATGGCCGGCAAGCCGATTCCGGGAAACGAGGCGGTGGTGCTCGACGGGGATGGCTACTTGACCGGCGTTTCGATGGCGGAGCTCCTCGCCGAGCGCGGCAAGCGCGTGACGCTCGTGACCAACATGAACAATGTCGCGGAATTCTCGCGCTTCACGATGGAGATGCCGAACAACAAGCGCATGCTGCATGAGCGCAACGTCAAGGTCCTCACCAACCACTGGGCGCAGAGCTTCGCGCCGGGGCACCTGTCGCTCTTTTATTTGTATCGTGACAGCGCCGGACTGTACGAGCTTGAGAAGGGGCACTGGGGAAGGCGACCGGGAAGTGCGCTCATCGAGCTGCCGTGCGATGTGCTGGTGCTGGTCACCTCGCGCGTTGCGAACCGCGAGCTCTACGCGGAGCTCAAGCGCCGTCGAGCGGAGTGGAAGGCGAAGGAGATCCAGGCGGTCTACCGGATCGGCGACTGCCACGCGCCTCGTCACGCGCTCAACGCCGTGTTCGACGGCCATCGCCTCGCGCGCGAATTCGAGTCGCCTCATCCGCAGCATCCCCTGCCCTTCATTCGCGAGCGGCAAGTGTGGGGTCATGCCACCTATCCCAAGCTCGGAGATCCTCGGCCGAAGGTAGAGGTCGATTGAGCCCTGAGACGCGCGACGCGGCGAGCGCTCGGCTCCGAGCGCTCGGCTACGAGACGAAGTTCGACCGCTCGATGAGCGTGTGGCAGAACTTCGCGCTCGGCTTCACCTACCTCTCCCCGGTCTGCGGCGTGTACGCCATGTTTGCCTTCGGCCTCTCGAACGGGGGCCCGCCGATGGTGTGGTCCTACGTCATCGCAGGCGTCGGGCAAATGCTGGTGGCGCTGATTTTCGGGGAAATCGTCGCGGAGTTCCCCATCACCGGCGGGCTCTATCCGTGGGCGCGGCGGCTCGCCGGCATGCGCTGGGCATGGATGACCGGGTGGATCTACGGCTGGGCGCTGTTCACGACCATCGCCGCGGTCGCAGTGGGCGGCGGACCCTTCCTGGCGGTGCTGCTCGGTCTGCACCCGACTCCCGCGCGGACGGCGATCCTCGCGCTTGGCCTCATCCTCGTGTCGACGGCGATCAATCTCGCCGGAACGAAGCTTCTGGCGCGGGTCGCGCTCGTCGGATTCGTCTGCGAAATTCTCGGCGCGATCGTGGTCGGCGTGCACATTGTCTTGTTCCACCGGCATCACGCGCTCGCCGTCATCATGGATCGACTCGGCGCGGGAGGTACTGGAGCGTATCTGCCGGCGTTTCTCACCGCGACTTTAGTCGGCGCCTACTCGTGCTACGGCTTCGAGGCTTGCGGCGATGTCGCCGAAGAGACGACGGATCCCAGCCGAACCATCCCCAAGGCCATGCGCATGACGATTTACGTCGGTGGGGGCGCGTCGCTCTTCATCGCCGTGGCACTGCTCCTCGGAGTAGCGGACATCTCGGCGGTGATTGCGGGCCGTGATCCCGATCCCATCATCACGGTGCTCAAGTCCGCATTCGGATCGATGGGAGCTTCCTTCGTGGTCGTGGTAGTGATGGTGTCGTTCGTGTCCAACGTGTTGAGCATCCAGGCCGCGGTGAGCCGCTTGATCTACGCCTATGCGCGCGACGAGATGATCGGCGGCAGCCGGGCGCTGAGGCGCTTATCGCCGAGAACGCGCGTTCCCTCAGCGGCGCTCATCGTCGCCGGGGTCGTTCCCGGCGCGATCGTGTGCCTCGGGTATTTCACGGAGAATGCGCTCGCCACGATCGTGAGCTTCTGTACGGCGGGTATCTACATCGCCTTCCAGATGGTCGTCGCGGCGGCTCTGTATTCGAGGCTCCGCGGTTGGACACCGCGCGGGGAGTTCACCCTCGGCCGCCTGGGCTTCGCCACCAACGTTGCGGCGCTCGTGTACGGCGTGTCGACGATCGTGAATATCCTCTGGCCACGCGGCGTCCAATGGGTTTCGCGCTATTCGATCCTGATGACCGTCGGCGCCTTCGTGGGATCGGGTGCGCTTTACATGATGATCGGCAAGCCCTACGACCGAGGTCGCGCGCCCGCGGGAGACGCCTGGGCTACGAGCGTGCCGAGCCCGTCGGCTCTCGCCGGCTCCGCGAGCTTATCGCCGGAACGATGATCCGAGGAGCATTCCGTACGACGGTCCCCCTCGGCGTGCTCGCCTTCTGGGCCGGCGTGTGGATCGCGGCGCGGCGCTATCCCTCCGAGTACGACTGGCGCTACATGACGGTCTCGAGCCTGCTCTATCCGGAGCGCAATCCCGACGGTTACCGGTGGGGGTGGGCCGGCATCGTGCTCTGCGCTCTGGCCGGAGCTCATTGGTGGGCGATGCTTGCGAGCGGGGAGGAGGAGCGGAATCTGAGCCGCCGAGTCGCACTCTGGGCGCTCGGCGTGGGCTACCTGTGCATGCTTTGCTGCCCCCTGCTGCCCGCGCGAGCGCTGAGCCTTCCCAGAGCTCACGATTTGCTCGCGTTGCTGGCCTTCGTCGGCGTCTGCATCGGAACGGCGAGCTTCGCGTTCTATGTGGGCGCGCGCAGCACTCGGCTGGGCGATCGATCGGGCGACTCGCGGTTGAACGGTGCCTTCCTGGCGATCTTCCCCGTCTCGCCGATCGCGCTCGCGGCCCTGACCCAGGCGTACGTCTCGCGTACCATGCCCTCGCTGCCGTGGGTGGGGCTCGCGTGGCGCGCGCACGGAGTGCCCGTGTATCTCAGTTTCGCGTTCTGGGAATGGACCGCATGCGCCGTCTTGTCCGCTTACATGCTGGTCCTTGCACGCGTGCACCCGGCCCGAGACGAGCGGCGGATCGGCGAGCGCGCCTGACCTCGGGCGCCGCGGCGCTAAACCACGAGCTTCGCCGCGCTGATGGGAAGCTTGCGCACGCGCTGGCCCGTCGCTGCGTAAATCGCGTTGCAGAATGCCGGCAGAGTGGACGGGTACGCAGGCTCGCCGAGCCCGGTCGGCGAATAATCGGTCCTAATGAACTCGATGTGCATGAGCGGAATCTTGCGGTTTCGAAGCAGCGTGTAATCGTGGTAATTGCTTTGCACCACACGGCCGCGCTCGAAGGTGATCTCCTGACCTAGCGCGGCGGAGATACCATCGAGGATCGAGCCTTGGACCTGGTTCTCAGCATTCGTCGGATTGACGATGTGGCGACCGACATCGACGGCCACCCAGATGCGCTCCGGGCTGATCGTGCCATCGCCGTGCATGCTCACCCGGTGCACTTGAGCCACGTAGCCGAGGTGACTCCAGTAGGCGGCGAAACCCATGCCCGTGCCCTTCGGCAGTCGGTCGCGCCCTTTCCAGTCCGACATGTCGCGGACCCGTTCGATGACCTTGATCATGCGGGCCGCGATCAATCCCGGACCGAAGGCGTTACCGCCCCTGCCTGTGCCCTCGCCGGACAGCGGGCTCGCGAGCAGCTCGAGTTGGAACTCGATCGGATCGCGTCCGGCGGCATGCGCAATCTCATCTAGAAACGATTGAAACACCCAGGCGTCGGCGTTGTCGCCGGGCGCGCGCAGCGGCCCGACGGGAACGTTGAAGGAGATCCGGGAGGTCTCGAGCGCATAGTTCGCCACGAAGCCCGCCGGGAAGGCATCGGCGCCAGGAACCGCCAAACGAGCGAAGTACTCGTTGCGAGCGAATCCGGCAAAGTGATTGCGCCACGCGACGAGTTTGCCCGCGGCGCTCAAACCGGCCGTGAGATCGTGATAGCCACCCGGTCGATAGAAGTCGTGCTGGATTTCGTCCTCTCGCGCCCACAGCACCTTGACCGGCGAGCCGATCTGCCTGGAGATGACGGCGGCTTCGATCATGTAGTCGTTCGCCAGACGCCGGCCGAACCCCACGCCGCAACGGATCATATGAATCGTGATGCGCTCGGGATCGATCCCGAGCGCCTTCGCGACGCCGTTTCGGCCCGCGCCGGGATTCTGGGTCGGCGCCCAGATCTCGACCTTGCCATCCCGGTACGCGGCGACGCAGTTCTGAGGTTCCATCGTGACGTGCGAGATGAACGGATACGTGTACGAGGCTCGCACCACCTTCGCCGCAGCGGCGAGCGCGGCCTCCGGATCACCGTCGAGGCGCAGCGCCGATTGAGCCGGCTGCGCGAGGAGCGACCTTGCCTGGGTATCGAAGCTCTGCGTCGAGTCATTGGCGTGCGGACCCTCATCCCACTCCACGCGGAGCTTGCGACGGGCTTTCTGCGCGTGCCACCACGTGTCGGCAACGATCGCAACGCCGCCGCGCAAGCCATCGTCGATTCCGCGTCTGGGTTCGCTCGGCGGTCCCTCGAGCAGCCGCTCTGCGCCCTTCAGCACGAAGGCGTGACTCACACCGGGCTGCGCCAGGACCTCATCGAGGTTTGCGCCCCTCACCGCGGCATCGAACACCGGGCCCTTCTGGTACACGGCGTACTTCATCCCGGGAACCTTGACGTCGATCCCAAACTTCTGGCGGCCGGCGACGATCCGCGCCTTGTCGGGATCCACGACGCGTTGGCCGATGATCTTGAACGTCGACTCGTCTTTCAGCACGACCGTGCCGAGATCGGGAACCGGGAGCTTCGCGGCGCTCTCGGCGAGTTCGCCATAGCTGAGCGACCTGCCGCTCGAGGCATGACTCACCACGCTATCGGCCGCGGAGCACTCGGCGGGCGATACGCCCCATCGGGAGGCCGCGGCCGCGATCAGCATCTGCCGACCCGCCGCGCCCGCTTTGCGCAGCGGCAGCCAGTTGGCGGGCGTGGAGTAGCTGCCCCCGGAGGACTGTCCGCCCATCTTGCCGCCCTCGTAATCCGCCATCTCGATGACGACGTCCTTCCAGGCGACATCGAGCTCTTCGGCAAAGATCATCGGCAAGGCGGTTTTGGTGCCTTGTCCCATTTCCGGATTCGGCGCGATGAGGGTCACGGTACCCGAGGGGCTGATGCGGGCGTAAATCGTGATCGGGTATTCCTGATCGCCGGCCGCCCAGGCCGAGCCCTTGCCGAGCGGCAGCGTCGCCGCCAGCAGGAGCCCACCGCCCACGGCACTGGTCGCCACCAAGAAGCCGCGGCGGGACATGCGATTGACCGGAAGATCCGCTGAGGTCGTGGCCATGGCGCCTCCTTCAAGCCGGGTGGGAATCGGCAACGTGCTTGATTGCGGCGCGGATTCTCACGTAGCAGCCGCAGCGGCAGAGGTTGCCCGACATCGCGGCATCGATCTGCGCCTCGCTGGGTCGTGGAGTGTGCGTGAGCAAGGCGGTGGCCGCCATGATTTGCCCGCCCTGACAGTACCCGCACTGCGGCAC
>DATHCO010000204.1:0-16820 GCA_035319505.1 Steroidobacteraceae bacterium | reverse complement strand
CCGAGACGCCACTGATGCTGAACTTATGCTCGTTCCCTTGGTAGCTCAACGTGCCATGCCCCCACACATAGCCGATCCCGGCGGCGACCGAGCCGCCGTGCAGCTTCAAGGTCGCATCGGGCGAGCTGTCGACGGGCGCGGCCGCCTCCGTATTCTGGTCGGTGACTGTGGTATTTCCGGCCCCGGGCAGCTGTGCGCCCGGATTGGATGCGCCCTGCTCATCGGCATACGCAGTCAAGAACGGCAGCGAGATCGTCATGGTCAAGATTGGAAGTATCTTCATAATAAGGTCCTCATTAAGGTATTTGGGGTGATCGAGCGGATTCAAATCGCCGGCAGCCTAGCTCGGTTGCGGCCGGAACTTCTTGTAAGAACCGTGCATGATTGTCTCGGGCTGTCACTGCCAGGCATGCAGTCTTCGGGCTGCGAGCCAGCCCCGGTCGGCGAGGAATAGGCTCCTGAGCATCTGAACCACAAAGATCGTGAGGCGAAGAGGCCTCGCCATCAGCTCGATCTGCTCGCTTCGCGCCTCTCCCAGTTGACACCAATTGCAGAAGTGCTCGCAGTTGTTCTTGAGGAGATCGTAGCAACGCTCGCCCAACCTCGAGCGAGCACGACGCACGACATCCTTCCCGGTGGTTGGGTCGGGCGGGATTCGCTCGACTCGAAACTCCCGTCCCTCGGTGCAGTCATCGAGCGTGATCTCCTCGATCAACCCGCGGCGCCTACAGATCCAACCGGCATAGTGAATGACACGTCCGCCGCCGACATAGATTCCATGGTGTCGGTACACCGAATACCGCACGACGAGCTGCGAACCCGGAACCACTGGCGCGGGCAACGCCGAGCATGGGTGCGCCATGGGCCCTCTCTCTATAGCCGAAACGTTGTGTGTAACGCGTCACGCGCGGAGATTGAACGCGGCTGCGCGATCTTGGCTGTTTAGGCTACTCGAAGCTCGGTCCCGCTCTCGGGGCAAGCAGCGCGAGCAATCGCTCGTCCGCGAGGCGTGCGGTCGCCGAAAGAGCCTGGACGCACACGTGATCGGCACCCGCCTGCCAGTGCGCATCGATGCGCCTGCGAATCGCCTGCTCATCGCCCCAAGCGACAAGGGCATCGATCAATCGATCGGATCCGCCGCCAGCCATGTCAGAATCCGTGAAACCCAGACGCTTCCAGTTGTCGACGTAGTTCGGCAGACCCAAATACACCGCCAGGAATCGACGGGCGGTGGCCCGTGCCGTCGTTGCATCGGATTCGAGAAGCACGGCCTGCTCCACGCACAGGAGTTTCCCCGCCCCCATGAGTGCACGGGCCTTTTGCGTGTGCTCGGGGGGCACGTTGTAAGGATGGGCACCGTCTGCGAGTTGCGCGGCGAGCTCGAGCATCTTGGGGCCGAGCGCAGCGAGGACCGTCTTGGGCGCTACCGACGGCGGAACGGACTGATACGGCGCCGCCGCCATCGCCTCGAGGTAGGCGCGCATGGTGGGTACCGGTCTACCGTAGACGTGTCGCCGCAAGCCCTCGACCAAGGGAATGTGCGAGACACCGAGCCCGAGCAGGAATCGCTCGCCGGACTGCTCGTTCAAGGTCTTCTGCGCCGCCGCGCACGATACCGCGTCTCGCGCGTAGATGTTTGCTATCCCGCTGGCGATATTGAGTCGCTGAGTGTTGGCGAGAAGCCACGCGGATGCGGCGAATATCTCGCGCCCTGTCGCCTCGGGAATCCAGAGCGTGCCATAGCCCCACTGCTCGACACGCTTCGCGAATGCGGCAGCGTCCGCAGCAGGGAGAAGGTCGGTTGCCGCCCAGACTCCGAGGGTTGTCACGTTCATCGCGGATCCTTGAAGAGCGTAAGGGTAGCACGAGTTCCCGATTGCGCGGCTCGATCTATGCGCATACATTGGCTCGGTGAATTTTGAGTTTTTCAATCCTTCGATGAATTGCTCGCCCGGGATTGAAATCAGCGCGGAATTTGCCGGCGTGTGAGTAAGCGCATCGAGACGATCGACGTGCTGCGCGGCCTCACGGTCGCGCTGATGATCCTCGTCACCATATCGGTCGACCAAGGCGAGTCCTACCGGGGGCTCCTGCACACCGCCTGGAATGGCCTCACGCTCGCCGACGTGGTGTTTCCGACCTTCATGTTCGTGGTCGGCATGGCGCTCGGTGTCACACTCGACCGCTACGAGCGCCTGGGCAATGCCGCTCTCAAGCGCAAGATCGCTACAAGGACCGCAGTGTTATTCGCATGCGGCTTCGTGATCTACTGGTTTCCCTTCGTCGAGGTCGATGCCGCCGGCCATACCGTCCTCACGCCGCTATCGCATGCGCGTATCCTCGGGGTGCTGCAGCGCATCGCCCTCGGCTACTGCATCGCGGCGCTGATCGTGCACGAGGGGCGCCGGGCGGGCGCGATCGCCTACGCGGTCGTCGCGCTGCTCGGCTACTGGTGGGTGATGCACACCTTCGGCGATTACTCGCTCGAGGGCAGCGCGGAGATCAAGCTCGACAAGCTCGTGCTCGGCGAGGCACACATGTACCACGGCGAGGGGGTCGCCTTCGACCCGGAGGGGATCTTGAGCACGGTGCCCGCAGTCGTGAACGTGCTCGCGGGGTACCTCGCCTGGGAGTTCGTCCGAGCGCGCGGCGTCAACCTCGCGACCGTGGCCAAATTGCTGATGGGCGCCGCCACCGCCGTTGCCACCGCGCTCGCCTGGAACACGGTCTTTCCCATCAACAAGAAACTATGGACCAGCTCCTTCGTACTCTGTACGGTCGGCATCGACCTCGCGGTCCTCGCCGCCCTCCTGTACCTGGTCGAGCTCGCGCCGCAGCGCAGCTGGACGCGCTTCTTCTCGGTATTCGGCCGCAACGCGCTCATCCTGTACCTCCTCAGCGGTGCCGGCGAGGTCTTGCTCAACGCATTCCGAGTCAAGGGCCAGAACCTGCTCCAGTGGTGCAGCCAGGCATTCGGATCGTGGGCGGGCGCGAAGCCGGGCTCGCTCGCCTTCGCGCTCGTCTATCTCCTCGGTTGGTGGGTCGTCGCGCGTGCGATGGATCGTCGTGGAATCTACGTCCGCCTGTGAGGCGGCCTCGCGATCGAAGGTCTCGCGGGCCCTATACCGCTGCAGCGGCCGCTACAAATCGCAGCACATTCCTTCAAGATCCGCCTGCTCTCATGACAGAGAATGCACCTCAGTGATCGAAGGAGTCTTGACCCGCAAAGTCCCGTCAAAAGACGGCATGATTAGCAGCCCCTTCTCCATGAACGCATTTACCGCCCGCGCAAGCACTCTCCCCACCCCCTGGCTTAGCACGGTAAATCGGGAGAAGGGGCTCTTTTCAACGCCTCGTCAGACCGGCACGAGAGATGCTAATTCCAGGTGAATCGAGAAGATCGCGTTGGTGCATCGTAGTGGCCGACGATCACGGACCCGAGTGGGCTCCGTACGATTCGCTCGAGCTAGGCTCGGCTCCCGTACAGTATTGCCGTCTCGGTGACTCCAGCACCCTGCTGCACCGATCGCTGCGTCGTGCGGCCTCGATCGCTCCAACCTCGCAGATTCTCGTCACTGCGCTCGAAGAGTACCGAGAGCGGTGGGAGCCGATGTCATGGGTCGTGCGCCCCGAAATGCGCTTTGTCTGCGGCCACCGGGCAGCCTCGCTCCTCACCACCGCAGCGGCCATTCTTTCGATCGCGAAGACCTCCCCATCGAGCATCGTGACGATATTGCCTGCACGGTGCTACGTCGCGCACGAATCGATCCTGATTCGAGCGCTGAAGCACGTTGCGAGCGAGTTAGCGGCTGTCCCCGAGGGGGCTGCGACACTCGGCATGCTCGATCTCGATGAGGGAGTCGACGAGGATTATCTGGTGGTGGGCCGCGCGCCGGCCGGAGGACCGGGTCTTGCGATCCAGGGCATGGCACGGCGGCCGACCGGGTGGGTTGCGCGCCACTTGCGGCGGCAAGGCGGCGTGGTCGCCTCGGGAATCATGATCGGGCATGCGGGTGTATTTGCCGCGCACATCTCGAAGCAGTGGCCCGGAATCAGCCTCAAGCTCACCAAGCTGATCGCCGCGGCGAGCGCAGCTCAGGTGGAATGTGAGATTCCCGATAGCCTGCTTCGGGGCGTGCCGGGAGCGGTGGTCAAATCCCTGCGATGGAACCCCGCTGCGTTTCCACAGCGCGTGTTCACCGTGTGTCAGAGCGGATGGAGCGGGCTCAAGTCTCCGCAGGAAGTCGCGCGCATCGCCGAGTTCCACTCGAGCCGAATCGGACGCGATCGGATTCGAGCCGAACACGCGACTGCAGAGAGCATCGGCTCGGTGATTTCTTGAGGAGCGCAGCATGCAGCTTTTTCTTTCGGTCGAATTCTTTTTCGGCCTCTTGATCGGGCTGGCACTCAGAGCCTCGGACGTCGAGAGAGATCTATTGCGGCCTTCGCGTCACCTTACCCATGTGACAACGAGCCGGCAGCGAAGCACGATGGCGCCGAGGTAAGCCTGAGTTTTTGTCCGGGCGCCTGCTGCCTGGTTTACAATCTCTCTGGTAATAAGAATCCGGCCTCCGAGGCCTTCATTGCCAATACCAGGGAGTAAGTCATGTCTCATCGCATTTTCGCCGTTGTCCTCACTTGTTGCTTCGTGGCTGGCGTGGCTCATGCAGGCGATCAGCTGCTCAACATACCGCTCAAGTGGACGCCGAAGGAAAGCATCGGCGGCATGGGCCCACTCGATCTCAGTGGCCCACTGCTCGCGGTGAAGATTCACGTCGACGCCTTCGTCGACGCCCGTCAGGATAGCTCGTCAGTGGGTGAGAACCGCGAGAAGTCCCAGCCTCGGCCGGTGACCACCTCGAGCGACGTTCCGGGCTTCGTCGCGGACCACATGAAGGAGGCCATGCGCGGGTTGGGCCTCACCGTCGTGGACGGTGACGGTGACGTCCGGTTGAGCGGCGAGCTGCGACAATTCTTCGTCGCCGAGACGAGCGTCTATCACGGAGACCTATCACTACTCATGCATTTGAAGGACGCGGCCGGGAAAGAGATCTGGAGCGGGATAATCCTCGGTAGCGCCGAGCACTTCGGGCGATCATACAAGGCCGACAATTACTACGAGACGATGTCCGATATGGTGCTGCATGCAACCTACAATCTTCTCGCCAATCCCGGATTTCACGAGGCGCTGGCGAAGCGCTGATCGATGCCGCGGGCGCGGGTTCGCGGTATGCTGCACTCTCGCGCGAGTTCTGGCGTTACGCCATGCTCCAGTAGAGCCGCATGGGGTTGTCTACCAGGAGCCGGTGCCGAAGCGCGGGCGTGGTTGCGATACGCGGAATGAAATCGACGAGCTGCCCGTCGTCGGGCATGTGTGACTTCAAATTCGGGTGGGGCCAGTCGGTTCCCCACAGCACGCGGTCGGGAAAGCTCTCGATGAGGCGCCGCGCAAACGGTACGACGTCGTCGTATCCGGGAGGCCCGACGCACGTCAGCCGCTCGGGGCAACTCACCTTGGACCAGAAATTCGGGTGATCGCGCATCAGTTGCACAAAGAGCTCGAACTCGGGCCCCTCGACGCTCTTGCGGATGTCGGGGCGTCCCATGTGGTCCACCACCACCGTCGTCGGAAGCGATGTGAAGAAATCATAGAGCTCGGCGAGCTCGGCGGCTTCGAAATAGATGACGATGTGCCAGCCGAGCGGGGCAATGCGCGCCGCGATGGCTGCAAGCACCTCCCGCGGCGTGCTGTCGACCAGGCGCTTGACGAAGTTGAAGCGCACCCCGCGCACTCCCGCCGCATCCAAGGAGCGTAGCTCCTCGTCGGTGACCTCGGCTCTGACCGTGGCGATGCCTCGTGCCCGGCCCTCGGCGCGCTCCAGCGCGTCGACCAGTGCCCGGTTATCCGCGCCATGGCAGGTGGCCTGCACGATCACGTTGCGCTCGAAACCCAGGAAATCGCGCAACGCGAACAGTTTCTCGGCCGGGGCGTCGCAGGGGGTGTACTTTCGCTCCGGCGTGTAAGGAAAGCGGTCGCCGGGGCCGAACACGTGGCAATGCGCATCGACCGCGCCCGGTGGAGGCCTGAAAACGGGCCTCGAGGGACTCGGTTGGTACACCAGCCAGTCCTTGTCCATCTGGAATGTGCTCATGACCCCATGCCTTCTTTCATCCGACCGCTCTCAGGCCCGCTCGAATGCTGGCCAACGCTGCTCGCGGCGGCGCGCGCGCGCCACCACCCGGGCGCGCCGCTAGCGACCGTCGTCGGCGTACTCGAGCTGCGCATCGTCGAAAGGCACGAAGCGAAACGTCTTGCCGTGCAAGATGCGATAGAAGGCCATGTTCCGCGGCACGCCGGCGAGATCCAGATACCTGATCTTTCCATAGAAGCACAAGTGGCAGGGGTGCGCTCCCGCTCTTGATAACAGGGTCGGCTGGGTCGAGTCGGCGCTGACAGGCGGGCTTTTCTCCGCGAGCGTCAGACTGCCGTCGACGAAGACTCCGGGTTGCAGGAGGTGGCCGACCGCAATCGGATTGTCGAAGTCACCCTGCAGCCACGGGCCGTCCAGATCGAGCTGCATGGCAGGCTCACTCCCGGCGCGAAATTGAACACAGAATTTCGCGTGCTGTATCCGCGCCGGTGTCTCTCCGGCGTTCGCGATCGCAAAATACACCCCTGTCACGAACTTCGGTTCCCCCGCGGTGAGCGCACGTGCTTCGCGTAGGATCAGTCGAGGGCGGTTGCTAGCGAGAAAGGCTTTTTCCGCAAGCTTCGCCGTCCGCTGAGTGGCTCGGAACGCGACCCCGAGAAGGATGGTCGCGAGGACGAGAGTACCGGTACCGATGGCGCCGATCGTGAGCTCGTCGTTGGCCTGCTTGATCTGCAGCCCCGTTGCAGAGGCAATCGATTGCTGCGTCCTCAAGATCTCTTCTTCACGGCAGTCGCGCGATTTCTCACGCACTTCTCGAGCGGCCGTCTCTGTCTCCTCGGGGGTGAGCGGACGGGTGGATTGGATCGCCCAGGCGCACTCCGCGCCAGGCACGATTCGGTACGCATCCGCTTGAACGGACTGCGCTGCGGAGGGCGCCGGCACAGATGCTGGAGCTGGAGCAGACGGCGGGGAGGCGACGAGATCGGCGGCGCCCGTGGGCGCGGACGCGGCCGGGGTCACCGAAGGGGGAGCCGGCGCGGCAGCCGACGCGGGGGACTCGGCCGGCGTGACCGGTTGATCGTCGGCAACGGCCGCAGCGGCTGACATCACTCCAACCAGCAGCAAGCCGAGAAACCACCGTTGCGACATACTCATTTTTTACACCAGAGCCGACCAGGCAGCGAGCGCGGCGAGCTTTTGATCCCGGCCCCAGGGTGCGCGTGCAAGCTTGCCTACCCGGGTCGTATCGAGCGTCGAGGGCGACACGATGCGAACCGGGACCCCGCACGCATCGCGAAAAACGTCGCGATAGAAGCATCCCTCGGCTGCGTGAATGTGCGCATGGGATGCGAGCACCTTGGCAAGGTCGCGCGTGAGGCCTTCCCGCGCCACCAGAGCGCATACGCCGACCTCGGATGTCATCAGTCGCGAGAGGGCCTGCCTCGCCTGGGAGACGGCTTTCTCCTTGAGCTGAGCAAGCCGTTCTCTTGCAGCGGCGGGCTCCATCTCGGCGGCATGGTGGTAGCAGAAGCGCTCGGCGTCTCCCAGGACCTCGACGATCTCATTGGCGACGATCTCGGGCTCAAGCGGCGAACCGCCCACCACGACGCACGCTGCCCAGCCGGTGTGGACGCTGATTCCGATCGCGCGGCGCATGGCCGTACACGCTAGCACACAATCATTTGTCCGGTGTGTGCTGCTCGCCCGATTTCCCCGGTACGTCCGCGTGTCGCTCGAAGCACTGGCGGCCGATGCCGTGCACCCTCGATCATCGCCCGTCGAATGGATTGCTTGTCGAGCCCTCGCAAGAGAGAGTCCCGGGCGAATACCTCGAGCTCTTGTGGACCTGCTGCCATTGTGTGCTCCTAACGCGCCCGACACTCTGCCATATCTTGTTTCGAGACGCCGCCGGTACACGCCAATAGCTCGTTGAGCTCCCGCACACGCTCGGCGTTCGAGCGTATGGCATTCTCCAATTGCGCGACTTGCTGCTGCGCGAGGGCCTGGTCACCGTGCTCCACGGCCTCAGTCAATCCAGGTAACTCGAGGTGAGCGTACGTGTAGCGGCAGGCGTAGAGAAGATGCTTGTACCAGGGTCGTCCCGGGATGCCTCCGGCAGCAAGCCAATGTCGCTCGATGTCCATCATACCGCGGTTGATTTGATCGGCGAGCGTCGGATCGAGACTTCCTCCCGCAAGGACCACTCGAGCAGACTCGTTCAATTCCTTCCCTGTGTGCTCGAACTCCTCGATTGCATCCCTAAGTGCCGCCAGATCGAGCTTGCTCAGGTCGCTACTCGCTCCGAGCCTCTTGAGGTAGTCGCGAATGTGCGCCGCATAGCTCTCGAAGTCATACGGCAAGAGGTCCGCATTCGCCAGGCGCAGGGCGAGGACACCCAGGACCTGCGCCATCGCCGCGTGATAGCGGTAGCCGGGGTCGCCGAAATGATTCATCCAGAAAAAGTCATCGTAGGCCGAATGATAGACACCATATGGGCCGTCGTAGGTGACGTCCATCACCGGCACACCGACGTGGTCGAGGAGCGCGGCGTAGTCCGAGCCGCTGCCTATGCGCGTTTCGGCGAGATTGAAATCGCTCACCGCATCGCTCTCTTCGAGGTCTTTCAAGTCCGAGGCGCGGGACCGATACCAGGCGTCGTAAAGTGCTTGCCCGGAAGGGTCCCGAATCGACTTGCTTGCCTCGACCATGAACGGAGCGAGCGAGCCCACGCTGCTGCCTTGGAAGTTGGGACCCGCGACGCCGATGTCGACGTTGAGATAGGCCACGGCCTTTTGGCGCAACTCGTGCTCGAATTCCTCGCTCCATTCCACCGAGCCTGCGTAGCTCGTCTCCTCGCCATCCCAGCTCAAGAAGACGAGCGTGCGCTTGGGGCGGACGCCCTCCTTGGCCAATCGCCCGAGCGCTCGACTCGTTTCGATCATGGAAGCCGTGCCGCTGCTCGGGTCCGCCGCACCGAAGACCCAGGCATCGCGATGATTGCCGACCAGCACCCATTCGTCCGGATGTTCACTGCCGCGCAGTCGTCCCTCGACGACGTAGTTCGGTTTGATCGTCTCCTCCATCCGGATCTTGAGATGCGCCCGAACGCGCTTTCCCCCGAGGTGATACTCGAAGGGCAGGCCTCCCTGCCAGTCGTCGGGAGCGACGGGGCCGTCCATGTGCTCGAGCAGAGGCCGCGCGTCGTGCCATGATAGGGGCAGTGCCATGATTTTGGGGATCGGCAATGCGGCCTCGGTCGGAATGTGCTTGGCCCCAGGTACCGAAGGCCAGCCGGGCGTCGTCGGGTCGCCGGCTTGCTGGAAATCGTATTCGATGGCGCCGCGCTGCAGATGCGTTTCCGGTCCCCAGGGTCCCTCCGGGAATACCTTCCCTCTCTTGTACCCGTCTTCGGCGGGGTCGCTGTAGATGAGAATGGCCGCTGCACCCTCCCTCTCCGCGGTCAGCGCCTTGAACCCGCGATAGCTGTAGGGGTTCGAGTAACGCACCAGCACGATCTTTCCCTTGACGTCGATACCCTGCTTGCGCAGGAACTCGAAGTCGGCGGGATTTCCGCTGTGAGCATAAATGACGGGTGCGGTGATCTCGCCCGATGTCGACATCCCGATCCAGGCGCCGCTGATGTTCGGATTCTTGGAGTCCGGATCCTGCTCGTACGGCGCCTCGCGCAGGCTCGCCCGATAATGGAGCGGTGCAACCATCTCGAGCTGCGCCTCCTTCGGGTCCGAGCTGAATACATCGTAGCGGCGGATCACGACATCCTCGAGCCCCTGCTTCGTCCATTCTTCTGCGATGTAGCGGGCAAGCTCGTTGTTACGGTCGGAGCCGGCCGGGTGCGGCTCGGCGGTAAAGATACGGTGCTGCCGGCGCGCCTCGGCAGCGCTCGGGATCTCCTTGAAGCGGTTCTCGATCTCGATCTCCTTCGCCGCCGATGCCGCGGTAAATCCGAGCAGGGATTGCGCCCGGGATGCGAGCGGAATGGCGATGTGTGGAATGGCGATGAAGAGAGCCGACAAGGTGCGACAGAGTAGCGTCGATCGCATGGGTTGCTTCCCCTACACGGTACGGTCCTACGCCGGCTTGGTCGCGGAGCCGACTCCCATCGGCTCCGTGACGCGCCAGGCGAGCACCATGGCCGCCAGCACGAGCACGACTGCGAGCAAGAAGGGCGCACCCGGCAGGCCCCAGCTCGCGTAAGGCCCAACGAAGACCGCAAAGACTTGCGTGAACACCGCGGGGCCCAACAGCTGTGCGAGGCCGGCGAGGCTCGCCAGCGCGCCCTGCAGGCGGCCTTGCTCACTCGCGCCTACCAAGGGCGTCATCATGCCCTGCAAGGACGGCGTCGTGATCCCCCACAGCGCCATGACGGGCACACCGATCATGAAGATCCACCCCGTCGAGGCGAGGCCGAAAATCACGAAGCCGGCCGCGGCAAAGGTCAAGCCGACGGCCACGGCCCGCCGTTCCTTGAGGAGTTTCACGGCTCGCCTCACCAGAAATCCCTGCACGAGCAGCGAGCAGACACCGACGGTCGCGAGCATGAAGCCCGTCGCGCGCGTGCCCCAATCGTAGCGGTAGTGCATGTAGAGTACCGTCGTGCTCGACAGCACGACGTGCGCGAGTTGCGACAGGAAGTAGCTCATCGCGAGTCCTGTGAGCATCGGATGCGAGCGCAGGAGCTTCAGCGCTCCGAGCGGATGGGCGTTCTTCCAGCCGAACGGGACGCGCCGCTCCTTGGGCAGGGATTCGGGAAGCACGAAGAGTCCCCAGCACACATTGGCGAGCGCCATGCACGCCGAGGCCCAAAACGGCAGCCGCGGCGAAATCCCGCCGAGGAGGCCCCCGAGCGCCGGTCCGAGCACGAATCCGACCCCGAACGCCGCGCCAATGATGCCGAATTTCTGCGCCCGCTGCTCCGGCGGCGTCGTGTCCGAGATGTATGCGCCGGCGGTACTGACACTCGCCGCCGCGATGCCGGAGATCACCCGACCGACGAGCAGCCACCACAGATTCGGCGCAAGCGCCATGACGATGTAGTCGAGCCCCAATCCCGTGCAGGAGATGAGGATGACGGTGCGCCGGCCAAAGTGATCGGAGAGCGCACCCTGGACGGGTGAGAAGATGAACTGCATCAGAGCCCACGCCGTGCCGAACAGGCCGTACACCTCCGCCGCGCGCGCTGTGCTTCCGCCCACGAACTCCTGCACGAGGATGGGGAGCACGGGAATGATCATGCCGAAGGCGAGCATGTCGATGAGCACGGTAACGAAGATGAAGGCGAGCGCCGGGGAACGCCTCGAAGCGCTGCCGCTCATGTCAGCACCGTCGCAATCCTGGCATTCACCGGAATATTCTTAGAGTGAAGCCCCGGTTTTTGGCCGTGATGGTCGAACTCGAGCTTCACCTCGGGACGAAAGATCAAGCAGTGGGTCGATCCGCCGAAATGGAACATGCCGAGCTGGTCCCCTTTCTTGACGCGCTGCCCCTCGTAGGCAGTGATATCGCACGAGGAGACCTCGGCCATTCCGACCGCCAGAACGCACATGAGCCCGATGCCTGGGTTGTCGGCCTCGATGAACATGATCGCGCGCGTTGCCACCTCCGTGATGTAGCTCTGCGAGTCGTTGGGGCCGGCCGGATCGAATCCATGCGAGGCGGCTTCGGCGAAGTACGTTCCGTCCTTGACATAGGCTTTGCGGATCGTGCCGCTCACGGGGCTGTGCCAGCGATGATAGGAGAGTGGACTCAGGTACGCCTGATAGATCGTCGCACCGGCGAAGAGCGGCCCCAGGCCGTCGTTGGCGAGCATGTGCACGATCGAGTAAGGCTGGGACTTGATCCAGAACTTATCGCGGTAGCTCACCTGGCGAGCGATTCGGTAAGGGGCCGACTCGCAGGCGTTGACGATGACCCGATCGTCGGCCGGGCTCGCGACCGGACGCACGCCCGTTCGCAGCTCGCGTGTGAAGAAGTCATCCCATGAGCGAAAGCCCCAGTGCGGCTCGCGCGGATCGCACACGAACTCGCGCTCGAAATCGGGCATCGCCTTGCGCGCATCGACGCCGAACCAGCCCTTGCGCGGATGCTCGCTCAGCACGTAGCGGGAATCCGGCGATTTCAAAAATCGTGCCCAGGTATTCAGCACTTTCTTGAGCTGCGCATTCACTCTCTCGTTCAAGAAAGCCGCCATGCCGGCAGCGGTGCCCATCGACCAATCGAAGAGCGTATTGATCGGGCAGCCGACGAGCCCCGTCTGGTCGAACTCGGGGGCGTGAGTCATGATCGTGTTCAATATCCTGAGCATGTGCTGATAGTCCCGGACCTGCGACTTGCCGGTCGGGTCCTTGTCGTACGGCGGACGTCTCGGGACCTGCTCGAACATCTGATTGAATAGCATGAAGATCTCGGGATCCGACTCGACGAGACACTGAAGCTCCTCGATCACCGGGTGCAGCGCCTTGTGCTCCGCGTGGGTCTTCTCGATCATCGCTTCAAGCCATCGAGTCAGAAAGGCGTGATCGGACGGGAGCCATTGGCCCACCCGATAGGGTATTTGCGCGCCGATCATGGTTTCCATCTTCCCAGCTCCCCCGACTATTCCGATTTCGCAAACAGAGGAGAGCGAAGTTTAGTGGATTTATCGCAGGCGCTGGAGTTTCCCCCGAGCTCGGCCGGCGGGCGTACACTCGGCGAGCCGCCACCCTGGAGCCTCTCGTGCCATCGGACCATCTCTATCCGGACGGATTCGTCGAGTCCCTCCTCGGGCTTCTCGGGGAAAAAGGCGTGCGGCAGGGAGAGGCCGTGCTCGCGCTCGATCCGGGTGCGCACCCGCAGAACCTGCGCGCCCGGCTCATGGCGCGACCGTCGAGCGCCGCGGAAGTGGCGCGCGTGCTCGAGCTGTGCAGGGAGGCGAGGGTTGGAGTCGTGCCCCAAGGAGGGCGCACGGGGCTCGCCGGCGGCGCGGTCACCCGCGAGGGACAGCTCATCGTGTCGCTCGACCGCATGAATCACATCCAGCGGATCGACCCGCCGGCACGCACCGCCGTCGTGGAGGCCGGCGTGACGCTACAACGGCTGCAGGAGGCACTGAGGCCTCACGGGCTCGTGCCCGGGATCGATCTCGGCGCGCGCGGCTCCGCCACCATCGGGGGCATGGTCTCGACGAACGCCGGCGGCATCGATGCCTTTCGCTACGGCACGATGCGCGAGCGTGTTCTCGGCCTCGAGGTAGCCCTCGCCGACGGCCGCTTGCTCGAGCAATTGAGTCGCGTGCGCAAGGACAACGCGGGCCTCGCGCTCAGGCAGCTCTTCATCGGCGCCGAGGGCACGCTCGGTATCGTGACGCGTGTGGCGCTCGCTCTCGTACCGGACCCGGGAGCGCAGCAGGCGCTGCTCATATTGACGGACGGCCTCGGCGCGGCCGTTCGCGTGTTGCGAGCGGTCGAGGCGACACCTCGCCTCGCACTCGCCGCCGCGGAGCTCATGTCGGGAAACCACTTCACCGTCACGGCCCGAGCGCTCGGTCTCGCTCAGCTGGCAGCGACGGCGCCCGCGGCGTTCGCAGTTCTGCTGGTCGTGTCGGGCGCCGATGGGCAGAGCTCCCTCGAGGCCTTGCTCGCCGAAGCGAGCGAGCGAGGCGAATTGATCGATGTGCTCGTGCCGAGAAACTCATCCGAGGAGCGCGATCTGTGGCGCGTTCGCGAGGACTGGGCCGTCGATCGCGTCCGGCCCGGCGGCCTCTGGTACGATGTGTCCGTGCCGCTCGATGCGCTCGCCGGCTATCTCGCGGCGCTCGGCGAGCGCCTCCGCCGGCACGATCCCGGCCTCGATCTCTATGTGGTCGGTCACCTCGCCGACGGCAACCTCCACGTGACCGTCAATGCCGCGACGCCGATCAGTGCACGCTATGCCGAGATTGCCCTGCTCGTCTACGAAGGCTTGCGCGAGGTCGGCGGCAGCTTTTCCGCCGAGCATGGGATCGGGCTCGAAAAGAGGGCGGCGCTCGAGCACTGGGCCGGCCCGACGGCGATCGAGCTCATGCGGGCGATCAAGACCGTGTTCGATCCCAGCGGGATCATGAATCCCGGCAAGGTGCTTCGCGCGTGAGCAAGCCGGCGGCGCACGGTCCTACTGCCGAGCCTCCTCGATCGATCGCGCCGTGCGGGCTGGCCCGCTCAGCATCCACAGCGCGCCCGGCAGCGCGCTGAAGTCCGCCACGAGCGCGAGCACGAACGCCGTCGAGGACACGATGCCGAATTCGCGCATCGGCGGCAGGTCGGAGAAAGCGAGCGCGAGAAAGCCGCTCGAGTTGATGAGCGTCGCAAACAGAATCGGCGGGCCGGCGATCAATAGCGCATGCCGTAGCGCAGCGCCGCAGGCGCTTGGCGCGCCGCCGCCCGCGCCGGCGGTCGTTCCTGCGCGGCCGCCGATCGCGCGCGCCCGGCCACCGCCCTCTTGAAAATGATAGTAGAAATGGATCTGGTCGTTCTCGGTAGCGCCGAGAATCGTCGAGGCGATGAGGATCGTCGCGATGTTGAGCGGAATGCCCGTCACACGCATGATGAGAAATACGGACAAGATCGCGAACAGCGATGGAATCATGGTGAGGAGCGTGGCGAGGGGGCTGCGAAACACCACGAGGAAGGCGAGGAAGATGACGCTTGCGGTCAGTGCGAAGCTCTTGGCGAGCGTCGGGAGGAGGCGCACGCTGATTTCCATGCCGACGACTCCCTGGCCGACGACGCTCCCCTCGACCGTGCGCAGTGCGGGCTCGGCGGCCTGTTCGGATGCGAAGGTGCGCTGCACGAACGTGCGCATCGCGCCGATCGGGCCAAAGAGCTTGGCTCTGCCTCGGATGCTGAGGCGCAGATTGGCGAGATTTGCCACGTCGACGTACCCGCGCGCCCCGGGCTCGGTCAACATGATCTGCTCGAGATCCGCGGCGAGCTTCGGCCAGGCGTCGCTCTGCATCGGCAGCTGGTCGGATCCTGTCTCGATGTAGCGAGCCCAGCGCAGCACCGAGGTCGGGCCGTCAACGGAGGTGATTCGCGGGTCGCTTTCGAGCTGCCGAGTGAGCTCCTCCAGGGCACGGAGCAGATCGGGATCCAGCGCGTGGCCGGGCGGGGTCTTGAGCCAGAGCTCGACGGTATCGAGCGCGTTCGACTCCTCGAAGTGACGGGTATCCTGCGCCACTCGCTCGTGTGGATTCACGTACGTGAGGACGTCCGTTTCCAGCTCGAGAGGGGCTATCGAGCCGGGTATGCCGAACAGGGCGACTGCTCCGCAGGCCATCAGCGCGAGCGCCGCGCCGACCAGCGGCCAGCGAAAGCGGCGACTCGCCGGAACGAGCGCATCGACGAAGCCCGGGAACCCCCTCGCGACCGGAGCTCTTTCGGAGCGAATCGGAGTGCGCATCAGCGACTGCATCGCCGGAAACAAGGTGAAGCAGCCGATCCACGCGGCGACGAGCCCGGAGGCGGTCCACAGACCCATGTCGCGGACCGGGCGGATGTGCGAGATCGCGAGTGCTGCGAAGCCGACCGTGGTCGCAAACATCGAGGCGGTGCAGGGCAGAAATTTGTTGGCGAGCGCTCGCGCGTGATGCTCGAGGAGTGTCGGCGAGTCGTCCGGCTCGATGTAGCGCGAGTGAATGTACACGAGCGTTGCGGTGGTCGTGACCATCACGGTGAGTGGGACGAGAGAGGAGATGACGGTATGCGACCAGCCGAAGAGATAGGCGAGTCCCGTCGAGATCGCAACGAGAGCACCGAGCGTGAGGACGATGGCTCCGAGCGCTCGCCAGGAGCGATAGATGAGGAGCACGAGCGTCATCAAGAAAAGGCCGAACAGCGGCATGAAGCGTGCCGTCGCGGCGCCGGTTTGCCGCTCGAGCCAGGCGTTGAGCCAGGGTGACCCTACGCGCCGAACGTTCGTGAAGGGCCCGCCGGAAGAGTCGGGCGGCACGAGCGCGTCGATCGCCGCGAGCACTCGGTTGCGCTCCTGCGGCGAGCTCACGCGCAGCTCGAGCGCGATGCCGAGATAGTGCTCGCCCAGGAGGCCCGCACGGCGAAAGAGCAAGGTTCCGGTTGCGAACGCTCGCAGGCGCTCGGCCTCGGCGGAATCGATTGGCGCGCTCGAGCTCGCGCGCCGGTAGATGTCGAGCAGGCTGTGGACCCGAAGATGCGGGATCGCTGCGAGTCGGTGCTCGAGATCCGCGGCGGCGCGCAGTGCGGCGAGGCTCAAGGGGTCCGGCGCCTCGAGCATGAGCAGCGCCTGCTCACCTTCCGGGAACAGCCGATCGAACTGGCGCGTGGCGATCGCAACGGGGTCATCGGCCACGATCAACCGTTCGATGGACGGATCGTCCGGCACGCGCAGCGCACCGTAAATACCTGCCGCCGTGAGGAGCAGGAAGGCAGCGGCGATCCACCCTCGCAGTCTCAGCACGCGCAGGAAGATTCGTACGGCACCAGGGGATGCGGCCACACTCATGACAAATTACTTAGTGTCCTGAATCAGAAATTCGCCGGCATTCGAACGCCGCGGCGCCCCGCCTGCTGCGTTGCTCCTCCCTTGAATACGCTAAAGTATTCGCGGTCGTCGCGCCTTGCGGTCGGGCCGCGGCGGCGCTCTCGGTGCACGGCGAATTTC
>DATHCO010000203.1:0-28506 GCA_035319505.1 Steroidobacteraceae bacterium | reverse complement strand
GATCGTCGAGGATGCCCGTGGCCGGCTCCTGGGCGCGCTGCCCTTGTTCCGCAAAGCGCACTCGCGCGGGGAATTCGTATTCGACTTCGCGTGGGCCAACGCCTACGCACAGCACGGGCTTCGCTACTACCCGAAGCTCCTCTCGGCGGCGCCGTTCACCCCGGTGAGCGGCGAGCGCTTGCTGGTGAGTTCCGCCGGTGACCGAGCTGCCATCGCCGCCGCGCTGATCACGGGCGCCAGCGATCATGCGCGCTCGCAGCGACTCTCCTCCTGGCACGTGCTGTTCCCCTGCGACGCCGACCTCGAGGCGCTCGCTCAGGCCGGGCTCATCCGCAGGCGCGACTGCCAGTTCCACTGGTTCAACCGCGGCTATGAATCCTTCGAGGCCTTCCTCGCCACCTTCACCGCGGAGAAGCGCAAGAAGGCCAAGCGCGAACGACGCCGGGTGCGGGAGGCCGGTATCGAGTTCGATACGCGCCTCGCCGGCGAGGTGGATGATGCGCTGTGGCGCACGCTGTACGCGTTCTACGCGGATACCTTCTACCGCCATGGGCACGAGCCGTACCTCAATTTGAGCTTCTTCAAGCTGATCGGCCGGCGAATGCCGGACCGGATGATGCTGAAGGTCGCGCGCCATGGGTCCGAGCCCATCGCTCTCGCGATCTTCTTCGTGGGTGAGGACGCTCTCTACGGGCGCTACTGGGGCAGCAGCGGTACCTACCACAGCCTGCATTTCGAGACCTGCTACTACCAGGGGATCGATTACTGCATCGAGAAGGGTCTCAGCAAATTCGAGCCAGGCACCCAGGGCGAGCACAAGGTGCCGCGCGGCTTCGTGCCGACCATCACGAGCTCGGCCCATTACATCGTCGATCCGCGCTTTGCCGCCGCCATTCGTGATTTTGCGATGCGTGAGGCACGAGGCGTCGACAGCTACGCAGCCGCTGTCAACGAGCACATCCCTTATCACCGGGCGGCCGACGAGGAGTTCACGCTCTGAGCAGGCTGGTTTGGCTGTCCGAGCACACCGATCCGGGCTGGTTTCCGCCGCTCGATCGTGCGCTGCGCGAGCCGCCGGGGCTTCTGGCCGCCGGCGGCGACCTGCGGCCCGCCCGGCTCCTCGCCGCCTACGAGCGCGGGGTATTCCCCTGGTATTCGGCGCAGCAGCCGATTCTGTGGTGGTCGCCGGATCCGCGCATGGTGCTCTTTCCCAAGGAGTTCCACATCTCGCGCAGCCTGAAGAAGACGCTGCGCAGCGGCCGCTACCTCACGCGGGTGGATAACGCCTTCGGCGAGGTGATCAGGGCCTGCGCCGCCCCGCGCCGCTCGGGCCCCGACACCTGGCTCACTCGCGAGATGATCGACGCCTACGAAGAGCTCCACCATCTCGGTTTCGCTCACAGCATCGAGACCTACGTGGGCGGCCGGCTGGCCGGTGGCCTGTATGGGGTACAACTGGATCGTGTCTTCTTCGGCGAGTCGATGTGGAGCGAGGAGCGCGATGCGTCCAAGGCGGCGCTTGCCCGCCTGATCGAGGAGTGCAGTGCACGCGACATTCGTCTCATCGACTGCCAAGTCGCGAGCCCGCACTTGGCGAGTCTCGGCGCCCGTGAGATCTCGCGCAGCGAGTTCGCAGCCCTGCTGCGCCGCTATGCACGGCGCGTTCCGAGCGGTAGCTGGTCCGGAAACGCCGCGGAGCCGGTTTGAAATTGCAATACCCTAGTGCTTTATGCACAATGCGCCCGGCTTCAGGTACACCGTAAGAACGCATGTCAAAGGAAGAGGCAATTCAATTCGAGGGCGAGGTCGTGGAGACCCTGCCGAACACCACCTTTCGCGTGAAGCTCAAGACCGGCCACGTGGTGACTGCGCACATATCGGGCAAGATGCGCAAGAATTACATTCGGATCCTGACCGGTGATCAGGTGACGGTCGAGATGACGCCGTACGACTTGACCAAGGGTCGCATCGTCTACCGCGGCCGCTAGCGACGCCACCGCGGCTGCTGGCGCCTCTACCGCGGCCGCCAGCGCCGCGGCTGCCCCCTCTCGATGCAGCTCATTTAAGTTTCTTGACTTTCGTGTGACAGCAGCGCCGGCTGCTCCTCGCCGGTCGAGCGCGTCTCGAGCTCGAGCTTCTCCCCGTCCTCGCTCAACGTTATATCCACGTGTCCGCCGTTGACGAGCTTGCCGAACAGCAATTCCTCGGCCAGCGGCCTCTTGATGTGCTCCTGAATGATCCTCGCCATCGGCCGCGCGCCCATCTTGGGATCGTAGCCGCGCTTGGCGATCCAGCGTCGTGCCCCCTCGTCCACGGTGATCGACACGCGCTTCGCCTCGAGGGCGGCCTCGGCTTCGACCAGGAGCTTGTCGACGACGCGCTCGATCGTCTGCTGATCGAGAACGGCAAACTGAATGACCGCATCCAAGCGATTGCGAAACTCCGGCGAGAACAACCGCCGGATGGCCTCCATCCCATCCGGGGCGGTATCGGACTGCGTGAAGCCGATGCTGGGGCGACTCATCTCGTAGGCGCCCGCGTTCGTCGTCATGATGATGATCACGTGACGGAAATCCGCCTTGCGGCCATTGTTATCGGTGAGCGTGCCGTGGTCCATGACCTGGAGCAGCAAATTGAACACATCGGGGTGCGCCTTCTCGATCTCATCGAGCAGCAGCACGCAGTGCGGATGCTTGGAGATCGCCTCGGTGAGCAATCCGCCCTGATCGAACCCGACGTAGCCCGGCGGCGCGCCGATGAGCCGCGACACCGTGTGCCGCTCCATGTACTCCGACATGTCGAAGCGCACGAATTCCACCCCCATGGCGATCGCGAGCTGGCGCGTCACCTCGGTCTTACCGACGCCGGTCGGCCCCGAGAACAGGAACGAGCCCACGGGTTTGCGCTGATCGCCCAGGCCGGAGCGGGACATCTTGATGGCGGAGGCGAGCGCCTCGATCGCCTTGTCCTGTCCGAAGATTGTGAGCTTCAGATTCCGCTCGAGGTTGCGAAGCACGTCCCGATCGGACATCGATACGTTCTTCGGAGGGATACGGGCGATACGCGCCACCACGTTCTCGATCTGCGTCACGGTCACCGACGGCTCGCGCTGCTCGACCGGCCGGAGCCTTAAGTTTGCCCCCGCCTCGTCCACCACGTCGATCGCCTTGTCGGGCATGTGCCGGTCGTTGATATGGCGTGCGGCGAGCTCCGCCGCGGCTTGCAGCGCGGCGTCTTCGTAGCGGATACCGTGATGCTCCTCGTAACGCGACTTGAGCCCCCGCAGGATATCGACGGTGTCCTGCACCGAGGGCTCGGTGATGTCGATTTTCTGAAAGCGCCGAGCGAGCGCGTGATCCTTCTCGAATATGCCCCGATATTCGTTGTAAGTCGTCGAGCCGATGCAACGCAGCTCGCCGTTCGCGAGCGCGGGCTTGATGAGGTTGGAGGCGTCCATCACGCCCCCCGACGCGGCGCCGGCACCGATCACGGTATGGATCTCGTCGATGAATAAAATGGCCCCCGGCTGCTTCTTGATCTCGGCGAGCACGGCCTTCAGACGCTTCTCGAAATCGCCGCGGTACTTCGTGCCCGCCACGAGTGAGCCCATATCGAGCGAATAGATCGTGGCGTCGAGCAGCACCTCCGGAACCTGATTCTCCACGATCATGCGCGCGAGTCCCTCCGCAATGGCGGTCTTGCCGACGCCTGCCTCGCCCACGTAGAGCGGATTGTTCTTGCGGCGGCGGCACAGGATCTCGATCGTGCGCTCGACCTCGAGCTTGCGGCCGATCAACGGGTCGATTTTGCCCTTGCGCGCCGCCTCGTTGAGGTTGGTGGCATACTTCTCGAGCGCATTGGCGCCCGATTCCCCGTCCCGATCGGGGTCGCCGGTGGCGCCGCCGTCCTCGCGCTCGCTGCGCTCCTCGCCGCCGGCCTTGGACAGGCCGTGCGCAATGAAGTTGACCACGTCGAGCCGCGAGACATCCTGCATGCTCAGTAAATACGCCGCGTGCGACTGCTTCTCGCTGAAAATCGCGACTAGCACATTGGCGACCGTGACCTCCTTCTTTCCGCTCGATTGGACGTGAAAGACCGCCCGCTGCAGCACACGCTGGAAGCCCAGCGTCGGTTGCACGTCGCGATCCTCGCCGGTCGGCAGCCGCGGGGTGGTCTGGTCGATGAACTGCTTCAGCTCGTTCTTCAGCTTGGTCGTATCGGCGCCGCAGGACTTCAAGATTTCCCGCACCTTGGGAGTGTCCACGATCGCGAGCAGCAGGTGCTCGACGGTCATGAATTCATGCCGTGCCTCGCGCGCGCCGGCGAAGGCATCGTTCAAGCAAAACTCGAGTTCTTGACTTAGCACTGGTTACGCCTCTTCTAGCGTTGCCATCAGCGGATGCTGATGTTGTCGAGCATACGCGATCACCTGAGCCACCTTGGTCTCCGCGATCTCGTAAGTAAAGACCCCGCAAACCCCTTTACCCTTGGTATGGACTTCCAGCATAACCCGGGTCGCCTTGGTGCGGTCCATGGCGAAGAAACGCTGCAGGATGTCGACGACGAACTCCATCGGGGTATAGTCGTCATTAATCAGCACGACTTGATAGAGGGGCGGGCGCTTGAGCTTGGGCGCCGCCTCCTCGACGACCAATCCGGTACCTTCGCGACCGCGCTCCGCATCATCGCTCATGCTGAATGGATTTATAGGGCGCACCATCGCGCTTTACAAGCGCCGCCAAGCAAAACTCTCGACTCATCGCCACTGTCGCCATTCGGTATCACGTTACTTTAACAAGTAAAAACAAATGCTTGAGCGGTCTAGCCGCTAGTCCTATGATACCTCCGTTTCCCGAGGGCGCGCGGTGACTGTGATCTCGCGCAACGTTTGCTGAGTGGGCGCACGACCTGTACATGCTCGATACGCGTAACGTCGAATGGCTGTCCCGTTTGCACAGCAACGGCCCGACTGTGGTTTCCTTCGTGCTCGCGGTGCTGATCGCCGCCGAGCTCGCGGGTATCGCCGTGTCGCTCCTCAGCGGACCGGTGAAATCGCCCCAGCCGACGCTATCGCGGCGCCAGGAGGTACACCCGCATGCCGGAGCCAACGTGCAGGCTGTGGCTTCGGCGCACCTGTTCGGCGTTCCTGTCGCGGACCCCACGACCCAGGACCCGAATAATGCGCCGCTCAGCAGCGCAAGTCTGGTGCTCGCGGGCACGATCGCGACCGAAGATCCCAAGCACGGCATCGCGATCATCAGCGACGGGGGGCCCTCGAAGGTGTACTCCGTCGGCGATACTGTGAACGGCGCCTCATTGTATTCAGTCTACCTTGACCACGTCATTCTCGACCGTGGAGGCAACCTAGAAACGCTCCCGCTGCCGCGACTGTTCAACGGTGGCTCGCGGGGCCGGATGCGGGGCGCAGCCGACCCGCGCACCGTGCAGGCCGTGGACAATGTGCGCCGCCTGGTGCAGCAGGACCCCGGCATCCTGGACCAGGTCATGCGTACCGTCCCCTCCTACGACAACGTAGCCAAGAAACTGCGCGGCTTTCGCGCCTATCCCGGGCGAAACGCAGCCATTTTCAACAAATTGGGTTTGAGGCCCGGCGACTTGGTCACGGCGATCAATGGTCAAGCCCTGGATGATCCGCAGCACAGCCAGGAGGTATTCAACACGATTCAATCCTCGGACCAGGTCACCGTCTCCATCGAGCGCGGCGGGCAAAAGCAGGACATCAGTCTCAATATTGCCCAGGTGGCCTCCGATGCCACGCGGGAATTGGAGGGGGGTGAATCCGCTACCGCCGCCGCGGCGCCTGGCGCGCCCTCCTCCACCGCACCGCCCGCACCGCCCGCACCGGCGCCCCCGCCCCCGCTCGCGACCCCGTTGCCGCACACCGCCGCCGGATCCCAGGGTACTGCGAACGGTGAGAATGCAACCGAATGATGGATATCGAGGTCGAAGGATTTCTGGGGGTTGCAGGCCTTAGGCCCATGACGACTTTATTTGCTTTGCCCGTCATCTCGCGCACGGCCTTGAGCTGCACGCTCGCGCTTGCGCTCGCCCTCCCCTCCGTCGCCTGGCCCCAACCGGGGGTATTCCGGCCGACCCAGCCCCAGCCGCCCGGCATGCGGCCGCAGGAAGGGGCAACGATCACGCCGAACTACAAAGACGCCGACCTGAGCCAGATCATCCAGGCGGTGAGCGACGTTACGGGCAAGAATTTCATCATCGATCCGCGCGTGAACGCGAAGGTCACGATGCTGTCGGCGACGCCCATGTCGCCCGGAGCGTTCTACGAGGCGTTCCTGTCGGTGCTTCAAGTCTACGGCTATGCCGCAGTACCGGCCGGGAAGATCATCAAGATCATTCCCAATACCGACGTGAGACAGTCCCCCTCGATCGATTTGCCGAGCGAGGTCAGCTCGACCTCCGATGAGCTCGTCACTCAGATCATCACCATGAAGAACGTGAGCGCCGCGCAGCTCGTGCCGCTGCTGCGCCCGTTGATTCCGCAGCAGGGGCACCTCGCGGCCTATTCGCAGGGCAACATGCTGATCATCTCGGATCGCGCCAGCAACGTGAACCGTATCATGCGGATCGTCGAGCGCATGGACGAGAGCGGCGATGAGCCGATCGACGTCATCCCGCTGCACAATGCCAGCGCCACCGAGCTCGTGCGCACGGTCAATCAGCTGCTGGGCCAAGGAGCGGGTCCCGCCTCGGCCGAGGCCGGCGGCTCGCCGGTGAAGCTCGTCGCCGATGAGCGCACCAATACGGTGCTCATCAGCGGGGAGCGCTCCTGGAAACTCAAGGCCAAGGCGCTGGTGCTCGACCTCGATACGCCGCGGGCGGGCGGCGCCGGCGATACCGAAGTGCGCTACTTGCTGTACGCGGATGCGGAGAAATTGGCGGAGAAGCTCAAGGGGCAGGCCTCGGCCACGGCCAAGGCGCAGGGCGGACCTGCCGCCACACCCGGGGTGCCGACCTCCGCTGGCGCGGGTACGCCCAACGTCGATGCGAGCGTCACGATCTGGGCCGACGTACCCACCAATGCGCTCATCATGACCGCGCCGCCCAAGATCATGAAAAATCTGATGGCCGTGATCGACAAGCTCGATATCCGCCGCGCACAGGTGGAGATCGAGGCTCTGATTGTCGAGGTCGCCGTCAACAAGAGCGCCAACATCGGCGTTCAATGGCTGCTCGATGGCGGCACTAGCCTTGGTTACGGGGTGGTCAATCTGCCCGGCCAGGGCACGAGCATCGTGGATCTGGCGACCGCCGCATTGAGCGGCGTGAGCGGCCTCACCAACCAGACCGCGACCTCCACCACCACCACGGGCACCACGGGCCTGCCTGCGGCGGGTCTATCGAGCGTCATACCCAACGGGGCGACGTTTGCCGTCGGCAAGTACAACTCGAGCACCGGCAAGGGCTTCGCCGCCTTGGTTCAAGCGCTACGCAGCGATGGCACGAGCAACATCATCTCCACGCCGCGCGTCATCACCATGAATAATGAGGAGGCCGAGGTCAAGGTGACGCAGGAAATCCCGCTCATCACCGGGCAATACACCGCCTCCACCGCCGCCGTCGCCGGCACGACGAGCCCCTTCGAGACGATCCAGCGTGAGGAGGTGGGCACGATCCTCAAGGTGACACCCCACATCAGCGAGGGCGACGCGATACAGCTCAAGGTAGAGCAGGAAGACTCCTCACCCGGGGCGAAGCTGCAGGATTCGGCGGACATCTCCACCAACAAGCGCTCCATCAAGACGACGATCCTGATCGAGGACGGCGGCATCATCGTGCTCGGCGGCCTGATGCAAGACACGGTCACGGAGAGCGAGGATCGTGTACCGGTGCTGGGCGCCATCCCGCTCTTGGGGAACCTGTTCAAATCGCGCAGCGGCTCGCGCCAGAAGAGCAACTTGCTCGTGTTCCTGCGCCCGAAGATCTTGCGCGATCAGCCCGCGACCGAAGCGGTGAGCACGACGAAGTGGAACGAAATTCGAGATGAGGAGAAGTCGCTCCACAAGGGCAAGATCACGCTGCTTCCGGGCGAGAAGCAGCCGTCGATTCCGGCAATCCCACCGAACTCGCCGAATTCCGCTCGGCCTCAGGCGCCGCCACCGTCGGGCGGAACGATGATCACTCCGTCGCCCCAGCCCGCGCCGGCCGCGCAGCCCGCGCCGCCGAGCTATCAACCGGCGCCCGCGCCGCAGCCCGCGCCGCCCCTGTCGCAACCGGCCCCTGCCGCGCAACCGGCGCCCCCGCTCTCCCAGCCGGCCCCGGCACCGCAACCTGCGCCCGCGCCGCAGCCTGTTGGCCCACAACCGCTCTCGCCCCAATGAGCGCCGAGCTCGACGAGTCACCACGGAAACTCTCGTTTCCCTTCGCCAAGCGCCACGGTGTGTTGGTGCGCGGGATCGACGGGCAAGTCGCCGACACCGTGTGCCGCCCCGGCGTCACGCCGCAGGCGCTGGCCGAAGTGAGACGGTTTGTCGGCGTGCCGCTGAAGCTCGAGCGCGTCTCGGTCGATGTGTTCGATTCGCTCCTGCGCATCGCCTACGAAGCGGGGTCCGGCGCTGCGATGCAGATGCTGGAAGGCCTCGACGACAATACCGATCTCGCTCACCTGGCCGACGACATTCCCGAGTCCTCGGACCTGCTCGAGAGCGACGACGAGGCGCCCATCATTCGCTTGATCAACGCCCTGTTGACGCAGGCGGTGAAGGAGAACGCCTCGGATATCCACATCGAGCCCTACGAGAACCGCCTCGTCATTCGCTTCCGCGTCGATGGAGTGCTGCGCGAGGTGCTGCAGACCAAACGCGCCGTGGCGCCGCTCGTCGTCTCGCGCATCAAGGTCATGTCCAAGCTCGATATCGCCGAGCGCCGCCTGCCCCAGGACGGCAGAATCTCGTTGCGCATCGCCGGCCGTGCGGTCGATGTGCGCGTGTCGACGCTCCCATCCGGGCACGGCGAGCGGGTGGTACTGCGTTTGCTCGACAAGCAGGCCGGCCGAATCGAGTTGACCTCCTTGGGGATGGACCCGCGCACGCAGGAGACGATGGATGACATCATCCACAAGCCCCACGGCATCATCCTGGTCACCGGCCCCACCGGTAGCGGAAAGACCACGACACTCTACGCCTCGCTCGAGCGCATCAACGACAACACTCGCAACGTCATGACGGTCGAGGACCCGATCGAGTACTACATCGACGGGATCGGTCAAACCCAAGTCAATACCAAGGTGGAGATGACCTTCGCACGCGGTCTTCGGGCGATCCTGCGGCAAGACCCCGACGTGGTCATGGTCGGCGAGATTCGCGACTTGGAGACGGCGCAGATTGCGGTCCAGGCGAGCTTGACCGGACACCTCGTTCTGTCCACCCTGCACACGAATACCGCCGTCGGTGCGGTGACCCGTCTTCGGGACATGGGGATCGAGCCGTTCCTGCTCTCCTCGAGCCTCATCGGAGTGCTCGCGCAACGGCTCGTGCGCGTGTTGAATCCGGCGACCAAGGAGCCCTTCGCGGCCGGCGAATACGAGCGGCGATTGCTGAATCTGCCGCCCGGAGGAGAGCCCGTGATCCTCTACCGCCCGAGCACCGAGCCGGGCAATGGCTACCGCGGGCGCACGGGCATCTACGAGCTCATCGCCGTCGACGATCACATGCGCACGATGATTCACGACGGGGCCTCGGAGCAGGAGCTAGAGCGCTATGCGCGCACCTCAAGCCCGGGAATCCGCGACGATGGTCGCAGAAAGGTCATGGTCGGCGAGACTACGCTGGAAGAGGTGCTGCGCGTCACGCGCGAGGACTAGACCGTGGGTGCTTTCGAATACGTCGCGCTCGACCCTCAGGGACGCGAGCGCAAGGGGCTCATCGAAGGGGACACCCCGAAGCACGTCCGCCAGCTCCTGCGCGACAAGCAGCTGCTGCCGCTCGACATCCAGGAAGCGGCCCAGCGCGAGCAGAAGCAGAACCGTGCCCGAGTCCTCATGCGGCGCGGTCTATCGACCTTGGACCTCGCGCTGCTCACACGCCAGCTCGCCACGCTCCTGCGCTCCGGTCTTCCGCTCGAGGAATCGCTCCAGGCGGTGGCCGAGCAAACCGAGAAGCCGCGTGTGCAGAGGATCGTGCTCGGCGTGCGCAGCAAGGTGGTCGAGGGCCACCCCCTGGCGGAAGGGCTGCGCGATTTTCCGCAGGCCTTCCCCGAGATCTATCGGGCGACGGTCTCCGCCGGCGAGCAATCCGGCAAGCTCGATTCGGTGCTCGAGCGGCTGGCGGACTACACCGAATCGCGCCAGGCCATGGGGCAGCAAGTGAGCAATGCCATGGTTTACCCGATCGTGCTCCTGGTGCTCTCCTTCGCCATCGTGTCCTTTCTATTGGCCTACGTGGTACCGCAGGTGGTCGCGGTATTCGAGTCCGGTCATCAGGAGCTGCCGACCGCCACGCGCTTTCTCATCGCCATGAGCGATCTCATCCGCCACTACTGGTTCTACGGCCTGATCCTGATTTCGGCCGCCGTGTGGGGCTTTTCGCGCTGGCTGAAGGCGCCCGAGGCGCGGCTCTCCTTCGATCGGTTCCTGCTGCGCGTGCCGCTCGCCGGCAAGCTCATTCGCGGACTCAATACCGCGCGATTTTCCCGCACTTTCAGCATCTTGACGGCAAGCGCGGTGCCCGTGCTGGAGGCCTTGCGCATTTCGGCGGAGGTGGTCAACAACCTTCCCATGAAGCAGGCCGTCGAGGAGGCGGCGCTACGCGTGCGCGAGGGGGCGGCCATCGGCAAGTCGTTGGCGGTGCGCAAGCTCTTCCCTCCGATGATGATTCACCTGATCTCGAGCGGGGAGTCGAGCGGCGAGCTCGAGAAGATGCTCGAGCGCGCGGCAAGCAATCAAGAGCGGGAAATGGACGGACTGCTCTCCACCCTCACCAATCTATTGGGTCCGTTCATGGTGGTATTCATGGGCGCAATCGTGATGTTCATCGTGATTGCGCTGCTCCTGCCGATTTTTCAGCTCAACGATCTCGTCAAATAGCGCACTGTGCGCCAGGGTATTGCGTCTCGGGCGACTTTCCGTTTATAACCCGCGCGTGGTCGATGCCCAGGCTCTACGTGACGCTTTAGCAGCATGAGCGAGAAACCCGAGTCGGACGAATTCGAGGAAGAAGATGGGGAGGACACCGCTCCCGTCGACGATGTTGACGTGGATCACATCATGCGCGACGTCGACTCGCAGCGCCGGCGGGCGCCGAAGGGCGCCGAGCCGGCGTGGCGGCGGCTCGAGCGGGTCATGGAGGAGCGGCGCACCGCCGAGCTCCTGAGCGACTTCGACGATTACGAGATCGATGATCCGGACGAGGACGGACTGGAGTCCGAGAAGGCAGCCGGTCGCAAGAAAAGGAAAACGCGCTGACGAGGCGGTGGCGCGACACCCGCCACGTGCAGCGCATCATTGCTTTGGAACCCGTCCCGCCTGAGCGGCCTGCATCTGCCGCGGCCGCGCTCGCACCCGGAGATAAGCCATGATCACCGTTTTTTCTCAGGATCACGAGCTGCGCAATGCCCGAACCGAGCTGTACGGCGGGCAGCTCGTGCCCCCGCACGAGTGCCCCAAGCGCGCCGAGATCGTGCTCGAGCGGGTGCGAGCCGTCGGACTCGGCGAGGTGGCGGCTCCCTCGCGCCTCGGCATGGCCGCGATACTCAAGATCCACGATGAGAAGTTCGTCACATTTCTGCAGAGTGCCTGGGCCGATTGGGTTGCCGCCGGAAATCGCGGCGAGGCAATCCCCGACTGCTGGCCCGCCCGTCGCATGGCCCAGCGCTGCCCGAGCTCGATCAGCGGCCGGCTTGGGTTTTACGCCATGGCGGGCGAGACCTCGATCAGCGCGGGCACCTGGGAGGCCGCCCGGGCGGCCGCGGATGTGGCGGTCACGGCGGCCGGATACCTGCAGAAGGGTGCGCGCGCGGCATTCGCATTGTGCCGGCCTCCGGGACATCATGCGGCGCGCGATCTGTACGGCGGGTACTGCTTTTTGAACAACGCCGCTATTGCGGCTCAATTCCTGCGCGATCAGGGCGCGGTGCGCGTCGCGATCCTCGACGTCGACTTTCATCACGGCAACGGCACCCAGGACATTTTCTACGATCGCGCAGACGTGCTGTATCTGTCGTTGCACGGGGATCCTGCCGAAGCGTTTCCTTACTTTGCTGGGTTCGCGGACGAGACGGGCACGGGCGCGGGTGCCGGCTACACGCTGAACATACCGCTTCCCCCGGGGACAGGATTCTCGAGTTGGTCCGACGCGTTGAGCGGTGCGCTCGGCCGGATCCGCCGCTTCGGCGCCGATGCGCTGGTCGTCTCGCTGGGAGTCGACACCTTTGCGGGCGACCCGATCAGCTTCTTCAAGCTCGAGTCGGAGGACTTCACGGCCTACGGGCGCATGATCGGCGCGTTGAAGCTGCCGACGCTGTTCGTATTCGAGGGCGGCTACGCGGTCGCCGAGGTGGGCGTGAACACGGTCAACGTGCTCACCGGCTTCGAGGGTAGCTGATCGAGTTTTCACCCGCCGCGGATGGCCTGCGCCGGGGCGACCTCCGGTGCGGCGCCGCGGGTGAGCGGGCGCGCGCGCGCTGCCGCGAGCGCTACCTGAAATCGCGCGATTCGACCATGAGATCCCCGAGGAGCGCCGACAGATTGGTGAGGCGCTGCACGATCACGTGCAGCACCTCACCCTGACGCTGCACTTGGCCACGCACCTCGAGCAATCGCGATTCGAGCAAGGCCGCGCGTTGCTCGTCCGCCACGCGTTTCCAGACGATGAGATTCACGTGGCCGGTTTCGTCTTCCAGGGTGACGAAGGTCACGCCGCTCGCGCTCGAGGGCCTTTGGCGCGTGATGACCAAGCCCGCGGTCGTGACCCAGCGGCCGTCGGGTAGCTCCCAAAGCTTCTGCGTGGTCGTGATACCGCGCTTTGCGAGCTTGGCACGAAGGAGCGCGAGTGGGTGGCGCCGCAGCGTCAATCCCAAGCTTACATAGTCGGCGACGATGTCGTGGCTTTCGCGCGGCGCGCGCAGGAGCGGCGTGCCCTCAGGCACCCCGGTCTCCGCGGGCAGCAAGGGGAGCGCAGGTTCCACGCCGCTCACCTGCCACACCGCCCGATGGCGGTGTCCGGCGAGCTCCGCGAGAGCCCCGCTCGCGGCGAGCGCCTCGAGATCGCGCCGGTCGAGCGCCGCGCGCTCGGCAAGATCGGCAATGTCGGCCAAGGGGCGCACCCTGCGCGCCTCGTGCAGCCGAGCTGCGCCCTCCCGCGATAAGCGCTTCACCAGCCGCAACCCCAGGCGCAGCGCCTTGCACCTATCGTCGCGCCGCTCGAGCGTGCAATCCCAATCGCTCGCCGCCACCGACACCGGACGCACTTCGACACCGTGCGCGCGCGCATCGCGCACCAGTTGAGCGGGCGCGTAAAAGCCCATCGGCTGGCTGTTGATGAGGGCCGCGCAGAATGCCGCAGGCTCATAGCGCTTGATCCAGGCCGAGGTGTAGACGAGCAGAGCGAAGCTGGCGGCGTGCGAATTGTGCACGACGAAGTGATTGGCTACGAAGTTGTGATCTCCCTCGATCTTCAGATCATAGGTCTCACGATCTCCGACCGGTTCGATCTTCACAATTCGGTCCCAGTAGACATCCGATTGAGATAAGCGCAAAAGGGCCGGCGAGCCTAGGCCGAGCGCCGGCGGCAAACGTGCCGTCGCGACATGATCGCCAACGCTGAGTTGCCCTAGCTGGCGCCATCCCGATAGGGTCATGAAGGGATGCTCGGCCGTCGCGCCAATCTCGTGACCCAGCGCCGTACGCAATCGCAATACGGGTTTCACGCCGCTGCGGATGACGCGCAGCACCTTGCGCGCGCGCAGTCGGAGCTGCTCATCGCATGCCAAGGTGTTCTCGAGATGCGCCTCGCTTCGCGCGAGGCTCTCGATCGTCGCCCATTGCCCGGTATCGGCATCCACGACGCGGGTCTCGCCGACGACGCATTCCGGGAAACCGTACTCGCCGAATCCCAGGATCTGATTGAATATCTGCTGGGCGAAGCTCTCCGCATAGCCGCGCTCGCGCATGCCGTCGATCAATTGGCGCTGAAAAGGCTCGAGCCCTCCCTTGCGCTTCCAAGCCGCCATGGCGCGGCGCAATCGGTCGGCCTGCCCCGCCGAGAAGCCGGCCGCGACGATGGCGAGCTGCATGACCTGCTCCTGGAAGATGGGCACCCCGAGAGTGCGCTTGAGCACCGACTCGACGGCCTTGCTCGGATAACTCACTGGCTCCTCGCCGCTCCGGCGGCGCAGATACGGATGGACCATCTCGCCCTGAATGGGTCCGGGCCTCACGATCGCCACTTCGATGACGAGGTCATAGAAATTGCGCGGCTTGAGGCGCGGCAGCATCGCCATCTGAGCCCGTGATTCGATTTGAAAGACGCCCACCGTGTCAGCGCGGCAAATCATGTCGTAGACGGAGTCATCCTCGCTCGGCACGGTCGCGAGGTTGAGCTCGCCCGCCACCTTGGGTGTGCCGCCCAGCTCGTTGATCAAACCGAACGCACGACGTATCGCGGAGAGCATTCCGAGCCCGAGCACGTCCACCTTGAGCAATCCCAGAGCGTCCAGATCGTCCTTGTCCCACTCGATCACGGTGCGTTCGGGCATCGCGGCATTCTCGATGGGCACGAGCTCATCTAAGCGGCCGCGCGCAATCACGAAGCCGCCCACGTGCTGCGAGAGATGGCGCGGGAATCCCAGGATTTGCGAGGTGAGCGCGATGAGCCGCTGCGTCCGTTGATCGAGCGGATCGAACCCCGAAGCGCGAATGCGTTCGGGATCGATGTGCGGGCCATCCCACCATTCGATGCCGCGCGCCAGCCGGTCGACCTCCGCGAGCTCGTACCCCAGGGCTTTGCCGACGTCCCTCAGGGCGCTGCGCGGGCGATAGCAGATGACGGTCGCCGCGAGCGCCGCGCGCTCGCGACCGTATTTGCGGTAAATATATTGGATCACCTCTTCGCGCCGCTCATGCTCGAAATCCACATCGATGTCCGGCGGCTCGTTGCGCTCTTTTGAGACGAAGCGCTCGAACAGCATCGACATGCGCGAAGGATCGACTTCCGTGATCTCGAGGCAGTAACAGACCATGGAGTTGGCCGCCGAGCCTCGACCCTGACAGAGGATTTTCTGCGAGCGAGCGAACTGAACGACATCGTGCACGGTGAGAAAGAACGGCTCGAACTTGAGCTCGGCGATCAGGCGCAGCTCGTGCTCGATCCCCTGGCGCACGGCCGGGGGCGCTCCTGCCGGCCAGCGCCTCGCACAACCGCGTTCGGTGAGGATGCGCAGATAACTCGTGGGCGTTTCGCCCGCGGGCACGATCTCCTCGGGATATTCGTAGCGCAGCTCATCGAGGCTGAAGGTGCAGCGCTCGGCGATCTTCAGCGTTTGCTCGAGAAGCGGGGCGGGATAGAGCGCCTGAAGACGCCTCAGGGGTCTCAAGTGACGCTCGCCGTTCGGAAATACTTGAACTCCCGCCTCGCTCAACGGGATCTTCAGGCGAATCGCCGTCAGCACATCTTGCAACGCGCGTCGGCTCCCGCGATGCATGTGCACGTCGCCGGCGGCGACTCGCGGCACATCGAGCCTTTCCCCCAGCCTCTCCAAAAGCTCCGCGCGGCGTGTATCGAAGCCGCCGGTCAGGAGCTCGACGCCGATCCACAGACGGCCGGCGAAACGCTCCTTGAGCCAGCGGCCGTCCGCGAGGTGTTGCGGCAGTGGCCTCCTTCCGGTCCGCGGCAGCCAAATGAGGAGGCACCCCTCGAGTGCGTTCTCGAGATCCTTGCGCTCGAGCCGATAGCTGCCTTTATCGCCGGCGCGACGGGCGTGGCTGATCAGGCGGCAGAGCGCTCCGTAGCTCGAGCGGTCGGCGGCGAGTGCAACGAGCTTGAGCTGATCGGTGCACTTGAGCTCCGCGCCGACGATCAGCTTGAGCTCGCACTGCTTGGCAGCGAGGTGCGCGCGCACCACGCCTGCGAGCGAGCATTCATCGGTGATTGCGAGCGCGCGATAACCCGAGGATTTGGCTTGGGTGATGAGTTCTTCGGGGTGCGAGGCTCCGCGCAAGAACGAGAAATTGCTCAAGGCATGGAGTTCGGCGTACACGAAAATTCCCGGATCTCAAGCGAATACGCCGTGCAAGTACCAGCACTTGGACTGCCGTTCCTGAAAAATCCAGAGCCGTGCGCCGCCCGAGCGCCGCGCGATGTAGTAATCGCGTGCCACGTCCCTACCGTCCCACCACCCGCTCTCGATCCGCTCGGGACCTTCCTCGAAGATCATCTCCCCCTGTCGCCATCGGCGCACGTCCGAGTCGCGGAGCTTCGTGGGCTCATCCAGCAACCACACCGGCCGCGCCAGATCCTGATCGATCGTCGGGGATCCCCCGCGTACGCGCGAGCTCGCATCCCGTCCCCGAGGGCTCGCACACCACGAGAGCTCATGCACGCGTCGCCAGGCTGCCTCGGGACGGTGCTCCGGCACCGGACAGATCCCATAAACCGCTTGTTCGCCGAGTCGCGCGCGCAAGCGCTCGACCAATTGCGGCGCCGTATCCCGCCCGCCGGCGCCTCCCAGATGAGCGAAGGCATCGAGCGAGCCGGCCGGAAGCGGCTGTAGAGGACCCGATAAGAGCGTCATGCGCCGGATCGGTGCCGCCAGCTCGAGCCGGGACAATTGCTGAGCAAGCACGTCCTGAAAACGTCGCTGCTCGCTCGTGGTGCTCGCCAGCCCGAGATGCACTCGGGTAAGGGGGTGCGTGCGGTGCTCGAGCCGTAGCTCCAAGGCCTGCACGCCGGCCTGGCGTTCGCGTAAAAACCGGGCGCAGCGTTCGACCAAAGGCTCGAGTGTCTTCTCGAGATACGCGACGGTCTCGACTTCGGTCTCGAAATCACAGCGCTCGCGAAACCGCTCGCGCGGCACGAATGCTCGGCGCGGCGCCGCCTGCCGCGCCAGAGCGAGGTCCAGATCGAGCACGGCGGCGGGGCCGAAACGTCGCGCCAAGCCGGCGCGCGGCAGTCGCAGCAATTCACCGACCCGGGTCACGCCCATGGCGTGCAAGGTCTGCAAGCGCTCGAGGTCCCAGGAGGTGCACGCGAGGGGCAGATCTGCGAGCTTGCTCGCGAGCGAACCGGGATCTTCGATGAGCACTCGTTTGCCGGCGCGCGCGAACCACAGCGCCGCCAGCGCCGAGGGTGCCGTAGCACTCGAGGTATCGTGCTTCAGACGACTCCACTCGGCATCGATGTCGGCATGCAACGCCTCGAGTGAGCCGAACAGCTTGATGCTCCCTCCAATCTCGAGGAGCAAGGAGTTCGGCATTTCGATACTGACCAGCGAGGTGAATTGCTGCGCATGAAGACTCAGACGTCGCAGCACGGCCGCTCGTCCCTCCGCGTTTGAGGCAGCAGACTCCTGGTCGAGCTGCGGAAACACGGCCGCGTACCACAGATGTTTCGTGCGCACAGGCGCGCGGCTCGTGGCCGGCGCAACGGCGGCCGGCGGTGGAACAACGAGTGTCTGAAGCGGCGCCGGATCGGCCGCGGCGGGAGCCGAAGCGGCGGCGAATAAATCCGCCGTGACAGCGCGGGGGCGCGATTTCATGATGCGAGATCCGCTCGCGGGACTTCGGACTCGACAGGCCCGGGGCGGCCGCCTTGCACTTTGAGGATCTCTAGAAGCGGCTCCTCGCGGCCTCGGGTCAACAATAAACGCAACGTGGCGGGTGAAGACTCGAACCGATGCCGCTCGGGGCGAAACAGCACGGCGAGCGCGCCGCCCGCCTCGGCTGCGAGCTTCAAGCGCCGCAGCCAGCGCTCATCGCTCCCTTTCAGCCACAAGAGCACCGCCGCACACACCCCCGATCCCAGCGCCTGCTCGGCCGCCCACAGCGCTTCGGTGGCCGTGGCGGGCCGCACCACCAAGAAGCGGCCCAATTCAATTCCCTGCTGCGCCAAAGCCGGTGCGAAGGGTTCATGAGGCGGCGCAATCCAGACCAGCCATCGAGGCTCGCCGTCGCCCTGGCGCTGGCCTTGCGCCAAAGCGGGCAAAAAAAGTTGTACCTCACCCAAGCCGGCCGCAAGACCGGCCGCATCGAGCAGCACCTCGACGAGCGATGCGGCCGGCCATCCGCCGCCCGGCAAGCGAGCATCGAGCCCGCTTCGACCGGTCGACCAAACTGTACGCGACGCAGCAGCCGAGACGTCTTTTAATTTCCAGATCCGTGCATCGGCCAGCAAATCCGCAAGCGCGGACGCCTCACGCGGCATCCACGTCTTTACCGCGACGAAGTACCCCGACCACCACTCCTTCGATCATCAGGGGCTCGGTTCTCAGATCGACGCGAATGGGTTCGAAATCGGCATTTTCGGGCAGCAGCCACACAATCGAGCCTTCCTGCCGATAGCGTTTGACGGTGACTTCGTTCTCCAATCGCGCGACGACGATTTGACGATTGCGTACTTCGGGCGTGCGGTGCACGGCGACCAGATCTCCATGCAGAATGCCGGCGTTTTTCATACTCATGCCCTGCACTTTCAACAGGTAGTGCGGCTGCGGTTGGAACAATTGAGGATCGATCTGGTAACGCCTTTCGATATGCTCCTCGGCCAGGATCGGGCGGCCCGCAGCGACTCGGCCGACGAGCGGCAATCCCAATTGTTCCCGCAGAATATCTTTGAGCTGAATGCCGCGCGAAGCGCCGGGAATCAGATCGATGACTCCCTTGCGTTGCAGAGCGCGCAAATGCTCCTCGGCCGCATTGGGAGACTTGAAACCGAGGGTGCGCGCGATTTCCGCTCGAGTGGGTGGCATTCCGTTCTCAGCAATCGAGGATTGAATGAGTCGGAGAATTTGAGTCTGCCGAGGCGTGAGGTCGGTCATAAAGCACCTGTATATGTAGACACTGTCATTATATACAGTTTCCCGAAGCTGACAAGGGGAGTTAGGGCAAGTTCTCCAAAGAGCTTTCGAAGCCTAAAACTCGAAGAAAATCATGCAAAAAGACAAAGACCGCGCACTTGGAATGCACTGCCCCATCACCCGACGCGATTTCCTGAACGGCATCGCTTTCGGAAGCGCCACGTGGGCCTCCTCCCGCTCTCTCCTCGCCGCCGCCTCTTCATCCACCCCTGAGGAGGCCCAAAATGCCTGGGTTACTACCCCCCCCGGCTCGGCTCTCACCGGGCTTCGCGGCAGTCATCCCGGCTCCTTCGAGGCGGCCCATGCGCTGCGCGACGGGGAGCCTTTGGCGCAGGCGACCGATACCGGTGAGCAATACGATCTCGTCGTCGTGGGTGCCGGGATCAGCGGACTCGCCGCCGCGCACTTCTACCGCGCCCAGACTGCGGCCGATCGCCGCATTCTCATTCTCGATAACCACGATGATTTCGGCGGCCACGCCAAGCGCAACGAGTTCAATCTGGATGGGCACCTTCATTTGATGAACGGCGGCACATTAGAGATCGACAGCCCGCGCCCCTACGGACCCGTCGCGGATGGTTTATTGAGAACCCTGGGGATCGACGTCGAACACCTTGCAAGAACCACCCAGCACTTGAGCTTCTACGATCATCTCGGGCTCAAGCCGCGGTTTTCTTCGATCGTGAGACCTTCGGCGCCGACAAGCTCGTGGTCGGAGCGGACATCGAGACGACGATGGAGGCACGCTCACTCGGCGAGGCGCCCCTGTCCGAGCGCGCTCGGCGGCAAATCGCCGATCTGACCGCCGGCTCGATCGACTACATGCCGGGCCTTTCCTCCGACGAGAAGAAGCAGCGCTTGTCGCGCATGAGTTACGAGGCGTTCCTGCGCGAGGTCGTGCGCGCCGACTCCGAGGTGCTGAAGCTCTATCGCGCCATGACGATGAGCGAATGGGGCGTCGGAGCCGATGCGGTATCCGCGCTCGATTGCTGGGGTCTCGGGGCCCCGGGATTTCAGGGCATGCATCTCGCCAAGGGCTCCATTGCTCGCATGGGCTATACGCCCGCCGGTTACGCAGATACCGGCGGGTCCTTCAAGCTGCATTTTCCGGACGGCAATGCGACCTTGGCGGCGCTGCCTATACCGACTCGGCCATCAACCAGGCGCATCGAGCAGTCACGGAGCTCTTGAAGATTTCGCTCGGCGCTTGAACGTTTCGCTCGCGCCAGCGACAGCGAAGAATTCGCCCGCGCGCCCTGCGCGGCCCGCTCATACGCAGATGCCCGCAGATGCCGCCTGCAGAGGAGCCTCGAGCGGGCTGTAAAACTTACATGCATCAATGAGTTCTCGATTTCTTTTCTTACGGCGATTTAATATGCGCGAGAAAACCGGGGTAGAATTCGTCGTTATCTGCCGACATAACAACCTTTTCAGTTGCAATCGCGGCGCGAATTTGGCTTTATGTACGACTGTGTTGCAACGCATAGAGCCCGACCTAGCGACTGGGCCCTGGTGCACGCGCACACTTTAGGATGTTCCGCAACGAATGAAGTAACAACCCTAGGGGACTAGCTATGACATTTTCGACGACACTCAAGGCCTCGGTCGCCGCAGCCTGCGTAATCGCTTTCGCAGGGTGCACTGACCTGAAGCCGATTCAGGCGCAGATCGACGATCTCAAGTCACAGGTCGCAAAGCTGCAGAGCGACACCGCCAAGGCGCAGAGTGATGCCGCCGCCGCGCTGAGCGCGGCTCAAAGTGCCTCCTCGGCGGCCTCCGGCGCGCAGAGCACGGCCAATCAGGCGCTGTCGACCTCTCAGCAAAACTCGACTGCGATCGAGCAGATCAACGAAAAGATCGATCGCATGTTCAAGAAGTCCGTGTCGAAGTAAGCCGAGCGTTTATGTGCGCGTGAACGCCGCGGTGCAGACCGCGGCGTTTTTCTTTAAGGAGTTCGCCGGCCGAGCGCCGGGGGTACTCTCGCGCGCGACCGGGCGGTCGATCGAGATGCGGGTGGCAACACCGTCCGCTTCGTCGAAGATCCTTTCCGCGGTGTCCCAGTCGATCATGACTCGCCGCTGCGCAGTGGCGGCGACGATGCTGCGCGTGACCGCTGTCAAGTCCTCGACGTCCTTTGGGTTCACGCTATCCAAGGGGTGGTGCACCTCGAGATAGAGCGCGCCGTCGATCCATCCGGTCTTGATGCGCTGATTGACGATGCGCACCGGCATCCCGACGGGGATCTCCTCGAATAGACGCTCGATGTCCTCCGGATACAGGCGGATGCAGCCGTGGGTGATCTGCATGCCCACGCCCACTGGCTTGTTGGTGCCGTGGATGAAGTAGCCACCGCCCGGAATCCCGAGGCGCAGCGCGTATTCGCCCATCGGGTTGTCGGGCCCCGGGGGGACGAATTCCGGCAGGATGTCCCCGTCTTTGAGGTGGGTCTCGCGCACCGATTTCGGTGGATACCACGTCGGCCGCCTCGCCTTCTCCACGACGGTGGTGAGCCCGATCGGGGTCTTCCAGTCCATCTTGCCCACGCTGATGGGATAGGTCTCGACGATGGGATTGCCGTGCGCGTCGGTGTGGAAATAATACAGTCGCCCGTCCGGCAGATTGATCACGATGCCGGTGCGCGGCACGGCCGGCAGCAAGTGCTGCGTTGGCAGGCGGACCCGGGTTCCGGCGCCCGGCAGCCAGGTATCCACTCCGGGATTGGCAGCGATGATCTCGTCAAATCCGAGATGATAGCGGCGGGCGATGTCGGGCAGCGTATCCTCGCGCTCGGCCTGCATCTGCCCGGGCTCACCGATCGAGTCCCGGCCGGACTCGAGCGCAAACACGTCCGCCTGCGCCCCGCCCCCGCTCGAGCCGAGCAGAGCCAAGCCGGCCAAGGCGACCCGTCCGATCGAGCCGTGCACACGGCCGCGCATGTCGCCTCAGTAGCGAATGAGCGCGGATCCCCAGGTGAACCCGCCGCCGAAGGCTTCCAGAAGAAGCAGTTGGCCGCGCCGTACCCGGCCGTCGCGGACGCCGACGTCGAGCGCGAGCGGGACCGAGGCCGCAGAGGTGTTGCCATGGTCGCCGATGGTGACGATCACCCGCTCCATCGGCAATTCGAGCCGCCTCGCGATCGCCTCGATGATCCGAATGTTGGCCTGATGCGGAATCAGCCAGTCGAGTTGAGCCTTGGAGATGTTGCTGGCGCTTAAGGTCTCGGTTACCAGCTGACCCAAGGTGTTGACCGCGAATTTGTAGACTTCATTGCCTTTCATCTGCACGCTGGCCTTGCCCTCGCGCACCAGATTGAATCCCTTCGAGACACCGTCCGGATACATCAACAAATCCTTGTAGCGACCGTCCGAGTGCAGTCGGGTGCTGATGATTCCCGGCTCGGCCGAGGGCTCGAGCACCACGGCTCCGGCGCCGTCGGCAAACAGTACGCAGGTTCCCCGGTCCTTCCAATCGATGATCCGCGTCAGAGTCTCCGCTCCGACCACGAGCGCGCATTTCGACTCACCCAGGCGAACGAACTTGTCCGCCACGCTCAAGGCGTACACGAATCCCGTGCACGCCGCTTCCAAACTGAACGCCGGGCATGGCCTCTGCAGCCCCAAGCGAACCTGCAGCAGCGTGCCGACATTGGGGAACACCAGATCGGGCGTCGTGGTTCCGACGCAGATGAGATCGACATCCGCCGGTGTGACTTGCGCGGCGGCCATCGCGCGGCGCGCGGCGTGCTCCGCGAGATCGGTCGTTGTCTCGCCCTCCGAGGCCACGTGGCGGCGCGCGATGCCGGTTCGCGAGCGGATCCACTCGTCACTCGTGTCGACGAACCGTTCCAAGTCCGCGTTGGTCAGTATCTTCTCGGGCAGATAGCTGCCGGTTCCGGCGATGCGTGAATACATGGCAATCCTTCGGGGTCTAGGAGCCTGCGGCGCCCAGCCTCTGCGCGATTCTCGCCGGTACGGCGCCGCGGGCCTCCAGCACCGCGACCTCGATGGCGCGTTGAAATCCGAACAGGTCGGCGTCGCCGTGGCTCTTGATCACGATTCCGTTCAGACCGACCATGGTGGCGCCATTGTATCGCCTGGGGTCCAAGCGCGTGCGTATGGCGTTGAGGCTCGCCCGAGCCGCGAGCGCTCCCAACCTGCGCGCCGCCGTGCGCGTGAACTCCTCGCGCAACACCTCGCTGATGAGGCGCGCCGCACCTTCCATCGCCTTCAAGGCGACATTGCCCGTGAAGCCGTCGGTGACGACCACGTCCACTTGGTCGGAGAAGATATCGTGCCCCTCGACGAACCCGACGTAGTTGAGGCCGCTCGCAGCAATCAGATTGTGCGCGCTGCGCACGGTCTCGTTGCCCTTCATCTCCTCCTCGCCGATGTTGAGCAATCCGACGCGTGGCCGTTCGTGCGCACCCTCCAGATCCGCCGCCAACACCGATCCCATCACGGCGAACTGGCACAGCTGCTCGGGGGTACACGACGCATTCGCGCCCAGATCGAGCATGTAGGTATGCCCCCCCCGCGAGGGGATCAACTGGACGAGCGCGGGTCTTTCCACTCCCGGGATCATCTTCACGACGAAGTGCGCCATCGCCATGAGAGCGCCCGTGTTGCCGGCGCTCACACAAGCATTGGCGTCCCGCGCCTTGACCAGATCGAGCGCGCGCCGCATCGAGGAGTCCTTCTTACGCCGCAACGCCTCGCGCGGATGATCGGCCATTTCCACCACTTCCGCGGCGAAGAGGCAAGCGACGTTCGCGGGTCTCGTTGCGGCGAGCTCGCTTTCCAGATCGGCTTGTCTGCCGACCAAGGTGAACTTCACATCGGGGAACTGGCGCGCCGCGCTGAGGGCTGCGGGCACACAAACTGATGGCCCGCAGTCGCCGCTCATGGCGTCGATGGCTATATGGAGCAGCGCCGACACGATGGGTCTCTCTACACGGCTCGGGCGCCGACAGGGGCTCTGCCCGGCGCGCTGGAGCTAGTCTTCGGCTTCCACGTCTGCCTTGGTTTGAAGCACCTTTCGACCGCGATAGTAGCCGTCGCGTGAGATGCGATGCCGCGCGTGTGTTTCGCCGCTTTTCGCGTCGATCGACACTGCGGGCACGGAGAGCGCGGAATGCGACCGATGCATGCCGCGCTTCGATGGGGTTTTTCTGCTCTTTTGAACTGCCATGGGTCCTCTTGTCCTGTCACGGTTTCTTCAACAAATCCTGTAAACCGCTAAACGGGCGCCGCATTCCGTCCGACTCCTGTGCGCCCTGCGCGGCGAAGCTAGGCGCCTTTGCGCAACTCTGCGGTGTGCTGCACGCCGCTATGATCGGCAACGCCAGCAATAACTCTTCCTCGGCAAGATCTCTCAAGCGCACCCACCTCCCATCGGTGCGGAAGATCTCCCGCTGCGTGTCCGCCGCGGCCGCCTCTTCATCGGCCGCGAACTCGACCTCGCTGCCGCTCTGCACCGGGAATGCAAATCCTTGCATGCAGCGCTGACAGGTGAGCCATGGCTCGGCGCGAATCGCGACGCTCGCTCCCGCGCGGCCGGAGCGCGCCCTCCAGAATGCGAAGCGCGCGCTCAGAGTGCCCTTGGGCTCCGCGAGCACGTCCTGCAATCGAGGCAGTTGAGCGAGCTCGTAGACGCGCTCTATGACTTGGGCGTCCTCGGCCAGGCGCAGGTAGTCGACGAGGTCTGGCGAGCCCTCTGCCATGGGGCGCGTATAATAGGTCGGGTTCCCCCCTCTGTCAAAACCGGATCAGGTGCAAGTCGTTGTTTTTGAAGTCTCCGCCTGATCTCGTGCTGGCCTCGACCTCGAGCTATCGACACTCGCTTCTCGAGCGCGTGATCGCGCCCTTTCGCTGTGTGGCCCCTGGCATCGACGAGAGCTCGCGGGTGGGCGAGAGCGGTCTCGCGCTGGTGACCCGGCTGGCCCTCGCCAAGGCTCGCGCGGTGGCGGAGCGGTATCCGGATGCCTGGGTCATCGGCTCCGACCAGGCGGCGCTGCGGATCGATGCGGATCGGCGCGAGACGATCCTTGGCAAACCCGGCACACAGGCGCGCTGCATCGAGCAACTGAGGAGCTGCTCGGGATCCACGGTCACCTACCTTACGGCCGTGGCAGTCGTGCGTGAGCGCGACGCCAGCGCATTTGAGTTCGTGGCGAGCACGCGCGTCAGGTTCCGTGTGCTCGATCAGGCCACCATCGAGCGCTACGTGGCGCGCGAGTCGCCCTTGGATTGCACGGGCGGGTTCAAGAGCGAGGCCCTCGGCATCGCCTTGTGCGAGTCGATCGAGAGCGACGATCCAAGCGCCCTCATCGGGCTACCCTTGATCCGACTGTGCGCGGTGCTGCGTCAGGTCGGGTTCCAGATTCCGTAGCCCGCGTGTCATAGTCGGCTCAGGTTCTCTGCGCGGTCCGTATCCGGCGCTTAGGCAAGGCGAGCGCATCGAGCACCGCCTTGAGCTCCGCCGGCAGCGGCGCGCTCAGGTGCAAGGGCACCTGCGATCCGGGCTGATCGAACGCGATGGACTGAGCATGCAGGAAGATGCGCTTCAGCCCAAGGCGCTTGAACTCGGCGTTGCGCTCGCGATCACCATATTTGTCGTCGCCGAGCAGCGGATGTCCGGCGAACGCGGCGTGAACTCGAATTTGGTGGGTGCGCCCCGTCGAGATGTCCACTTCCATCAAAGTCGCCGATTTGCCGAAAAATTGCACCGGCTTGAATAGGCTGACCGAGTCCTTGCCGAGCGGGGCTACGCGCACGTGCCGCTCACCGTGGCGGCGGTCATCGGTCGCGAGCGGCGCATCGATGCGTTTGGTGCCGAGCTGCCAGCTTCCCGCTACCAGCGCCAGATACGTCTTGTGCATGCCGTGGTTTCGAATCAGCGCGTGCAGCGACACGAGCGTGGCACGATCTCGCGCCACGGCCAGACAGCCGCTCGTATCGCGGTCGAGACGATGGACGAGCTCCAGCGTCTCGCGTGGCCGCGACGCGCGCAGCGCCTCGATCACGCCGAAGCTCATGCCGCTCCCGCCGTGCACGGCAACCCCCGCGGGCTTGTCGATCACCAAGAGATGCCTGTCCTCGTAGATCACCGCCCGCTCGATCAGCGCCTGCAGGCTCGAGGAGGGCTTAGCCTGGCCGCCGCTGCCCTCGATCCGCACCGGGGGCAGGCGCACCTCATCGCCGGCGGCGATGCGGTATTGCGCATCCACGCGTTTGCGGTTGACGCGTACCTCCCCCTTGCGCAGCAGCCGGTAAATGCGACTGCGCGGGACCGTCTTGAAGTGGCGCAGGAGAAAATTGTCGATCCGCTGACCGGCTTCCCCTGCGCTGATGGTGTGCCGGCTCACCGCACTGCGAAGGCTCTTTGAATCTGAGGGTTTGGGTTCGGCCCCTGTCATGGTCTTTGGAATATTACCCGCTTCAAACTCTAAGATATTGATTACATTGACCCTGGAGCCGCTACTGTGATAGTGTTTCAAAACCGTGTCAGCTCGCCTGCCTTGCAGGACGACGGCCTATCCGAACGGCGACGTGGGGTGGGACATTTGACACCGGTTTCCAGGCGGCGCTCCATTATTGGGGGCGTCGCATATTAGTTGGTTCTGGATTTCCAGACCATCGCTCGGCCGATGAGAGCCAGAGAGCCCCCGCTTGGAGCTCCTCCCGTCTCTAGACCGAGAACAAGGCCTCGGGCTTGCCGTATACAGATTGGCAGAATTGGGTTGAGTTGATGCCGCTCGCATGGCTCGCGTTCGGCGTTTCCTTCCTCAGTGCCGTGACCACCGTCGCGGCCCGACCGGCTTGTATTCTCGCGCTCTCCGCGGCCTCTACCACTTCAGTTGAGGCACATGAAAAGAATGCTCGTCAACGCAGTTCAAGAAGAAGAACTGCGAGTCGCGCTCGTCGACGGTCAGAAGCTATACGACTTATCGATTGAGATTCCCTCTCGGGAACAGAAAAAATCGAATATCTACAAGAGCCGCATCACGCGGATCGAGCCGAGTCTCGAAGCGGCCTTCGTCGATTACGGAGCGCAGCGCCACGGTTTCCTTCCCCTCAAGGAAGTCTCCAAGGAGTACTTCCGTTCACAGCCCGGACCGGGCGGTCGGCTCAATATCAAGGACCTGCTGCAGGAAGGTCAGGAGCTGATCGTACAGGTCGAGAAGGAGGAGCGCGGTAACAAGGGCGCCGCGCTCACTACCTTCATCAGTCTCGCGGGTCGTTTTCTCGTGCTGATGCCGAACAGTCCGCGCGCCGGCGGCGTGTCGCGCCGCATCGAGGGCGAGGATCGCGATCAGACGCGAGAGGCCATGAGTGGACTGCAGATACCCGATGGCATGGGTGCCATCGTGCGCACCGCCGGGGTCGGGCGCTCGACCGAAGAGCTGCAATGGGACCTCAACAATTTGAAGAGCGCCTGGGATGCGATCGTGCAGGCGAACGAGGGCCGACCGGCGCCTTTCCTGATATTCCAGGAGAGCGACGCCGTGACCCGCGGGCTGCGCGATTATTTCTCGGACGATGTCGGGGAATGCCTGATCGACCAGCCCGAGGCATTTCAAAAGGCCCAGGAGTACATGCAGCGGTTCATGCCGCCGGATGCGCAGCGCAAGCTCAAGCTATACCAAGATCCGGTGCCGCTCTTCACGCGCTATCAGATCGAGAGCCAGATCGAGTCGGCGTACTCGCACAAGGTCATCCTGCCCTCGGGAGGGAGCCTCGTGATCGATCACACCGAGGCGCTGGTCGCGATCGACATCAACTCGGCGCGCAGCACCCGGGGCGGGGATATCGAGGCGACCGCCCGCAGCACCAATCTCGAGGCCGCCGAGGAGATTGCACGGCAGCTGCGCCTGCGCGACATCGGCGGACTGATCGTGATCGATTTCATCGATATGGAATCACAGGCCAATCAGCGCGCCGTTGAGGACATGCTGCGCGAGGCGGTCAAGATGGACCGTGCCCGCATCCAGATGGGCAGGCTCTCGCGCTTCGGACTGCTCGAGATGTCGCGCCAGCGCCTGCGACCCGCACTGAGCGAGACCACCCACATCCATTGTCCGCGATGCAGCGGCATGGGCACCATCCGCAGCGTCGAATCGATGTCCCTCGCTCTGTTGCGTCTGATCGGCGAGGAGGCCCGCAAGGAGCGCACCGGCCGGGTGATCGCTCAGGTCCCGGTGGATGTGGCGACTTATCTGATCAACGAAAAGCGCGAATGGCTCAGTCAGATCGAATCGCGGGACAAGGTCTCGCTGGTCATTGTGCCGAACCCGCATCTGCAGACCCCGGCGTACTCCCTGCGGCGCATTCGCGACGACGAGAAGGAGCTGCCGGAGAACTCCACGGCGAGCTACCAGATCGCCGAGCAGCCGACCCTCGACGACAGCAATATCGGCATCCGTGACAAGAAGCCGCAAACTGAGGCGCCTGCCGTGCCGAGCAT
>DATHCO010000202.1:0-17896 GCA_035319505.1 Steroidobacteraceae bacterium | reverse complement strand
CCGATGCCCAGACGAACTCGCGCGACTTTCTCAAGAAGGTGAGCTCGTCATCCAGGTCGATCCAACTGTCGCTCGTCTCGGTGAGCACGAGGCGGCTCTCGCCCGTATCGATGTTCGCGAACAGCAAATCGAGGCGGCGTTGATCGCGGCTCTCGCGCTCGACGGCGAGGCTCTTGCCGTCGGGCAGCCAGGTGACGCGCGCGAGGTAGATGTCCGGGTCCGCGCCCAGGTCGACCCAGGTCACCGCCCGCGTGCGCACATCGACGACCCCTAAGCGCACCAGCACGTTCGGCCCGCCCGCGGCAGGATAACGCTGCGAGAAGGTATCGACGTTATCCGCGGAGATCTCGAAGCGCTGCGTGACTTTCACCGGTGTCTCGTCGACTCGCACGAACGCAATGTGGCGCTCATCCGGCGCCCACCAATAGCCGGTGTTTCGGTCCATCTCCTCCTGCGCGACGAATTCCGCCATGCCGTTCTTGATCGCTCCGCCGCCATCCTCGGTCAGAGCCTTCTCTTGCCTGGTGGCGAGGTCGTACACGCACAGATTCTGGTCGCGGACGAAAGCGACATAGCCGCCATGGGGCGAAATGCTCGCATCGGTGGCGGGGCTCTTGGAACGCGCGATCTCGGCGACGGCCTGAGCGGGAGCCTTGCTGAGGTCGTAGTAGTAGAGCCTGCCGTTCAGCGGGAACAAGAGCGCACGGGCGGATGGCGCGAACGAGTACTCCACGATTCCGGAGAGGGCGGCGATGCGCTGCCGCTCGCGCCGATTCGCCTCCTCGCTCGAGAGCCTCTCATCGGCGCTCGCGAGCACGTTGGAATCCACGAGGATGCGACTCGTCCTGTCGGTGAGGTCGTACTCCCACAGGTCGAGCCGATCCTTGTTCTCCGCCTTGCCTTGCAGGTAGGTGATGCGCGAGGCGTCGGGGGAGATCTTGAGTCCCGTGACGGACGGCCCGGAGAGCGCCGGCGCGTCGAATAGCCGATCGATCGTGAGCTCGGCCGCCCGAGACGCGGTGGCCGCGGCGCAGGCGATCAGGGCCGCTCCTAAAGCCGAACCAGGTGATAGCACACTTCGAACAACTCCTTGAGCCCGCGCGCGCGAAATCGCGGCTCGTATGCCAGGATATCGCCCCGGGCGATCTCCTCGATTCTGAACAGCGGCGAGTACAGACGCCGAACCTCGGCGCCGTCGACGCAGAAGGGGGGGCCGGACATCTGTGCCTGCGGGTACTCCAAGCTGATCAGCAGTATCTGGGCCGCGGAGCTCGTGAGCGTCGCCACGTGCTCGACGTAGCGCGGCCTTTGCTCCCCTTTCCAGGAGACGAGCGCCGCGCGGTCATAGAGTGCTGCCACGTCGCCGAGGAGAGCGGGCGTGAGAGCGAAGAAATCGCCGCGGAACAACGTGAGATTCGCGGCCTCGAGGATGTCGAAGTCGCCCTGCACGCGGCGCCTCGCGGAAATTCCGTTCTCGGCGAAAAACGCCTCGACCGCGACGGCCGAGATCTCGACACCCACGACGGAGTGGCCCGCATCGCGCAGCCACAAGAGGTCGAGGCTCTTGCCGCACAGGGGAACGAATACGCGGCTCCCCTTGGGCAGAGCGAGCGAAGGCCAGTGACGGCGCAAGTTGCGGTCCACCGTCGATTGATGAAACCCGATCTCGCCGCTGCGCCAACGTTCGTGCCAGAACTCGGGTTCCATGACTCAAGACTCTCCGCTGCGCGAATCGAGGTCGGCACCGGATTCGTACTCGCTCGCAGAGTCCCGCTCGGCGCCGGCCTCATCCGGAATCTTGCGCTCCTCGCTGAGCCACGCTCCCAAGTCGATCAGACGGCAGCGCTCGCTGCAGAACGGCCGATAGAGCGATTCCGGGGACCACTCGACCGCTCGCCGGCAAGTCGGACATTTCACCGTGGTTGCCATCGACGTGTCTTCACGTGCCTTCAGGTGATGTGGGTTTCAGTCTCAGGTACAGCAGGTGAGCAGGAAGGGCACGTCGCGCTCTACGCCCACGGGACGGCTCGTCGCGTCGATCCACTGCAGGAAGCGGATGGTGCAGCGGTGCTGGCTACCGCTGATCTCGGGAAACAGCTCGCTCTGTGCGGGCAAGGTCACCCTTACCAGCTGGCACGGCGTCTCGCGCTCGAACTGCAGCTGAAAAACGCCGCCGGGCGCCGTTTCCGATTTGCGCTTGGCATTCTGGCGGGTGAGCCAGAGGAGCTCCGCGATGCTGTCGCAGAGCGGGCGAATCAGCGCCAACCAGCCGTTGAATTCGGCGGCGCGAATCTGTGCCGGACGGTTGAGCCAGTACGAGTAGTCCGGCAGATCGAAATCGCAGGTGCCTCCCGGGATCGCGCTACGATGCTTGATGGCGCTCAGGAACTCGGAGTCGCGCAACGGTCCCATGAAGTTCGCCCCCGCGGTCGCCAGATCCTCGCGCAGCTTCAAGAGGTTCGACATCAACGATTTGAGGCGGCTCGGGTCCACGCCGGTCTTGGACTGATATTCCTTGAGCACGTTGACGTGACGCTCGAGCTCCTTGAGGACATCGCTCCTCGAATCGCCGCGAGCCGTGATCGCCAGAATCTCGAGCAGGCTCGCGACCGCGGCGCGAGCGCTCCATGCGTTGTCGAGCTCCGCATGATAAGTCGCCTGGGTGTAGAGGAATTCGAGGCGCAAAAAGGTCCGCATCCGCTCGTTCAGCGGCTGCTCATAGACGATCGGCGCCAGTTGCGGATCGGAGTCGGCCCGGGGATCGGGGTAGGAGCTCATGGCCGTATTCTGATCCAACACGAGGGCCATGGTAAACCTTGAATTTTCGCTGCGCGCTCAGGTCACGGCGGCCCGCGCGCGCCCAATCAATCGGGCATGCTCGCGGCGAGCGCGAGATAACGCTCGTGCAGGCGATCGACCGCCTGTCGCAATTCGCTGACGGTTCCCGAATTCTCGAGCACATCGTCGGCCGCGCGCAGGCGGCTCGCGCGGCTCGACTGGGCAGCGAGAATCGAGCGCGCCTCATCGGCGCCGATGGAGTCGCGCGTCATGAGCCGTTGCATCTGCACGGCCTCATCCACGTCGACGACGAGGATACGATCCACCCGATCGCGCGATCCGCCCTCCACCAGCAAGGGGATCGAGAGCACCAGGTAAGGTCCGACCGCCCGCGAAGCCTCGAGTGCCATGTGCTCGCGGATCAAGGGATGCAGGATCGCCTCCAGGTCGCGCCGCTTCTCGGGATCCGCGAACACGAGGCTGCGCAGCGCGCGCCGATCGAGCTCGCCTTGCGCGGTGAGCACTGCTGCACCGAAGCGCGCGACGACGGCCGCGAGTCCGGGTTGGCCCCGGGCAACCACGGCGCGCGAGGAGTCGTCGGCATCGATCACCGCAGCGCCGAGCTCCAAGAAGCGCTGCTCCACCGTGCTCTTGCCGCTCGCGATTCCGCCGGTGAGGCCGATCGTAAGTCGCCGCGCCATGCTCAGTGCTTGAGCCCGGAGATGCGCAGATACCCGTCGATCAGCGAATCCCCGTACATCAGCGCAAGCCAGCCCGCGGAGGCGAGATACGGCCCGAACGGCATCGGGGCTGCGCGATCGCGTCCGCGCAGGACGATCATCAAGATCCCGATCGCGGCGCCCACGGCGGCGGACACGAGAATGATCAGAGGCAGCGTCTTCCACCCCATCCAAGCCCCGAACGCCGCGAACAGCTTGAAGTCGCCGTATCCCATGCCCTCCTTGCCGGTGATCAGGCGAAAGGCGTGAAACACCAGCCACAGGCTCGTATACCCGACGGCGGCGCCGATGATCGCATCGCGCGGCGAGACGGGGAGCGATGCGCCCGGCAGCGGGCCGATCGCGACCGCAGCGAGGAGGCCGGCCCACAGGAGCGGCAGGGTGATGGCGTCGGGAAGCAGCTGATGGTCGAGGTCGATCCCGGTGAGCGCAATCAAGGACCAGGTGACCGCCAGGGCACAAGCCGTCGCGACACCGAAGCCGAAATGCCACGCGACCCACGCGGACAGAATAGCGGTGGCGAGCTCCACCAACGGATAGCGCAGCGATATCGGGGCCTTACAGGCGGCGCAGCGGCCGCGCAGGAAAAGCCAGCTCACCACGGGAATATTCTGCCACGCCGGGATCGGTGCCTTGCAGTTGGGACAGGCAGATCGCGGGGTCAGCAGGTTGAGCGGCTCGGTGGCGGCAGGCGCGCTCGAGGAGACCAACTCCGCCGCCTGGGCGTGCCAGTCCCGCTCGAGCATGATGGGGAGCCGGTAGATCACGACGTTGAGGAAGCTTCCGATCATAAGCCCGATCACGAACACCGAGCCCGTCAAGAGCAACGGGCTCGTCGCATACAGCTCAGCGACGTCGGTCAGCATGCGCGAAGCTTCGAAGCGCGGAGTCCGTCGGCCGCGGACGCAGGATCTACCCCACGGCTTGGCCGAGCTTGAAGATCGGCAGGTACATGGCGATCACCATGCCGCCCACGAGCACCCCGAGCACCACCATGATCATCGGTTCCATGAGGCTCGACATGGCGTCCACCGCGTTGTCGACCTCCTGCTCGTAGAATTCCGCGACCTTGGCCGACATCGTGTCGAGGGCACCGGATTCCTCGCCCACGGCGATCATCTGGTTCACCATGTTGGGAAAGAGGCCCGTGTTCTCCATCGCCCGCTGCAGCCGTCCGCCCGTGGCCACTTCGTCCTTCATACGCAGCACCGCCTCTTCGTAGACGATGTTGCCCGTGGCGCCTGCGACCGATGCCATGGCCTCGACCAGCGGCACGCCGGCGGCGAACATGGTGGAGAGCGTTCGCGCGAAGCGCGCGATGGCGGACTTGATGAGGATGGGTCCGAGAACGGGGATTTTCAGCATGAGACGGTCCATCACGAGCTGCATCGGGCGCGAGCGCTTGAGGACGTGGAAAAATCCCCAGACCCCTGCGCCAACCACGATCGCCAGCCACCACCCCTGATGCTGGACGAAGCGCGACAGGTTCACGACCATTTGGGTGAATGCAGGCAGATCGGCTCCGAAGCCCTTGAACAGCGACTCGAACTGCGGAATCACGAAGACCAGCAAGATCACGGATACGATGACCGCGACCACGAGCACTGCGATCGGATAGAACAGGGCCTTCTTGATCTTCTTCTTCAAGGCCTCGGTCTTCTCCTTGTAGGTCGCGATCTTGTCGAGCAAGGTCTCGAGAGCACCCGCCTGCTCCCCCGCCTCCACCAGGTTGACCATCAGGTTATCGAAGTGCAGCGGGTGCTTCGCCAGCGACTCGTGCAGCGTCGAGCCCGATTCGATGTTCGCCTTGACGTCGAGCACGAGCTTCTGCATCGCGGGCTTTTCGTGGCCGTTGCCGATGATCTCGAAGGCCTGCACCATGGGGATGCCGGAGGACATCATGGTGGCGAGCTGGCGGCTGAAGACGGCGATGTCTTCGGCCTTGACCTTGCCGCCGCCGCCGCCGAAGAGCTTGCGGCCCTGGGTCTTGACGCGTGTGGCCGCCACCCCTTGCCGGCGAAGATCAGCCCGCAGCGCCGCCTCGTTCACGGCAAGCGCCTTGCCGCGCACCTTGTTGCCGCGTTTGTCCTTGCCCTCCCAAAGAAATTGGGTCTCTTTCTTGGTTGCCGTTGCGCTTACCGCCATAACTCGATCCTTAAGCGTTGCTACTCAATCGTGACGTTGTTCACTTCTTCCAAGCTGGTGATGCCGTCCCTGACCTTCTGCAAGCCCGAGCGGCGCAGGTTCCACACGCCGTCCTTGGCCGCCTGATCGCCGATCAAGATGGCGTTGCCGCCTTCCATGATGATGCGCCCGATGGTTTCGGTCACCGGCATCACCTGATAAATTCCGACGCGGCCCTTGTAGCCGTCGGTGCAGAGGTTGCACCCCACCGCCTTGTAGACCCTGATGCCGCTCGCGATGTCGGCTTCCTCGAACCCCTCCTTGCGCAGGGCTTCGGCGGGAATGTCGATGGACTGCTTACAATTGCTGCAGAGCTTGCGCGCGAGCCGCTGCGCAATGATGAGGCTCACCGAGGTCGCAATGGCGTAGGGCTTGACCCCCATGTCCACCAAGCGGGTCAGCGTCTGGGGCGCATCGTTGGTGTGGAGCGTGGAGAGCACCAAGTGGCCCGTCTGCGCGGCCTTGATGGCGATCTCGGCGGTTTCGAGGTCGCGGATCTCGCCCACCATGATGACGTCGGGGTCTTGGCGCAGAAAGGCGCGCAGCGCCGAGGCGAAGGTGAGTCCCACCTTGTTGTTGACATTGACCTGGTTGATGCCAGGGAGGTTGATTTCCGCGGGGTCCTCGGCCGTGGAAATGTTGCAATCCTCGGTGTTCAGGATGTTGAGACCGGTGTAGAGCGACACGGTCTTGCCGCTCCCGGTCGGGCCGGTCACGAGGATCATGCCCTGGGGCTTGGCCAGATACTTGAGGTAGGTCTCGCGCTGGACCACCTCGTACCCGAGGGCATCGATGCCGAGCATCGCGCTCGAGGGGTCCAAGATGCGGGTGACGACCTTCTCGCCGAAGAGCGTCGGGCAGGTGCTCACACGAAAGTCGATGGCGCGGTTCTTGGAAAGGCGCATCTTGATGCGCCCGTCCTGCGGGACGCGCCGCTCGGCGATATCCAGCCTCGCCATGACCTTGAGCCGCGCCACGATCTTCACGGAGAGCTGCACCGGCGGGAGTGCCACTTCCTTGAGCACGCCGTCGATGCGGGTGCGGATGCGGAAGGACTTCTCATAGGGCTCGAAGTGGATATCCGAGGCGCCCTTCTTGATCGCATCGAGGAGGATCTTGTTCACGAAGCGCACGATGGGTGCGTCTTCCACGTCGTCGCGGCCGAGCGCTTCGGCATTCGGGTCCTCGTCGCCGCCCGTGACCTCGAGGTTCTCGAGATCGATGTCATCGTCGGTCAGCGTCGGCATGACCGAGTCGGCTTGATCGATGACCCGGGTGACCGCGGTCTGGAGCTTGTCGTCCTCGACCACGACGAATTCGATGCTCATCGAGGTCTGGAAGCGGATCTCGTCGAGGGCATGGAGATTGGTCGGATCGGCAACCGCGAGGAACAGCCGCTTACCGCGCTTCATCAGGGGCAGCACGCGGTGCTTTTGCAGGAGCTTGTCGCTCACCGCGCGGATGGCGTCCTGGTCGGCTGTCACGGCATCCAAGTCGAGGAGCGGCACGCCGAACTCGTTCGAGGCCGAGATCGCGATGTCGCGGGCGCTCGCCAGGTTCGAGATGACGAGGTAGGTGACCAGGTTGAGCCGCTTCTCCTTCGCCTTGGCGATCGCATCCTGCATGGCGGATTCGTCCAACAACCCGTCTTGAACGAGGCGCTGCGCGAGGCCGCCCAAGGCCAGGCGACTCGTGCTCCCGACCGCCGCGATTGCATTATCATTCATGGACTTACAACAACTTCAGAGCGCTGATTCGGGTACTATCCGTATCCGGTTGGCCAATTGTCAAATCAGCCTCGGATGCTCGCATATTGTAGGCTGCGCGCTAGAGACTTCGATCGCAAAACGCGCAGCGCTCGAGACGCTGCCAAAAAAGAGAAGCCCCTCCGGAGGGAGGGGCTTCGATCACACGCTTGCTTGACCGTCAGGCGGTTACTTGCACTGCGTCGGTGCGTAACGGGCCGGCACGGTGCCGACGCCCGACACCATCGCCGGAGCGAAGGTCGTGGCCGTGGTGTTGGTGGTCGAGGCGCAAGCCCAGTCGATGGCACCCTGATTCGCGCCGACACCGCTCAGCAGCGTATAGGCGCCGGCGACGTTGATCTGCGGGGTCAGGATGATCGTCAGGGTGTTCAACTGCGGAGTGGCAGCACCGTAGGTGACGGTGATGATGCCCGTCGCCGCAGCGATGGTCACGTTGTTCACATACTTCGTGGGCCTAAAGCCAGCCGCCCACGCAGCGGAGGCCGAGGTGACGCCGTTCATGCCGTTCGATTGAAAGCCTTCCGCCACGGCGGTCTTCGCCGAGTCGGCAAGACTCAGACCTTCCGTCACCTTCGCGCGGATGGTGTAGTCCTGGTAGGCAGGAATCGCGATCGCGGCCAAGATACCGATGATGGCCACCACGATCATCAACTCGATGAGCGTGAAGCCTTTTTGCACTTGCTTAAGCATTTTTACTCCTGATGATGAACAATCGACGAATCGAATTTCGAGCAACGGCCGAAGCCGGTATGGAGCATTGAGCAAGCCCTGTGCCAAGGCCCTCTCGTCTCTCGTAAGGCATTGAATTAGAAAAGCTTTCATGGTGTTGTACGCCCCTATGTGACATAGGGCAGCGTCGTAGTTTGGCGTCATGAAGAGCATCTCTCGTCAGTCTGTGACAATTTTTGTCAGTCCTCGCCGCCGAACGATTGCCTTAGCGATCTGCGCGAACCTCCTCGTGATACTCGCGCTCCGTATTGATGCTCCAGATCACCGACTTGCCGCGACCGTCATGGATGATCGAGTTGACCGCGGCGTCGGCCGTCAGCATCGAGTGGTCTTGATTGTTATAGCGATGCATTCCGTTACGGCCGATCGCATAGAGGTTCGAGAATTGATCTAGATAGGCCCGTACCTTCCCCAATTGGTCGTACGCGCCGAAATAGGCGGGATACGCCTTCGGCACACGGACCAGCGTCCCGTCGAGCACGTCGCAGGGCTCGATTAAACCCAGACGCTCGAGCTCGCGCGCGGCGAATTCCAAGAATTGGCCATCGGCCATGGACCAAAGATCATCGCCTTGGGCGCAGAAATACTCGAGCCCGAGCCAGATGGTCCCCGCATCCGCCACCATCGAGGGACTCCAGTTGTTGAAGATCTGCAGCCTCCCGATCCGTACGTCGGGCTCCTGGATGTAGATCCAATTATCGGGCGGCATGCCGTTAGCGGCCCTCATGCGCGAAGGTCGAGCGCTCGATCGCATCTTGCGAAGCAGGAGCCCTGCCGTCATGAAGTCGCGATAGGGGAGCTGACTCGCCACGCGCCCGATATCCGGATCGGTCGGGCGCAGACACTCGATCAGCTCGCCGACCGGGATCGTCGAGATGAACTGGTCGCAGGCCACGCGGCGCACCGATCCCGAGGCCTCGTCGCGAACCGCGACCGCCTGGACCCGAGCGCCATCGTGCTCGAGGCCCACGACTCGGTGCGCAAGATGCACGCGACCTCCGCGTGAGGCAATCCGCTGGGCCACTTGCTCCCACATCTGCCCCGGGCCGAGCTTTGGGTACAGGAATCGCTCGATCAGACTGGTCTCGGTGCGCCTTTGGCCGATCGCGGTGAGCGGGCGGAAGGCTCGCCTCAGCGCGTGGGTCAGCGTCTTGCCCACCGAAAGTCCTTTGATACGCTGGGCGCCCCACTCGGCTGAAATCTCCTGGCAGCGAACGCCCCAAACCTTCTCGGTATAGTCCCGGAAGAAGGTTCGATAGAGCCGCTCACCGAAGCGATTGATGAGGAAATCCTCGAGGGAGCGTTCCGGAGATCGCCGGTCGAGTCTCGCCCGCGCGTAGCTCAGAGCGATCCGCAGAGTCTCCGCGGCGCCCAACTTGTGCAAGGTGCTCGCATCGAGCCTGAGAGGGTAATCAAAATAGCGCCGTCGATAGAGGATGCGCGACAGGCGCCGGCGAATCAGCATGACGCAGTCCGATTCCGAAGAGGCGCGGGCGGTGACCGGCAGGTCCCGCGATCGGCGCTGGTAGGTGATACGAAGGGCGCTGTCCCCTTCCAATGGCTCCACCGCGAGCGGAAGAATGTCCTGCCACCAACGCATCACCCAATCGGACTTCGAGAAGAATCGATGGCCGCCGAGGTCCATTCGATTGCCGCGATAGTTGATCGTCTTGGAGAGCCCGCCGACTTGGGCTTCTGCCTCGAATACGACCGGTATGAGGTCCGAGCGGCGCAGCAACTCGAGGGCCGCGGTCAGGCCGGCGGGACCCGCGCCGGCAATGACCGCGGTCGCCTTGCCCCCGTCTGCGCTCATGCGGAAGGAGCGCCGGCCATGACGCGCCTGCAGTCGTACAGATACCAGCCCGCAAACATTCCCGGCCGTTCGTGGCGCAGCGGGTCGAATCCAACCTTCTCGCCGGCGATGATGAAGTTGAGCTGTGGATCGCGGCACACTTCGAGCAACCGATCGCGGGTGATCGGCCGCGCCGAGAGCGCGGCCCCGCCTTGAGCGGCGCGTGCGCTCGCCATATTGGACAGGAGCTTCCAGTCCGGGTCCATCAAAGGCTGGAGCACTTCGGATCGGCGCCGGACCTCCAAGGCCGTCGCACGTGAGTAGACTACCCCGGAGGATTGGTTGACGGTCAAATAGCTCGGGCGCTCCAGCGTGAACCAGGCGAATTTGGCCGAGTTGTGCGCCGGCAGCACAAGGACGTTGGCATCGGACGGGATCACGCTGCGCCAGTCCGAGAACTCCTCGATTTGAGGGGCGGTCCCCTGCGGGTCCCTATCGCGCAGCGATCGGGGGAGGACGAATACCGAAACCGTGAAGAGTAGGGCGCAGGCGACCCAGAGCGCCGCCGCAGATCGATTTGCCGCGGTCCAGGAGGCAAATGACCACACGATCAGCATGGGTAGAGCCTTCACACCGAGCATCGCCTGCACATAGGGAAAAGCTGCGCCGTTGCCGGCGGCAACTCTTGACCCGGCGAGCGAGGCGCATCGATCAACGACCCATACCATGACGGCGGCCGCGAGCAGACAGTTCAGCCAGTACACATAGCGCTCGGCGCGAGCGCCGATGCGATCTCGCAGTAGCCAGCAGAGCAGGGCGCATGCCAGACAAACCGTGCCGTCGATCTCCGAAATGGTCCAAGCGCCGATCATCAGAAGGGCGCAAAGAACCCCCGAACTGCCACGGCGCGCCAGCCCAAATACCGTGGGTGCGACCAGGAGCGCACCCGCAAAGCTGGTCAGCCACATCCAGCGCCAAGCCTGACCCTGCAACAGGAGGGTGAGAGGGCCTACCAGGCTGCCGATCAGCGCAACCGCCAGTCCTGCGGCCCCGATCAGCATCACCGAGATGCAGAGTCGCCGCACGCGCGGATCTTCCAGAACGATGGCGCTCAGCGTCAATGATAGAAAAGGCGACGCATTCTGTTTCCAGTCGGCGGCGCGCCAAAGCTGCAGAAAGAGAAATTGCGATCGCTCGCGCACGACCTGCAGCCAATCGCAGTCCATGACCCAGTGGTGCAAGCTCGAGCTCGGCCGCACTGCATCGAGCGACAGGCCGAGCAACAGGAGTACGCCGGCCGCCGTCGCAGTCGCGCTTGCTCGGGGCGAGATCCACATGCTCAACAGCGAGAGCAGGCCTGCGATCGCCACCAAGGGATGCACGAGAAGAGCCCCGCACGTGATCAGAAGGCCGACGAGTCGAGCCCCACGAAAGTGGGCGATGAGCGAGGTGAGCACCAGCGGCTCGGCCAGCGAGCGGGCGGTGAGCCAATCTTCCGCGAAGTGGAACACGCCGTAGGCGCCATAGGCCCCGGTCGTGAGCACGAGCACCGCCACCGAGAGAAACGCGATGCGTCGGTCCCAGAGATCGCTCGCCAGCGTCCACGCCGCGGCGAAGAACCACACCTTGAATGCGAGTGCGAGGGATAGCGCTGCGAGGCTGAGGCCCACGAGCCCGATCCACCCTGCATAGAGCGAAGAGAACAGTGTATAGCTATCCTGCGAGGTATTTCGCAGGAAAAGATCGCCGCGAAGGCTCGGATGGATCTTTGCGAGGGCCTGTACGGCGTACAGCTCCGCATCCCCGCCAATATCCTCGTACCGGTGAGTCAGGGACCAAAGCACGATGAGCATGACGACGAGCGCGACGGGCTGCGCCGAGCGCTCGAGGAGCCGGCGAGCTGCGCCGCCCGGAGGAGGACTATCGTTGGCTGAGGGCGGCGTTGACCTGGCCAATGGTGAAGATACCGAAAGTCTCGATCGCGCCAGTATACGGTCCGACGTACACGATGTGTGCGTCGGAGCGGCTCGCTCCTCGGGTCAACCTAGGATCTAGTCCCGCAGCTCGAGCAACGGAGCGATGAACGCCTCGTAATTGCGCCAGCGCGCGATGGAGCTCTTGTAGATCTTCTGACGCACCTGCCAGTAGCTGGAAGTGGCCACGGGCCGTTCCGTCTTTTCGAACTCAAGGCATCGCGCATCCCAATCCAGACCGAGGAATTCCAGAATCTTGCGCGTCCATGTCTCTTGATCCGTCAGCAGGTCGCAGTAGGATACCTCGAGGATCGTGCCGGCCGGAAGCACGCTATGCCAATGGGCCATGAGGCGCGCATGCTCCCGGTAGTAATGCGCCAAATCCGACAAATCCATGGAGAAATTCAGACCGGGCGAGAATTTTTGGAAGTAGATGGACAGGCAAGTGTCGACCGGATCACGCCGCAGGTGAACGATGCGGGCATTCGGAAATACCTCGTGAATCAAGCCGAGATAGTCGGAGTCGACGGGCGCCTTGTCGACGACGCGCTCTGCGTCGGGGCAACGCCCCTCGAGCACGCGTAAATAGCCTTCAGCGAGCTTCCTTCTGGCCGTCTTGCTGAGGAAGTCCTGCGCGATGGCGGCCCTGTGTGCGCTCATTGCATCGTTCCAGAAGGTCAGCTCCCCCGCACCCTGGGCGGCGCGATGCGATGCGATGATCTGCTCGACGAGCGATGTTCCGGAACGAGGCATGCCGACGACGAGGATGGGCTTGACGGACGTCGAGGACCCCGCGCGCACGCTCGAGACCGCCGCGGGCGAGTAGATGCGGATCATCTCGTCGACAAAGGCCGCACGCGCTGCCCGATCATAGGGAGGTGCGACCGCTTTCTGCAGCTCGTTGGCACGTCGGTAATGGGGGAACGCGCGCGCGAAATCGCCGATGTCGTCGTAATACTTGCCCAGAGCGTAGCGCACGTCGACCTCGTCCAGTGGAGTGAGCCCCTTGGTGGCGGCCACTTTTTCGGCCTGCGCGAGCCAGTCCCCGTCGGCTGCCGTCATCTTGCGCAGGCCGGTGATGCCCAACAGGGCGTCGCACATCGCTCCATTGACCTCCAGCGCTCGCCTATACAAGGCTTCTGCCTCGTCGAAGCGTCCCTGGATCGCGGCCACCTGTCCCATGCCGTACAGTGCCTGCGTGTTCTGCGGCGCGGATTCCAAGACGATGTTGAATTGCCGCTCGGCCTCGTGTGAACGCCCGAGAAAGGTCAGAGCCAACCCCAGATTGGTGCGCGCATTCAGGTAGCTCGGCTTCAGCTTGAGGGCCCGCCGAAACAGAGTCTCGGCGTCCTCGACCATTCCTTTCCAGCGAAGCACATTGCCGAGGTTGTTGTACGCCTCCGCATAATTCGGCTGCGCGTTGATCGCCTGTTGAAAACAACTCTGTGCTTCGTCGTAGCGGCCGACCTTGCAAAACGCCGCTCCAAGATTATTCAGTCCGTCCGCGTGCTGCGGATCCATCCGCAGCAGCTCTTGGTAGGACCGTATCGCTTCGGCATAACGCCCTTCCGAGAGGCAGCGGGTGCCCTCGGTGAACAAGGCAGCGGTCTCCGACGGCGCTTGCGCCGAGGCAACCTCAGCGGGTCCTTCTTCGGATTTCGTCCGCCCGAGCGATAGGTGAACGATGAGCTGCTGGGTCACCTCATCGGCGACCTCTTTTGCAACCCCGTTCTCGATCAATCGCCACTTGAAGGAGTTCGCGAATTTTGCCTTCCGGTAAAAATTGAGCCCCAGCGGGCGCACTTCCGAGTCGGCACGGTGGAGTAACCGCTCGAGCGCACCGGAGGTGCCGTTCGAGTGCTTGCCGCGTGAGGCAGCCGGGGCTACCCTCGTCGCAAAATCGTCCGCCAAAGCGGCTCCGACCTCGGTGACTTCGCGCGCATTGAACCAGTCAAGCATCGGCGTTTCGATTCCCGTAATCGATCGGTCGAGTCAGTGTATCAATGACCAGGCTCGACTGAACATAACGAGTGTCGATTTAGTGAGAGGCTTCACGATTTGCGTCGTCGAGAGCTCAGGATTCGATTCCGAGCTTCTTGATCCGGTATCGCAATGCGCGAAACGACATCCCCAACGCCTTCGCAGCGGCCGTCTTGTTGAAGCGGGCCTGCTCGAGCGCCCGAATGATGGCATCGCGCTCTATATCTTCCAGGTGGTCGCCGAGCGCTCCCGAGCTCGGTGCGTCGGCCGACGGCATCACTCCGGCCGGAGCCGGCCTCAGCTGAATATCCCCCGCAGTGATCTCGCCACTCGTGCTCAACGTAATGGCGCGCTCGAGGATATTCTCGAGCTCGCGGACGTTTCCGGGGAACGAATACGTCTCGAGCGCGGCAACGGCGTCTTTTGAGAGCATTGGGGGCGTGATCTTCATGCGCCGCCCGAGGCGCCGCAGCACCGCCTCCGCGAGCTCGGGCACGTCCTCGGGACGCTCACGGAGCGATGGCACGCGCAGCTCGATGACGTTGACGCGGTAGAACAGATCCTCCCTGAATTTTCCCTCGGCGACGAGCTGCGCCAGGTTCTTGTGGGTGGCCGAGAGAATGCGCACGTCGACTCCGGTCTCGGCTTGCTCTCCGACCGGCCGGACCGCCTTCTCCTGAATCACGCGCAGGAGCTTCACTTGCATGTGCAGCGGCAGATCGGCGATCTCGTCGAGCAAGAGCGTACCGCCCTCGGCGGACTGGATCAGGCCTTTCTTGTCGCTGACTGCGCCCGTGAAGCTGCCCCGCTTGTGGCCGAACAGCTCGCTTTCCATGAGCTCGGTCGGAATCGCGCCGCAATTGACGGGTACGAACGGACCGTCACGTCGCGGCCCCGATTCGTGAATCAGCTTCGCCACCAGTTCCTTCCCCGTTCCCGACTCGCCTACGATGTGAACGGGAGCCTGGCTGCGCGCGACGCGTGCAATCATCTCGCGCAAGTGCTGCATCGCGCTCGAGGCGCCGAGGAGGCGGGGGCCGAACACGCTGGTATCGCTGTCGGTGGTATCCGAGAGCTTGATGGCGGTGGCTACCAGTTTTCTGAGGCCGGCGAGGTCCAAGGGCTTGGAGACGAAATCGAAGGCGCCCAATTTGAGCGCGCGCACGGCGGTTTCCATGTTGCCATGGGCGGTGATCACGGCGACGGGCACGCTCGGAGCGTATTGCTGGATCCACTTGACGAGGTCGAGGCCGTCGCCGTCGGGCAGCTGCATGTCCGTAAGACACAGATCGAAACGCTCGCTCTTCAGCATGCGCTGGGCGATCGCGACGCTGGGTGCCGTGCTCGGAGCCAAATCCATGCGCTCGAGCGTGATGGACAGGAGCTCGCAAAGATCCGGCTCGTCATCGACCACCAACACGGCGGGTTTCGGCATGGCAGTATTGTAGCGTCAGCGCCTCTCGGCTTGCGCTACTCCTCCCAGCGCTGCGGGTCGCTGAACACGACACGAAAAATGCTGCCGCCACCCGAGCGAGGCTCGTACAACAAAACGGCGTGGTTCAACTGGCAGAGCTCTCGTGCGATGAAAAGCCCGAGCCCGGTGCCCCCCTTGCGACCTCCCGTGAAGAAGGGCTCGAAGATGCGATCGGCCGAGCCGGCCTCTATCCCTGAGCCGCGGTCGGCAACCTCGAGACAGGGCCGATAGCTGGGGAGCCGGCTCAGCCTGATCTCGACCTGCGCGCCGCTGCGAGCCTCCTTGGCATCCCCGCGCCCCTCGCCATATTTGATCGCGTTATCGCACAGGTTCCAGACCACTTGACGAAGGTGGCTCGGATCGAAGCGCACCTCGAGGTCGTCCGGCTCCTCGTGGACACTGACGGCCTCGAGCGAAACCTGCATCGTCTGCGAGAACTCGGGCAAGAAGTCCTCGAGCCAGTCGCCGAGCATCAAGCGAGTGGGCTTGACGGATTCGCGCCGCGAGAGCTGCAACACATTGCTGATGATCGTGCTCACGCGCTCGGAATTGCTGCGGATGATCTCGGTGAGCCGGCGATCATCGGGCCCGAGATTCGGGCTTTCCGCGAGCAATTGACCGGCATGGCTCATGGCGCCGACGGGATTGCGGATCTCGTGAGCGATGCTCGCCGAGAGGCGCCCGAGCGCCGCGAGCTTGCCCTGCTGCACGCGCTCGGCCATGAGGCTGGTGTCCTCGAGAAAAATCAAGGTGGGCCCGGGCGCGGAGGCGCCGAGCGGTGCGAAGTGCGGTTGGATCACGCGCGCACCGTCGGCGGCCACGAAACTCGAAGGCCTCTCCTCGGCTTGCATACCCCGCCGCCAGGTGCTCAAGGAGTAGAGCAGGCGCGGCGAGACCTCGCCGACGAGTGCTCCCGGAACGGCGTAGGTGTCGCCGAGGATCTCGGCAGCCGATTCATTGATCAGACGAATCCGATCCGCCGCATCGACCACCAGAAGGCTCTCGCGCAGGTGCTGGACGATGTACTGAGATAGCTCCGCCAGATTGGCAAGGTCGACCTCTTTCTGCCGCACCAGATCCTCGCTCTCGCGCATGCGGCTCGAGAGCACGCTCGCGGATCCCGCGATCGTGAACATCACGAGACCCAAGAGTCCGGCCGTGGCGTAGACCGTGATGTCGGCATGCCCGGTGATCTGCTGCCAGATCGTGTGCAAAAGCACCGCGAGCGTCGCCACCGCGGCGAGAAACAGGGCACTGCGCGGCGGCAACAGAAACGCGAGGCCGCCCACCGGCACCAGGAGCAGCAACCCCAAGCCACCGGCAATGCCGCCGCAGGCGTGCAAGATGAGCATCAGGCTCGCGATGTCGATGGTGGCCTGGATGATGGTCTGAATCTGGGCGGTGGCGAGGCGCCTGCGCACGAAAATCACGCTCAACAGGCCGTAGCAGAGATAGAAGATCGCCGCGAAAAAGAACAACTGCGGGGAATCGACCGGTATCCCGCGCGAGCCGCCGAGGGAGCCGAGGAAATAGAGCCCGAGCAGCACCAGGGGCACGAGGACCCGGTACAGATTGAGGATTCCCAGCACGCGCCAGTTGAGGCCGACCTTGGGGGCCTGAGCGGATTCGAACGGCCGGTTCAGAGGGTTCAGGTTCGGGATTGTCGGCTCCTGGCTCGACTTTGCGCCGCGTTGAAGGTTAATCCAGAATATCGCGCCTCAATGCGACCGGCTCGGCAGTAGCGGATAATCCTTGACTGCGCTGCTACCCCAACCTCGCCTGTTCCACACAGGCTCGGTTGCGGCACCGTTCGGATAAGCGCGAATGCGGTAGCTGCGGGTGGCGTTGCTCACCCGTGTAGTATAAGCGTCCAAGGCCTGCGGGCCGCAGCGCAGAGCTTGGGCATCCACCGCCGGACGGCCTGCGCGATGCCTCGAATAGAGCTTTGCGCAATGACTCAAGCCGGCGGGGTCGGCATCGTCCATGAGGCCTTCGATGAACGCGCGCAAATTGGACAGGGGGTCGGATTGAGCCCACCGCGGCGGCTGCGCTCGGTGATGGCGCAGCTCAATCTGGTCGTCGGCGACGTCGAGGGTAACACCTCGCGCATCATCGCGGCCGCGAACCAGGCGCGCGAGGAGTCGCGGGCGGATGTGCTGATGGTGCCCGAGCTCGCGGTCTCCGGCTATCCGCCGGAGGACCTCTTGTTTCATTCGGGGATGCGCGCGCAGGTGGCGCGCTCGATCGGCCGACTGAAGGCCGAGGTGCGCGGAATCACGTTGATTGCGGGCTACCCCGAATACGAAGGTACCCGCATCTTCAACTCCGCCATCGTCATTCGCGACGGAGCCGTGCTCGCCAACCACCGCAAGGCCTGCCTGCCCAACTACCGGGTGTTCGATGAGAAGCGCTACTTCACGCCGGGTACCGAGCCCACGGTCGTCGAGCTGAACGGGATCAAGGCGGGGATCCTGGTCTGC
>DATHCO010000201.1:0-9120 GCA_035319505.1 Steroidobacteraceae bacterium | reverse complement strand
GCATCGGACGAGGTGCTCGAGCAGGTGGCGGAGGCCGCGGCGGAGGATGTCGCCACCTTCAATCAGGAGGCCTGCCTCGCGAGCCGCTTTCTCTTCGTCGAAGGCGACCGGGCGGGCATCGAGCGGTTCTGTGCGAAGCTTCAGGAGCGGCTCGGGGTCGACCGCTTCCTCGCCTCGGCCGTGGCGCCGCTCCCACCCGCGGATCTGCGCGAGGAGGTCGAGATGCTTCAGGTCATGGACGAGGAGACCAAGATCTGGGGCAAGTTCGACGGGCGCGGGCTGGTCATCCTGACCGATGAGCCGGTGGCATTCCATCCGTCGGGGAAGACTGCCAACGTTGTTCATGTGAAGGCGCTCGAGGATGCGATCCGACACGTGAACGTTGCCACGCAGACGATCGGCATCTACCCGGAGGAGACGAAGGTGAAGCTGCGTGACAGGCTGGCGAATGCGGGCGCGCAGCGCGTCGTGCGCCTCGGGTCGGCCGCGAAGCACGTGGGGGGCTCGCCGCACGATGCCATGTTCCCGCTGCAGCGTCTCGTGCACTGGATGTCACAGGAAAACGCCTGAGGCTCACTGCGCCGAAAGGGCGAGCCGAGGGGATCATAGGTGCCGACCCGCCTCATGTCGACCGGGGCGGTCGATGGGTCCGCGCCCGCTCGACGAGCTCGACGAAAGGCACATAGCCGAGCGCGACCCGCTGCATCACACGCGCGCCATTCGCCGGCCTGATCGGATGAGCAGCAGCTGATGCTCATCGAACGCGGCGCGAAGCTCCTCGATGGCCTGCGGCGTGATCGGGTGCGAGGCATCAACATCGAGCACCTCCGCACCAAAGTCCGAATGCAACTTATGAAATCGCATGACGGCGCAGCTCCGAGGCGATCCACAGGCGCTCCCACAGGTTCTTGTCGGCGCCCTGCGCGAGCAGGAGCTTGAGCGCCTCGCCCTTGACATCGAGCGCCGCGGGAGACAGCGGTTCGGTCGCGAGCGCAATATCGAGCAAATGCACCGCCTCGAGCGGCTTGCCCCCGGTCACGAATCCGCGCGCTCGCTCGATCAGCGGGTCGATGCCGCCGGCAAGCTCGACGATCGTCGGGGCGACGCTCGCGGGTCCGATGCCGTAGAGCTCGGTGGTTCCACGCGCGGGATCGAACCAGCCGGTGTACTCGTGCCAGATCGCCCGCACGTTCCAGGAGACCTTGCCGTATTCCTCGGTGAGCGTGAGCTCGGGCGGCGGCCTCACCTCGCGCATCAGGGTTCGAAGGTCGACACCGGCGTTCATGCCCTCGACGGTGCGGTCATGAATCCACTGCACGGAGTCGATGACGCGCGTCACCTCGCGCTCGATGTGGTCCGCCCCGCGAATTGCCTCGTGGCCGGTGAGCACGAGCTCGGGCCGAAGCGCGCGAAGCTTCTTCACCGAATCGATGAACTCGAGGGCGGAGCGCGGCTTGTCTCCGCGCAGGGTGTTGAGATTCGGCTGGTTGCCGAACAGGGGCCCGAACAAATTGCCCACGATGGCGATTTTGTCGGCGCCCAGCCAGACGATCAGCGCGGAGCGCGTCTCGCCGCCCGGCGTCCACAGGATGTCGAAGCGCCGGCCGCCCAATTCGACCACGTGCCGCTCATCGATGAGCAGATCCGGCTCGATCTCTCGGGTCGGCACGATGTCCTCCACGGCCCCACTGATCTTGCCGAATATCCGTCTCGAGCCGCGCCGATAGTGAGCGCTCAGCGCCTCGGCGTAGCGCCGGTCGGCAGGGTAGTTGCGGTGCGCGATGACCTGGTTCTCGGCGCTCTTATAGAGCTCGAGCCCGCCGTATTGATTGGCGTGGCTCTGCGTGAGAATGATGTAGCGGATGGGCGCCGGGGAGACTTGGCGAAACAGCGCGCTTGCCCGCCGCGCATCGCCGAGCGTCCCGGCGTTGATGAGCACATCGCCTTGCGCCGTCGTGCACAGATAGCTGTTGCCGATACCGCGACTTTCGTAAATGCCCGCGGCACGCTCGATCGCGGCGGACTGTCCTTTGCCGGACTGGATGAGTTCGGCTACTCTGAGCCCTCGATGCGAGAGGCTCTGCTCTGCGGACATGTGAACCCCTCCGTTTTGATGCGCATGCCGTCGTTGCCAGGCGGCAGCATCAGGATACCAAAGGCATCTCGAGACCTTGGACCCGCGGCCGGCGGAGTATGGCCGGTGCGCTACATTGTGGCCCATGCGCCACGCGGGTGGACTTTGCGCTGCGCGAGTGCGCTTCGTTATGGTGTGGCGCACACGCGGGCGTGCGCTCGGACATCAGTTCGGGCGCCGGGGGAAATCCGATGAAAGTCGCCGTCGTTCACGGTCCGGGAGATCTGAGGCTCGACGAGGCTCCGCCTCCTCGAGCCGGGGACGGGGATGTCCTCGTCAAGGTGGCGGCGGCGGGTATCTGCGGCACCGACCTACACTTTCGAAGCATGGGACCTCGGTTCAATCGGCCGATGCCTCTCGGGCACGAGTTCGCCGGACGAGTCGTCGAAGTCGGCCCTCGGGTCAAAAGCTTCAAGGTGGGCGACCGCGTCGCTTACAACTCCAACAACAGTCCCGCCGACATGGGCCGAGGAGGGGAATGTGGCGGCTTCAGCGACTACGTGGTTCTGCGCGAGGTGGAAGGGCACCTGCAGTCGCTGTGCCGGGTTCCGGACAACGTGAGTCTGGACCATGCCGCCTTGGTCGAGCCGATGTCGGTGGCCACCCATGCGGTCAATCGAGCGAAACCGGAGCCTCACGAGAGCGTGACCGTCTTCGGCGTGGGACCGATCGGGCTCGGTATCGTGATGGCACTCAAGATGCGCGGAATCGAGGACGTGGTGGCCTTCGATCTCTCGCCGCTGCGTTGCGAGCGCGCGCTCGCGCTCGGTGCCCGCGCCGCCTACGATCCGCGTGAGAAGCCGCCGGCGGAGGTTCTCGGAGAGCTGCGCGGACACCGGGATGTGTGGGGTGTCAGCTATCCCTTGACTGACATTTATTTCGAGGCGAGCGGCGCGCAAGGCCTTCTCTCGCAGATCGCTGCCTTCTGCAACAAGCAAAGCCGCATCATCATCGTCGCCATGCAGCGGCATCCGGTGACCTTCGACGGCACCAAGCTGATGAGCAAGGAGACGAGCCTCATCGGCGCGCAGGGCTATCCCAGCGAATTCCCGCTGGTGATGGAAAAGCTCTCGGCGAAGGCGGTGGATCCGGAGAGCATGATCACCCATCGGTTCCCGTTCGCTCGTTTCATGGAGGCCTTCGAGACGGCGAATGACGCCCACCGCGCGGCGAAGGTGCTGCTGCAGTTCGACTGACCGGCCTTGAATCCCGGAGCGATCCGTGAGTCCGAGCATTCCCATGACTCTCGAGGAAATATTGGACGCCGCCCGCCGCGAGACGGGGCTGCCGGATCCGGATAGCGACTCCTGGCGCGAGGGACTCGTGTTCCTGCTTCGCGATCACGCCAAAGCCGACGTGCTCACCGAGCGCGGATGGGCGATCATGCGGGGCCGGTACGTGAGCGCTCTGGCGACCCGCATGCGGGTCGATGAATTCATGCGCCGCAATCCGGCGTTGGCGGCTGCACCGGTGAAGCGGCCCGTGTTTATTCTCGGTATGGTTCGCACCGGCACGACCATGGTGAGCTACCTGATGGATGCGGACCCGGCCAACCGCTCTCTCCTCAAGTGGGAGGCCTACAACGTCACGCCGCCGGCCGCAGCGGGGGCGCTGCGAACCGATCCGCGCTGCCTCGCCGAAAAAGCCAAGGACGCAACCCTGATCGCCTCCAACCAACAAGGGGCAGCGCTGCACTTCGAGGCGGGCGATGGTCCGACCGAATGCGTGCACCTGGTGGCGCAGGACTTTCGATCGCTGATGTTTGCGATCATGACGAGCACGCCCACCTATCACGATCGGATGCTGATCTGCGACATGACACCGGCCTTTGTGCACCGCAAGCGCGTGCTGCAGATCCTGCAATCCACGAATCCCGGACGGTGGGTGTTGAAGATGCCATCCGATTCGCTCTTCATCCGCACGCTCTTTGCGACCTTCCCCGACGCGAAGGTGATCTGGACGCATCGCGATCCCTATGCGGCAACGGCCTCCTCGATGAGCATGCGGGGCCAGTCGCGGCTGATCTTCAACAAGGACATGGACCTTCCCTACATGCGCGGGCGCTTCCCGCTGCAGCTCGCGCTGCATCTTGCGCGACCGCTCGAGATGAGCCGCGAGCGGCCACGCGACATCTACCATCTGTACTACGACGATCTCCTCGCCGATCCGATCGGGCAGATGAAAAAGGTGTACGCCTGGCTCGGAGACGCGTGGACAGCGGCGGCGGAGGCGGGGATGTGCGCCTGGCTCGAGGACAATCCGCAGGGACGGTTCGGGCCGCACCGCTATTCCCTCGCTCAATGGGGTTTCACCCAGCAAGACCTCGAGCCCTATTTCGCGGATTACCTGCGAGTGCATCCGGTGGCCACCGGCGTGGAGGTGTAGATGGCACGGGGACTCTTCGACTTGAGCGGCAAGGTGGTACTCGCGACGGGAGCCAACAGCGGCATCGGCCTGGGGTTTCTGCAGGGGTGCGCCAAGCAGGGCGCGGATGTGGTGGTGTGGGCTCGGCGGCGGGAGAAGAATGCCGAGGCCGTGGCGGCGCTGCGGGCGCTGGGCGCGCCGCGGGCGCATGCCGAGGCGGTCGATGTCTCGGACGAGGCGGCGGTCGAGGCCGCCTTCGCCTCGACGCTCAAAGTCATGGGCCGAGTCGACTGCGTCTTCGCCAACGCCGGATTCACCCATCGTGCGGCGTCGTTTTCCGATATGAGCAGTCAGATGTATCACGAGCTGCTCAACGTGGCGCTGCACGGGGCCTTCTACACCTTGCGCGCGGCCACCCGGCACATGCGCGAGCGCGCCCAGGCGGGAGATCCCGGCGGGTCGATCGTGGTCTGTGGGAGCCTGTCCATCTTTCATGGTCTTCAAGGCATGGAGCATTACGCGGCGGCGAAGGGGGCGCTGGCCGCGATGATGAAGGGGCTTGCGGTCGAGATGGGTCAATACGGCGTGCGCGCCAACATGCTGGCGCCCGGCTTCATTCTCACCGGCTTTACCGAAGGCAAACCCGAGACCGAGGCGGTCATCAAGCGCTTCTCCGCCATCACTCCGCTGGGGCGACCGGGCTATGTCTCCGACATCGAAGGACCGGCCGCCTATCTGGCCTCGGACGCCTCGATCTTTCAGACGGGCGATATCCTGGTGATCGATGGCGGACGCTCGGTCAAGGGGCTTTGATTGGACAAGACGGATCTCGTCGAGCGCTATTTTGCGTGCATCAGGAATCGCGACCTCGATCCAGGGTGACGAGCTCGCCGTGGCTCGCGGCCGACTTGCGAATGGCATCGAGCACTTCCATCTCGGCCACGCCATCCGAGAACGTCGGTACGGGCACGGCACTCTCGCGCTTGCCCTCCATCATGCCCCGCAGCGCCTCGAAGAGACGCGTGTAGGGCCCGAGCTCCACCACCGAATACTCGTGCCATGGATCATTGCCCGCGGGAGGAGGGGGGGCGGGTAGCACGAGATCGGAAGGCATCGGTAGGTCGCGCGTCCCGTTGCGATCGGCGATTTTAACCGTGTCGCTCTCGATCCATGCCGTGCCTTGCGTTCCGGCGACCCGCGTCATACCGGCAAACGGACCCCATGCGCCGCCGCTTTGCTGCAGCACGCCTTCGATGCCGTTCACGAGGCGAAAGCGCACCACGTAGGAATCCTCGGCCACCCCTGCGCGCGCCGCGACGGTCGGCAGCGCCGCACTCAGCGAGACGAACTCGCCCAAGGTGCTGCGCACCTGATCGACGATGTGAGAGCCCGAGGCACCGAGCCATCCGCCGCCGGCCTGCGCATCGAACCACCAACGGGGCATCCTTGCCTCGGGACTCGCGACGAGCGAGACATATTGCAGAAACGTTGCGAACCGGGGCTCTCCGATCAGACCTTCCGCGACCGCGCGGGCAAGGAGGGCGCGCTCGGGCTTCCAGCGAAATTCGTGGCCGACCAAATGGAGCACGGAGGCACGCTCGGCCGCGGCGAGCATGCGGCGCGCCTCGGTGGCGTCCTGGGCGAAGGGCTTTTCGCAGAGCACGTGACAACCACGCGATAGGGCGAGCATCGAAAGCGCGGCATGCGTCGGGGGCGGCGTGGCCACGGTGACCAGCGTTGCGCCGGTGCGTGTGATCGCAGCGTCGAGATCCGTGAACGCCTGCGGTATCCCCCTGGCATCCGCGCGCCGCTGGGTGCGCGCCGCATCGGTACCGACGAGCCCCAGCACCTCGAAGCCGGCGGCTCGCAGCGCCGGAACGTGAATCCGGCACCCGAACCCCGACCCGACGACCAGTACGGGCGGCTTGGATCGAGTCATCAGTGCCTCCTCGCGCGCTGCCTTGCGGCCCGGCGTTGCCGCGCTGAGCCTCGCGCGGTATGTTCTAGGCCTCGCACGCTATGTTGAGCCAGCGCGTGGCGCTCGACAACGTTTGCCTCGAGCGAGCGTCGCGTGCAGCAGCGCTTCGGACAGGACGGCCAACGATGACGACGATTTCAAATCAGACGCTCGCACAGATACGCGAGCGCCAAGCTGCCATTCTCGGCGAGCCGCAACGCATCCACTCGCCGGCCGACATCAGCGATGAGATGCGGGCCCTCGCCGCGCCGCCCCGCGGATACGGCAGGCCGGGTGAGCTGCCCGAGATTTACGCCTCGATGTTGCACGCGTCGGGGTTGCTACGGCTCTTTCGGCCGCTGGGCGCGTATTTTCTCGTCGAGGGATCGCTCACGCCGCGCGATCGCGAGCTGGCGGTCCTGCGAGTCAGCTGGCGCTGTCAATCGCCCTACGAATGGGGTGAGCACGTGAAGATCGGCAAGAAGGCGGGTCTCACGACTGAGGAGATCGAGCGCGTCAAGGAAGGCTCCGGCTCCCCCGCGTGGAATCGCGAGGATCGGGCAGTCGTCTGCGCGGTGGACGAGCTGCTCGATACCGCGATGATCTCCGATGCGACGTGGCAGGTGCTCGCCGAGAGGCTGCACGAGAAGGAACTGATCGAATTGATCATCCTGATCGGACAGTATCAGGTAACCGCCTATTACTTGAACGCGCTGCGTATCCCGCTCCGCGAGGACAATCCGGACGGCCTGCTCGCGCGCTGATTCGAGGCGGCGGGCGTATTCACGCGGCGTGCAGCGCGCCGGCCGCGCGCGCTGCGCAAGCCGCACGCGCCGCGGCCCACAGCGCACCAACGGGCATGAGGCGCCTGCCTATCTCCTGGGCAACTGGATTTCGCCTTTGGCCGTCGCCATCGTCATGCCGTGCTGATTGGTCATCTTGTGATCGACCTGCACGATGGCGCGTCCCTGATCGTCGAGGGACTTGTCAATCACCGTGGCGTTCATGATCGTGATGTCACCGGTGTAGGCGGGGCCCCGGTAGGCGCAGTTGGAATGGACGACCATGCCCCACTCGCCCGCCCAACCGGCGAAGTAATCGAGGATCCAGGCACCCATGGAGGCGCCGTAGCCATAGCCCCGCGGCATGCCGATGTAGCGCGCCCAGCGGGGAAACAGATGGCCGCGCGAGGGACCGATGTAAGCGCCGTCGGTGAGCTCGGGATTTTCCTTTTCCAGCACGGGATCTTGCTCCTTACCGGCCATGGGGCCGGTGAAGCCGAGCGCCGCGATGTCGAGATCCGTGCGGCGGTGGACCCCGCACCAGAGCGTGAACAGGTAAGCGCGCCACTCCGTGGCGAAGCTCACGATGCTGTGGGGACCGAATGTGCGGGTGGGCAAGTGGTCGCCGACTTTCACATCGTCCCAGTAGCGCTTGCGGTGGCCGAGCTCATGCATCATCTTGACGTAAGCGAACGCTTGCTCCTCGATATCCGCAAGCTGCTTGTCGGTCCACTGCGGATCCTCGGTGTCTTTGAGCGCATCCTTGTCGCGGGCGAGATCGGCGCGGTAACGGATGCTGGTGGATCGCTGTGTGGCGATCTTGTCGCCTCGGTCGTTGTAGTAGTGATTGTCGCCGCGCTGAAAGCAGGTCGGCCCCGCGAACTTGGTCTCCTTCACGACGTAATCGAAGGGAATGCGCTCGTTGTGAATGAGATCGCCGGCGAACATGCGGGGCCCGTAGAACCACCATTCGTCTCCGCCGAAGATCAAATGCGACTCGGGGATTTGGCCGACGCAGGCGGGAGCGGAGCCGTGGCCGTCATCGGTGGCCACGGCGAAGGATTGCGGCGCCACCATGCGGGTGAAGCGGCTTTCGGCGGCGAAGTCATCATCGTAGTGCAGGCGATTCGGGAAGTGCATCGCCTGGGCCCAGCGCCGGATATCCGTGTTCGAGATTCGCTCCTTGAGGCGCGCCGGCTGGATCGGCTTCCCGAGATAGCGATCGATATCGGAACAATCCAGCGCAGTATCGTTCATGGGTGAGCTCCAACAATCGCTTGAATGCTTGCGTCCTCCCATCATAGAGTGTTTTTTGCCGGGCTGGGAAGCGGTCCGGCCGTAATCAAGCCGCCGTGCAGTCGAGAGAACGATGGATTCGACCATTCGAGGCGTACCGCTGGAAGAGGAGTCCCTGGGCTCACTCACGCTCGGTGGATTCCTGCGCGAGGTCTCAAGCGAACATGCGCACAAGGAGGCAATGGTGTTCCATCCACCCTCCGGCCCCGTGGTGCGTCGCACGTACGCGCAACTGTGGGACGAGGCTTCCGCGGTCGCGCGATCGCTCATCGCGCGCGGGGTGACCAAGGAAACTCGGGTCGGATTGCTCGCGACCAACCGTCCCGAGTGGATCACGGCGATGTTCGGCATCGCGCTCGCGGGCGGCACCTGCGTCGCGCTGAGCACCTTCGCCAGGGGCTCGGAGCTTGGATATCAGATGCGCGTCGGCGATGTCTCGGTCCTCATCTTCGAGCGCTCGGTGCTCGATCGTGATTTCGCGGCGGAGCTCACCGAGCTGTGCCCGGATTTGGCGACCGCGCAGGGCGACCTCCGCTCGACGAGGTTTCCCTTCTTGCGGCGCGCCGTGTGCATCGGCGATGCGCCCG
>DATHCO010000200.1:0-15897 GCA_035319505.1 Steroidobacteraceae bacterium | reverse complement strand
CACCTACGACCTGATCTAGTGCCCTACACCGCCGCCGAAGCGCTCCGCTGCAGAAAGGACTTCCCGGCGCTGCAACGATCCCGAGAGGGTCCTGAGCTCGCATTCCTGGACGGCCCGGGCGGCAGCCAGGTGCCCTCCGCGGTCATCGAGGCGATCGCGGATTGCTACGCCGCCTGCAACGTGAACACGCACGGCAATTTCCCGCCGTCGCGCGAGGTGGACCGGCGCATGGAGCGCGCGCGCGCGGTGGTGGCCGCATTCCTGGGCGCACCGTCCGCCGAGGCGATCTCCTTCGGTCAGAACATGACCACGCTCAACTTTGCCTTGAGCCGGGCGATCGGCCGAACTCTCGCGCCGGGGGACGAGGTGCTCATCACCGAGCTCGATCACGAGGCGAACCGCGGGCCGTGGCTGGCTCTCGAGGAGCGCGGGATCGTGGTGCGGGAAGTGCGCCTGCTGGAATCCGGCGTATTGGACAGCGAGGACATGATCGCCAAGATCGCGCCGCGCACGAGGGTTTTCGCTCTCGGCGCTTCCTCGAATGCCCTCGGGACGGTGAATGACATTGCCCTCGCGAGGCGCCTGACGCGCGAGGTGGGAGCGCTGCTGGTGGTCGATGCCGTGCATTACGCGCCGCACTTCCCGATCGACGTGCGCGCGATGGATGTGGATTTTCTCCTCTGCTCGGCCTACAAGTTCTACGGGCCACACGTCGGGGTACTCTATTCGAAGCCCGGAGCGCTCGATGGCCTGCCGACCGACCGACTACGCGTGCAGGATCCGGCACCGCCCTACCGCATCGAGACCGGCACCCTGAACCACCCCGCCATCGACGGCGTGCGAGCGGCGATCGAGTACCTCGCGGGCTTCGGGAGCGGCGCGACGCTGCGCGAGCGTATCGTCTCGGCCATGACCGACATTTCCGCGTACGAGCACGGATTGGCTCGATCCTACTATGAGGGCGTGCGACGTATACCCGGTGTGCGTGTCTTCGGCCCGGGCTTTGCTTCTCGTGCTCGTGCGCCCACCGTATCGATCACCCTCGCCGAGCGTACGGCGGGTGCGGTCGCCGAGGCGCTCGGCGCGCAGGGAATCTGCGTGTGGGACGGCCATTTCTACGCCGCGCGCGCCATCGAGGTGCTCGGGCTTGCCGAGCGTGGCGGGCTGTTGCGCACCGGAGTCTCGATGTACTCCACCGAGGGCGAGATCGAGCGGCTGCTCGCCGCGATCGAGCGGCTGTCGTAACTCTCCAAAGCTAGGTGCCGCGCGAGAGCGGGCGCTGCGCGCCGCGACCGCAGCGTGGAGGCGCAGCCCGGGCGAGCGCTGCCCACCGGGCCGCAGTTGAACTTCAGCAAAACGCCCGCATCTAACTGGCCCGGGCTGCTTATCGGCCCCGTGGGAGGTTGACTATGCGAAATCTTCTTGCCCGATCGCTGCTTGCGGGTGCCTTGAGCTTCGCGCTCGGCACCGCCGCCATGGCAGATGCCGATCCGACGGTGCATCAAATCTACGAGGCGGCCGCGAGCGGTCACCTCGATCAAGCGCAGCAGATGATGGATCAAGTGCTGCGCGATCACCCGAACAGCGCGAAAGCACACTACGTGCAATCGGAGCTCTATGCCCGCGAAGGCAAGCTCGGCCTCGCGCGCGCCGAGCTCGATCGTGCCGAGCAGCTCGAGCCCGGCCTTCCGAAGGAGAATCCGCGCTCGGTGCAGGAGCTGAAAGCGCAGCTCGGGCTCATTCGGCGTGCCGACCGGCCGGTCGGCTTCACCAGCGAGGCGACGCATTTCCCGTGGGGCACGGTGCTGATCTTGGCACTGGTGGTCGGCGTGTTTTGGATGTTGTTCCGCCGACGGACGACTTACGTACAGTATCCCCCGGGTGGCGTGCCGCCCGCGACGCCGGGCGCATACGGTCCGGGAGGCTACGCGGGTCCGGGAGGCTATGGCCCGGGTGGCCCGGTGGGCGGCGGCGGGCTTGGCTCCACGGTCGCCGGGGGTCTCGCCGGCGGACTTGCGGCCGGTGCCGGGATCGTCGCGGGCGAGGAGCTCGCGCATCATCTCCTCGACGGGCGCCAGAGTGCCGCGCCACCCGCGCCGGCGGCCGATGACAGCGAGTGGAATTCCCCGAACAGCGATATGGGCGGCGCGGACTTCGGCGTGAACGACCCCGGGTCGTGGGACGATGGCTCCGGCGGGGGCGGCGGCGGGGACGACTGGACCTGAGCGCGCCAGTCGCTGAGCGCTCGCCGGTAAGCGCTCGCCTGCGCTGGCCGCCGGGTGCCTTCTAGCCCACGCGGCGAATCGCTCCCGCGACCGCATCGTGCAGGGCTTGCATCCCGAAGGAGATGTCTTGCACCACTCCGTCGAGGAAGAAGGTCGGTGTGGCGCGAATGTGGCTGCGGCGCGCGCCGTCCACATGCTCGCGCACCCGCTGCAGGTAGATGTGATCGTCCATCTCGGCGGTGTAGCGCGCGAGATCCAGCCCGAGCTCGCTCGCGTAGCGGTGTAAATCCCGCTCCTTCAGATGCGCCTGATTCTCGAACAAGAGGTCGTGCATGGCCCAGAACTTCCCTTGCGCGGCTGCCGTTTCGGAAACCTCTGCCGCCAGGAGCGCATGAGGGTGTACATCCTGCAAGGGAAAATGCCGGAAGATGAAGCGGATTCTGTTCGGAAACCGCTCGAGCAGCAGCTTTGGCGTCGGTGCGGCGACCTTGCAGCTCGGGCACTCGAAGTCGCCGTACTCGACGAGCGTGACGGGCGCGTGCTCGGAACCCCGGGAATGATCGGTCGGCTGCGGCGGCACCGCCAGGGTCGTCGCATGGGCATGGGTGGGTGGAGTCATAACGAGCCCTCTCTGCGTAGTGGTATGCGCCGGCGGAGTAGTTCTATGCGCCGGCTGATTCGATGGGCCGGAGCGTGAGGCGCAGCCGTGTCGAGCGACGCAGCAGCTCGAGCTCGCAGTCGCGACCGATCGAGCTGGCATCCAGCATTCGCTGCAACCCATCGATGCCCTGAACCGCCGTTCCGTTGAGCGCGATCAGCCGATCGCCGACCGCGATCCCCGCCCGCTCTGCAGGACTTCCCGCCGCGACTTCGAGCACGTGAACCGCGCCGGAGCTCGGCAGATTGAAATGCCGCACGATGCGCGTCGCGACTTGCACGCTCGCACCCGATACGCCGATATAGGCGCGGCGCACCCGTCCGTGCGCGAACAACTGACCGATCACCCACTTCGCCGTGTTGATGCCGGTCGCGAAGCAAATTGCCTGCGCCTCGCGGATCATCGCGGTATTCACGCCGATCACCCTGCCCCGCGAATCGACCAATGGACCGCCCGAATTTCCCGGATTGAGTGCCGCATCCGTCTGGATGATATCGTGCATCAGACGACCCGTGCTCGCACGCAGCGTCCGGCCGAGCGCCGAGATCACGCCGGTCGTGACGGTCTTCGAGTATCCCAGGGGATTGCCGATGGCGATGGCGACCTGGCCGACGCGCAGCGTTGCCGAGTCGCCGAACTCCGCGTAGGGAAGCGCGGCGGCCGATCCGATGCGCAGCACCGCGAGGTCGGAATCGGGATCGCTCCCCACGAGGTCGGCGCTCACGCCGGACTCATCGTTCAGACGCACGGTCACCCGATCCGACCCGTGCACCACGTGGCTGTTGGTCAGGATATAGCCATCGGGCGTGAACAAGAATCCGGAGCCGCTCCCGCGGTGCTCTCGGCGGCCTCGCCTGTGCGCGACCTCGATGAAGGTGACCGCCGGCGCGATGCGCTCCAGAGCACCGATCACCGCCCCGGAGTAGGCATCCAGCAACGCCGAATCCTCGCTCGGGGGCGCGCTCTCCAGCGACGCGAACCGCGGTGTGAGCATGGCAGCTGTCAGCTCAAAATGATCCTGGGCGCGGCCGAGAGTCCTTCCACGATGAGCCGGTTGATCCGCTGAACGAACACGGCCGGATCATCGAGCTCACCCCCTTCGGAGAGCATCGCTTGGTCGTAGAGCACGTACGCGAGATCCGCGAATGCCCTGTCGTCGGCGGTGTCCTTGAGGCGCTCGACCAGCGGATGCTTCGGGTTCAACTCGAGAATCGGCAGCGTCGCGAAGGGGTTGCTCTGGCCCGCTTGCTTCAGGATTCGACCCATGCGCAGGCTCATGCCGAACTCGCCGGCGACGAGGACCGCGGGAGAGTCGGTGAGCCGGCCGCTCAGGTGCGCGCTGGCAATCTTGCCCGACAAGGTCTTGCCGAGCCGTTCCAAGGTGTCCTTGTAAGCGCCTTCGGCGGCAGCCTTCTCCGGCGTCTCGATCGCGGAGGTGACGTCCGCGGCGGCGGTTGACACGTTGGCGAGCGACTTGCCCTCGAATTCGTGCAGGTGCGCCGCGACCCACTCATCGATCCGGTCGGTCAGCAACAGGACCTCCAGACCCCGAGCGCGGAAACCCTCCAGATGCGGGCTGCTACGCGCGGCCGTGAGAGAGTCGGCGGTCAGATAGTAGATCGCTTTCTGGTCCGGCTTCATGCGCGACACGTAATCGCTGAGCGTCACCTCGGCCGCCTCACCCGCCGCGGCCGTGGAGTGCAAGCGCAGCAGCTTCGCCACCCGCTCCTTTTGTCCCGGATCCTCGATCACTCCTTCTTTCAGTACAACGCCGAAGGTCTTCCAGAATTCGGCATACTCCGCGGGCTTGTCGGCGGCAAGCTCATCGAGCAAGTCCAGGGTGCGCTTCACCAGCGCGGACTTGATCTTCTCCACGGTGCGATTGTTCTGCAGGAGCTCGCGCGACACGTTGAGCGGCAGATCGTCGGTATCGACCAGACCGCGCATGAATCGCAGCCACGGTGGCAGCAGCTGCGCCGCCTTGTCCATGATGAAGACACGCTTCACGTACAAATGGATGCCGCTGTGTCGCTCGCGATCGAACAGCTCGAAAGGTGCACGTTTGGGCAGATACAGGAGCGAGGTGTATTCCAGATTACCCTCGACCTTGTTGTGTGCCCACGCGCGCGCGGGCTCCGAATCGTGCGTGAGATGCTTGTAGAAGGCCTGGTAGTCCTCGTCCTTGAGATCGCTCTTCGGACGGGTCCAGAATGCCTTGGCCTGATTCAACGTCTCCTCGGCGTCCTTGCTCTTGAGAACGATCGGGAAGCTCAAATGGTCCGAGTACTTGCGCACCAGCTCGCGCAAGCGGGCAGGCTCGAGAAATTCCTTGTCGTCCGCGCGCAAATGCAGGATCACTTGCGTGCCGCGATCCTTTTGGTCATCGGGCTGGATCTCATAGGTTCCTTCGCCATCGGACTCCCAGCGCACCGCCTCGCCGTCGGCGCGCTTGGAGAGCACCGTGACGCGGTCGGCGACGATGAATGCCGAATAAAAACCGACGCCGAACTGACCGATCAGCTGAGCGTCCTTGGCCGAGTCGCCGCTCAGCTTGTCGAGAAAACTCCTGGTGCCCGATCGAGCGATGGTGCCGAGATGGTCGATCACCTCCTCCCGGCTCATCCCGATCCCGTTGTCCCTGATGGTCAGCGTGCCCGCGGTCGCGTCCGGGATCAGCGTGATGGTGAGCGTATCGGAGCCCAACAATCCCGGGTTGGCGATCGCCTCGAAGCGCAATCTCTCGCACGCGTCGGAGCCGTTCGAGATCAGCTCGCGCAGGAAAATCTCCTTGTGCGAGTACAGCGAATGGATCACGAGGCGTAGCACCTGCTTCGTCTCGGACTGGAACTCCTTGATCTGCGGCTGTGTTTCGGCGGTCATGGCGTAACCATAGTGACTTTGGGGCTCGCTCGGCAAGTCAACCTCCCGACGTGGGGCCGGCGTCCGATACTTCAAGCGATTGCCGGCCCTCGCGGGGCGCTACGGCCCGGCGCGCGGCCCTACGGCCAGCCGGCGCGCGGATCGAACTTGAGGTCGCGCTTCATGCGCTCATAGGCTTCGCGGGCTTCCCGCGTATGCGCCGCGGGCGTCACCAGCTTGATGACGACCAACTGGTCCCCGACCGGATGCGCGGGTAGTCCGCGGCCGCGGAGCCGCAGCTTCTGACCGCTCTGGGCTCCGGCCGGAATGGTCAACTCGACCGTCCCCCCGAGCGTCGGCACGGCCACCTTGGCTCCCAGGGCTGCCTCCCAGGGCGCGATCGGCAGCTCGACGTGCACATCCTTGCCGTGCAGGACATACAGCGGATGAGGACGGAGCTTGACGCGGAAGATGAGCGAAGGATGGTGGCCGATGCCGGCGATGCGCAGTGCCTGCCCGTCGGCGATGCCGGCCGGAATTTGCACATCCACCTGTCGCGGTCGCCCGTTCTCGTGAATGGTCACGCGGCGTTTCGTGCCGGTGAAGGCCTCTTCCACCGTCACCTCGAGGACGCCGGCGTCGGCCTCCGCTCGAGCATGAGCGCCCGCCCCGCCGAACAGGCTGGAGAAGAAATCGCTGAACCCGTTTAAGTCGGAAAAGCGCTGGTTCCCGAACGAGAACCGCTGCTCCCAATCGGGCGGGGGACGGAACTGCTGCCCCGGTCGGTAGTTATGCCCGAGTTGATCGTACGCGGCGCGTTTCTCGGGATCCTTCAGGACCTCGTACGCCTCCTGCACGTCCTTGAACTTGGCCTCGGCATTGCGCTCCTTGCTGACGTCCGGATGGTATTTGCGGGCGAGCTTCCGATAGGCGCGCTTGATCTCCTCGGCGCTCGCGCCGCGGCTCACACCCAACGTGTCGTAGTAATCCTTGAATTGCATTCCGAACCCTTACGCCTGAGCCGCTATAGTACGCTCGGTGTCCGCGGCGCGGTCGCGCGGCAGACATGCTCTCCGGCGAGCCGTCTGAACGTGTCGTACGGCTTGAAAATGCATCGCCGCGTCCCGACCTCGCGTACCATATTGTGGTTGGTTTCCGCAAAGAAAAGGGCCTATGAAGCGCATCTTCCTGTTTATCGTGACTAACCTCGCGGTGCTCGTCCTGTTGAGCGTCGTGGTGTTCGTCCTCGAGAGCGTGTTCGGCGTTCGGCTGCCCCGAGGCAGTCTCGGCGGCATGCTGGTGTTTGCGGCCGTGTTCGGCTTCGGCGGAGCGTTGATCTCGCTGGCGTTATCCAAATGGACCGCCAAGAACATGATGGGTGTGCGCGTGATCGGCGAGCCGCAATCCGAGGCCGAGCGTTGGCTCCTCGGCACGATCGGGCGCCTTGCGACCAAGGCCGGTGTCGGAATGCCCGAGGTGGGGATATTCGACGCCGAGGAGATGAACGCGTTCGCAACCGGTGCGCGGCGCGACGCGGCGCTGGTCGCCGTGAGCACCGGGCTGTTGCGCGGGATGTCCGCGCAGGAGGTCGAGGCGGTCCTGGGGCACGAGATCACTCACGTGGCGAACGGCGACATGGTGACCCTCGCTTTGTTGCAGGGCGTGCTCAACACCTTCGTCATTTTCCTGGCGCGCATCATCGGCGGGGTGGTCGATCGCGCGCTGCTGCGCAACGACCGGGAGGAATCGGGCATCGGCTACTTCCTCACCACCCTGGTGGCGCAGATCGTGCTCGGCATTCTGGCGAGCATGATCGTCGCCTGGTATTCGCGGCAGCGCGAGTTCCGTGCCGATCGCGGTGGGGCGGATCTGGCCGGCACCGGCAGCATGATCGGGGCGCTCGAGTCGCTGAAGCGCAGCCACGGCGAGCCGATGCCGCCGCAAATGCAGGCGTTCGGGATCAACACCGGCGAGCCCCAAGGATTTTTGCGCCTGTTCATGAGCCATCCGCCGCTCGACGTTCGGATAGCGGCGCTGCAAGCTGCTGCGCACGCGTGAGCGCGGGTGTGCCGGCCGAACGCCTGAGCCCGAGGCCGGTGCCCGCGATAATGACGACCCATGCCTGATCGCGAGACGCTCGCCGAGCTCAAAGCCGTGGTGGGCGAGGGTGCCTGGCTCGATTCGCGCGACGACGTGTCGGCCTTTACGGTGGATTTTCGCAGCCTGTACCGTGGCGCGACGCCGCTCGTGCTCTTTCCGCGCGAGCTCGACCAGGTATCGCGAATTCTCGCGATCTGCCACCGCGAACGCGTGGCTGTGATCCCCCATGGGGGCAACACCAGCTACTGCGGCGGCGCGACGCCCGATGAATCCGGCTCGCAGATCGTATTGTCGATGCGCCGGCTGAAGCGGATCCGCGAGATCGATGCCGCCAATTTCTCGATGATCGTCGAGGCCGGTTGCACCTTGGCCGAGGCGCAGGCGGCCGCAAGCTCGCGCCAGCTCCTCTTCCCCTTGAGCCTCGGCTCGGAAGGCAGCGCGCAAATCGGCGGGAATCTCTCGACGAACGCCGGTGGCACGGCGGTGTTGCGCTACGGCATGATGCGCGACTTGGTGCTCGGGCTGGAAGTGGTGCTCGCGGACGGGCGCGTGATGCGTGGGCTCAAGAGCCTGCGCAAGGACAACACCGGCTACGACGTGAAGTCCTTGTTCGTAGGAGCCGAAGGTACCTTGGGGGTGATCACCGCAGCATCCCTCAAGCTCTTCCCCGAGCCCCGCGATACGGCGACCGCGCTGGTCGGGGTCGACTCCCCGCAGCACACGCTGCAATTGCTCGCGCATCTACGCGCAGCGGCGGGCGACGCCGTGACCGCCTTCGAGCTCATGCCACGCATCGCCGTCGAGCTCACCGTGAGGCACATCGCGGGCGTCGCCAATCCCCTCGATCAGCCGGCCGCCTGGTTCCTGTTGATCGAGTTGAGTGCCGCGAGCCCGCGCTTCGAGCTCGCGACGCTGCTCAGCGATGCGTTGCAGGAAGCCGCGGGGCTCGGCATCGTGCAGGATGCCTTGATCGCGAGCTCGCTCGGCCAGGCACAGGCCATGTGGAAGCTACGCGAATCGATACCGCAAGCCCAGCGCCATCACGGTCTGAGCCTGAAGCACGACGTGTCCGTTCCGCTGTCGCGGATTGCGACGCTCATCGAGGAGGGCTCGGAGCTCGTCAAGCGTCTCGCGCCCGAGGGCGAGGTCGTGAGCTATGGCCACGTGGGAGATGGAAATCTGCATTTCAACGTGAGCTTGAGACCCGGCGGCGACAGCGCCGCATTCCTCGCGTGCGCAAAGCCTCTCGAGTCGGCGATCTTCGATCTCGTTGAGCGTCTGGGCGGTAGCGTCAGCGCAGAGCACGGCATCGGGCGGCTCAAGGCGGCGGTGCTGGCCGAGCGTGCCGATCCGGTGGAGCTCGCCGTGATGCGGGCGCTGAAGGGGGCGTTGGACCCGCGCGGCATTTTGAACCCCGGCAAGGTGCTGACCTAAGGCGAGCGCGCAGGCGCATGCGCAAGCTGACCGTACCGCTTCGCACCGCACGGCTGAATTTGCGCGAGTTCGCCAGGACCGATTTCGAAGCGGTCCTTGCCTATTCGGCCGACCCGCGAGTGACTCGGTATTTGCTCTTCGGTCCGCGCGACGAGCAGAGCACGGCCGAGTACCTCAAGGGACTGCTGGCTTCGCAGCACGAGGTGCCGCGCACTCGATTCGAGCTCGCGGTGGAGGAAAGCGCTTCCGGCCGCGTGATCGGCGCCTGCGACCTGTCGCTGGTCGAGCCTGCCGTGGTAGACCTGGGGTACATGCTGGCGGCCCCCGACTGGGGCAAGGGCTACGCCACCGAGGTCGCGCTCGCCCTCGTCGATGCCGCGTTCTGCGATCTGCGCGCCGAGCGTGTCATCTCGACGGTCGATGTCAACAACAAGGCATCGATTCGGGTCCTGGAGAAAATCGGCATGCGCTGGGAAGCGGTGTTTCGCAAGCATCGCCGCGCAAAGAACCGCTGGTGGGACTGCCACCTGTACGTGCTGCCGCGTGCCATCTGGGAATCGACGCGCTCCTGAATCAGAAATTCGCCGTGCACCGAAAGCGCCGCCGCGGCCCGACCGCAAGGCGCGACGACATACTTTAGCGTATTCAAGGGAGGAGCAACGCAGCGGGCGGGGCGCCGCGGCGTTCGCAGCCTACTCCTCGCGCTCCTCGCGCTCCTCCGCCGCCTGCGCGCGTGCACGCTGTCGCGCGCGCTCCAGCACCTCCGCGCTCGGCATGCCTGCGTTGCGGTGGCTGAGGAGCGTGAACAGCACGCCCACGAGGACTGCGACGACGAGGACGATGATGAGGATCGCTTTCACGAAAGAAGCTGCGCGCTCAGATGATCGCGCTGTCCGTCACTCGCACGAGCCCTTCCTGGGAGGTGCTCGCAACGAGCCGTCCGTCGCGGCTGAACACGCTCCCGCGGGCAAAGCCGCGCGCACCCGAGGCGCTGGGGCTGTCGGTCGCGTAGAGGAGCCACTCGTCGACGCGTGCCTCGCGGTGAAACCACATCGCGTGGTCGATGCTCGCGACGGTGAGTTTCGTGCGCGCCTGCGGAACGATGTGCGGGATCATCGCCGTGTCGAGCAAATTGAAGTCGGAAACGTACGCAAGCAGACAGCGATGCAGCGCGTCGTCGTCGGGAAGCCGGGCGACGGCGCGAATCCAGATGTTGCGCAGCGGCTGCAATTTTTGCGGCTTGAAAAAATCCGGCGCAACGACAGGCCGGAACTCGAAGGGCCGCTTTTGCTCGAGCACCCGGCGCAGCGCCGCCGGCAGGCGATGGAGGATGTCTCGGGTGTGGGTCTCGAGGTCGTGCAGCTCCTCGGGCGAGGGAACTTGCGGCATCGGCAATTGATGGTCGAAGCCGACCTCGGCGGATTGAAACGAGGCGGACATGTTGAAGATCTGCGCCCCGTGCTGAATGGCGATGACGCGCCGGGTGGAAAAGTGATTCCCGTCGCGCGCGCGGTCGACCTCGTAGACTATCGGCGAATTGAAGTCCCCGCGGCGCAGGAAATACGCATGCAGCGAGTGCACGGCGCGGCCCTCGACCGTGGCGGTCGCCGCCATCAGGGCTTGGCCGAGCACCTGGCCCCCGAATACCTGCGGACTGCCGATGTCGCGGCTCTCGCCGCGGAACAGGTCGAGCTCGATGCGCTCGAGCGTCATCACCTTGACGAGGTCGTCGAGCAGCTGATGGCCGGTCATCATCTCAGCGTGGACCGGCCGGCGAGCTATCGGGGGCGACGCCGAGGCGCTGCTGCATGATCGGGCTCGTCGTCGTGTATTGCAGGAACTGGCGCTTTTGCGGATACAGGTAATGCTGGATCCCGAATGCTGCGAGCGCGGCTTCGTGAAAGCCGCTCAGGATGAGCTTCTTCTTGCCCGGATAGGTGTTGATGTCGCCGATCGCGAAAATACCGGGCACGCTGGTCTGAAAATTCTCGGTGTTGACCTTGAGGGCTTTCTTCTCCATCTCGAGGCCCCATTCGGCGACCGGGCCGAGCTTCGGATGCAGCCCGTAGAAGGCGAGGATCTGGTCGGCGGATACCTCGATGAGGCTATCGCCCGTGTTCGGCTTGAGCACGGCGCCCGTGAGTTTGTGATGATCTCTGCGCAGCGCGACCACCTGTCCCTCTACGTAACGCATCTTGCCTGCGCCGACGAGCTCGCGCATGCGCGCGACCGTCGCGGGTGCTGCGCGAAATTCCGCGCGCCGATGGATCAGGGTGAGTGAGCGCGCTTTCTCGCACAGGGCGACCGCCCAGTCGAGCGCCGAGTCCCCGCCGCCGCAGATCAGAAGGTCCTGCCCGTAGAAGTCGTTCGCCGACTTGATGCGATAGTGCACGCTCTTGCCCTCGAACTGCTCGACTCCCTCGAGCGCGAGGCGGCGTGGCTGAAAGGAGCCGACGCCGGCGGCAATCACCACGGCCCCGGCGGTCAAGCGCGTGCCCAAGGAAGTGGCCACGAGAAACCGACCGTCCGCGAGCGGCCGCAGCTCCGTCACCTCTTGGCCGAGATGGAAGGTTGCATGGAAAGGCTTCAGCTGCTGCAGCAGCCGGTCGATGAGCTCCTGAGCGCCGCAAACGGGCAAGGCGGGGATGTCGTAGATCGGCTTGTCGGGGTAGAGCTCGGTGCACTGCCCACCGACCTGGGCGAGCGAGTCGATGATGGCCGACTTGATACCGAGGAGCCCGAGCTCGAAGATCTGAAACAAGCCGACCGGACCCGCACCGACGATCACCGTTTCGACATAGTCTGGCGAGGCCGCCGGGGTTTGGATTGCTTCCGACATAAAAAAGACGCTTCCTCAAGGACTTAAGCAAATGCGCGGCATTGTAGCTGAACGCGTCCCGCGACCTCTGCGGGGGTAGACGGGCACTTTGCCAAAAACCTTCAATTTCGGCTCAAATCGCCGAAATTCACTCCAAGATCGCAAAGGTATCGACAAACTTCGATGCAGCATCCCCGGTCGTGCGCTCGCGTCGCGACGGGCCGGTGATGCGTGCAAACGCCTCCCGGAATTGCGCGCCCCAATTTCGCTCCACCGAATACCCGTGGCCGACTTTCGGCAGCAACACCATCTCGGCGCCGGGGACCTGGGCCACGAATCTCTGCGTCGCAGCCGCTGCACAGACCTGATCGATCTCTCCTTGCAGCGCGACCCAGCGACCTGGGAGCGCCTTGGCGGGGAGAAGATCCACGCCCTGGAGACGACCCTTGTCATCGAGACGCGAGGTGGACATGAGCCCCGACCCCGGCGCGGCGCCCGCTGCGGCTGCGGCGCAGCCGGCGCCCATAGCAACGGCGAGCCACGTGCATGCCGCAGAGCTCTTCATGAGGGTACCCACGAGAAGGTGCCCACGAGCTACTTGCTCAGGACCTTGCCGACGCCGCCCGAGATGAGCGTGGTGACGTCGAGCAACGCGCCTGCCATACCGAGTCCGCCGGGCGCAGCGAGATAGCGCGGGCGCCACACCGGCAGAAACTTCTCCTTGAATTTGCGCAGACCCTCGAACGGATAGAAGTTCTCGCCGTAGCGCTGCACCATCCGCCCGAGCTTGTGCCAAGCGGGCGCGAGCGCGTGCTCTTCCAGTCCCGCGAGAGGTGCCATTCCCAAGCTGAACCACTGGTAGTGCTGTGCCTTGCCCCAGAGCATGCACTCGACCAGCAGAAAATCGATTACGCCCTTGGGCGCCTCGTCGCTGTAGCGCATCAAGTCCACCGACAGTTGGCTATCGGCACCGGCGCGCCAGATGTTCGCGAAGGCGACGATCACCCCCGCGCGGCGGACCACGGCACAGTCGAAGTACGACAGGTAGCGCTCATCGAAGTAGCCGAGCGAGAAGCGCTTTTCCGCCGTGTTCTTCGCGCCGAGCCAGGCGTCCGAGACTGCGCGCAGCTCGGGTAAGATCGCCGGGACATCGGCGCGCGCGACGATCTCGAAGAGCGCGCCCTCGCGCTGCGCACGGCGATGCGGATGGCGCAAATCCGCACGCGCGGCACCCTCCAGCGAGAAGGTGTCGAGCGGCACCCGAGCCTCCTCGCCGAGCTTGCCCAAGTTCAGTCCCAAATCGATATAGAGGGGTAGATTGTCGGGCGAGATCTGATAGAACACCGGCGATACGGCCATCCAGTCGCAGTTCTCGACGAAGGTCCAGAGGAGCGGCTCGTACAGCGAGGACGGGCCGACGGGATCGCCCATGGAGACCCAGCTGCTCCCGGAAGCCTGATACATGATGAACGCCGTGCGCTGCGCATTGAACAGGAGGTTCTTGTCGCCGAGCAGTGCCAGGTTCGCAGTCGTGTCGTGGGCGTTCTCGATGAGCGCCGCGGCGCGCTCGAGATCCGCCACGCTCGGCGGCAAGATCGGCGGTTTCGAAGGACGCAGTAGACGCCACAGGGCATAGGCGGCCGCGATCATCACCGCGAGCAGCAAGGCGCGCAGGCTCCGCGGCGCGGGCGCCTCGAACGCAAACTGCCACCACAGCTCGTTGCTGTACGGCACATGCCGGTACGCAAACAGCACGAGCCACACCGCCGCGCCGAGCACCAGGAGCACCGCGACCACCCACGGGAGCGAGAATCGCTGCTCGATGAGCGAGGCTCGCCGTCGAAACCGATTTCGCGCAGAGACGAGCACCACGGCGATCATGCCGAGAATGATCGCCTCCTCGTAGTCGAACCCCTTCAGGAGCGATGCCAAAACACCGGCGCACAGCAGCCACATCGTGAGATACCAGGCCGCATCGAGCCGGCGGTACAAGCCGTGCGCAAGGACGAGGAGTCCGACGCCCACCGCGCTTCCCAGGAGGTGGGACAGCTCGAGGATCGGCAACGGCACGACGTGGCGCAACTGGGCGAGCCGATGGCCCGGCCTCGAGCCGGAGAGCAGCAGGATCGCCCCGGCGCCGAAGACGGCCAGGGCGCTCGCCTGAGGCGTGACCGTGCGCAGCCACGTACGCCCGAGCTGCGCCATCCGTACCATGGGACCGCGGTGAGCCCAGAGCTCGTGCGCGCCGAGCAAGGCGAGCGCCACGGCGAAGGGGACCAGGTAGTAGATGATGCGATAGGCGAGCAGCGCCCCCAGCAGCTGGTCCGCGGGCACCGTACGGAACAAGAGCAGCAGCACCGATTCGAATACACCGACGCCGCCCGGCACGTTGCTGATGATGCCGGCGGCAATCGAGATGATGAACATCGCCGCAAACGCCGCGAAGCCGATATCCGCCTGAGCGGGAAGGAGCACATACAGGACGCCGGCTGCGCACAACAGGTCTGCGCTGGCGACGCCCACTTGTGCGAAGGCGATGAGCGGGCTAGGAACTGGTATCACGATCTTGCGCCACTTGATTGGCTCGTGCCGGCTGCAGGCCAAACTGAGGTAGGCAATCACGCCTGCGAGCAACACGGAGCCCGCGAGGATCACGATCGAGCGATGCAGATGCAGCACAGCGCCGGAGAGAGCGGCCTCGGAGACCAGAGACAGGCCGAGGAGCGCCGCGGCGCCCAGGGAAAAGGTCAGGGTGCCGAAGGCGACGACGGTCGCGATCTGTTTTGCGGCGAGGCCCAGAACCGAGTACGCCCGGAATCGAATGGCGCCGCCGCTCAAGGTGTTCAAGCCGACGTTATGTCCGATGGCATAGCCCATGAACGAGATCAGGGCGAGCCTCGGGTACGGGACACGCGCGCCCGCGAACCTGAGCCCCAGCGCATCGTACAGTGTCAAGGAGCCGTATCCGGCCGCGGTGAGCAACACCGCGCCCAACAGCTGCGAGGGGCGGATCGCCTGCGTGTGGGCGAGAATATCGCGCCAGCGATACTGCCCGATGACGTGATGCAGCCAGAACAACGCGATCCCGAAGAGGGCGATTCCGAGCAGCGTCGTCCATGCAGGGACCTTTCTCATTGTGGGTGGGAGCGTCAAGCCGCGTATCGTAGCAGGGCGTTCGAGCGGCCGGTGGGCTCGGATCGCGGACCGGTTCGCCCACAGCGGCGCGCAAAATGCTAGGGTTAGGCATCATTGACGCAGGAAGGTGACCCGCATATGAGCTCCCCCAACGAGGCCCTCAAGGCAACCATGGATGCGAATCAGATCTATCGCGAAGAGATATTCACCGATCGGCGGGTGGGCACCATCCGCCGCTTGACTCCGGTCGGTGCCGACGGATCCTTGGATCCGGTGCGCCCAGTCCTCTTCATCGGGCAAGCGCAAGTCATGACGCCGGTGGGCGCGGTGCCGATCAGTTTCGAGCTCGAGGCGACGACGCTCGCCGCGGCAATCGCCAAATTCGGCGAGGCGGCCGAGCAAGCCGTCCATCAGACCCTGCGCGAGCTGCAGGAGTTGCGTCGCGAGCAGGCCTCCTCGCTGGTTATCCCCGACGCGGCGGGAGCGGCGGCGCTCACGAATCCCAGCGACGTCTTGGGACGCGGTCGGCCGCGACGCTGAGCCGGCGCCAGTGTGGCGGCGCACGCCTTGTCGAGCGGGACGCTGCGTTGAGGCGGGCGCTGCATTCAAGCGGCGCTCGTAGAATCTAGCTGACTTGCTTTTTTGGCACTTTACACAGAAATTTCGAG
>DATHCO010000199.1:0-5290 GCA_035319505.1 Steroidobacteraceae bacterium | reverse complement strand
ATGTACACATCGCTCGCGAACGGCGGCTTTCGCGCGCGGCTGCGTGCGGTGCGAGCGGTCCTCGACGATCAGGGACGCCCGCTCAAGACCTTCAAGGTCGAGGTCGAGTCGGCCGCGCCATCCGCCGCGGTGTACGAGCTCGATCGCATGCTCATGCTGGTGGCGACGCACGGCACCGCGCGCGAGGCGGCAGCGAGGCTCCCGCGCGGCCTGAGCTTTGCCGGAAAGACCGGCACCTCGTCCGACACGCGCGACAGCTGGTTCGCGGGATTCACCGGGAGCTACTTGTCGGTCGTTTGGGTAGGTTATGACGACAATCGCGTCACCGGGCTCACCGGCGCCCAAGGTGCACTCCCCGTGTGGGCTGACACCGTCGCTGCGCTCAAGCCGGTTTCCTTCGATCCCGTGGCGCCGGATCCCGTCGAAGACCGCTGGATCGGCTTTGCGGACGGGCTCGAGACCACTCCGGCGTGCAGCGCGGATGCGGTCGTGATCGCGGTACCGAAGGACACGACGCTGCCGGAAGATCCGAATTGCAACCCCTCGCAGCCGAAATTCTCGCAACCTGCCACGCTGGGTGACAAGATCAAGTCATGGTTCAAGGGCAACGTGCACTGATCGCTCTCGTGCCGGCGCTCGGCGCCGTGGGCCTCCTCCTCGCCGGCTGCCCATCGCCCGCGCCTCGACCGACACCGCCCGAGAGTTCGGCGCCGTATGTGACCCCGCCGAGCGAGACGCCCGTGCCCACCCTGCCGCCGCAACGACCGCCGCAACCGCCGCGCGAGCACCATCTGTCGCCGGCCACCCGCTCGCTGGTCACGCAAGCGCACAGTCAGCTCTCGCGCGGCGACGTGGACGGGGCATCCTTGACGCTCGATCGGGCACTGCGCATCGAGCCGAGCAATCCGCTCCTCTGGACTGAGCTTGCCCGCGTGCGCCTCGCGGAGAACGATGCTCATCAGGCAGAGGAATGCGCGCGCAAGGCGTGGGCACTTGCGGCCGGGGATCTCGCCGCGCAAACCCAGGCGGCCCATGCGCTCGTCGACGCCTTGCGCATGCAGGGACGCAATCAGGACGCTCAACAGATCGAGAAGAGTATGCAGTAGCTTCGAGCGCGAGCGCCGTGGACAGAAGCTCAGAGCGCTGGCCGAAGCCTGGGCGAAGGGGCTGTCACTCGTAAGGCGTGCCGTTGCGGCGAGGTACTTCGCCGGGCGGGTGCTGCGGTTGATGAGCTGTCCATCCGCATCTCCTGCGGGAAAGCACGCGCGAGCGGTAAGGGCGAGCGGATACGCGCCAGGGCGCCCTCGCTCGAGCGCCTCACGGCAGAAGGCCGAACACTGCCACGCTGTTGGTCGTTGCGGCGAATACCTTGCCGTCCGCAACCACCGGGGCGATGAACTTGTTGCCGGAGCCGAACTGGTCGCGCCCACCCGACGCTTGGTTGCTGTTGTAGAGTTCGGTGGCGAGATTGGCGGCGGAATAGGCGTGGAGCACGGCGGGTGAGGTGTTCTCGTAAGCCCAGACGATGCCGTTCGTCGTGCCGTTCGCTGAGACGACGGGGAAAGTCCCGGGGTATGCAAACTGCGTCGAGGTCTGCGAGGCCGGGGACGAGGCGAGCATTGCCTTCGAGATCGGGAACGCCATGAGCGAGCCGCCCTGGGGGCAGTAGTAGACCGTGGAATTGAAGTAGGCGGGTGTGGAGAAGATGCCGTTCGGCAGCACCCCGTCGAGCTCCTGCCAGATCGAGTCCGAGCTCGCATTGAACTTGCCCATGTTGTCGCGATCGACCACGTAGAGGTTGCCGTCCTTACCCGCCCCGACGGCGAGATGTCGCGTGGTTCCGCCCGCATCGGTCATATCCGGCAAGAGCATGATGCCGCCGGATCCGAGATCGGTGTCCGAGGAGGACTCCGCCACTTCGCCGTCCATCGCAAAGTAGTCGCTGACCGCGATGGGTTCGCCCGCGGCCGTCAGCTTCACGAAGGAGTTCCCGTAATCCCCCAGGCTCGGGAAGCCCATCGCGTTCAAGGTCGTGTCGAACTTGCCGTTTGCCGTGAGGAGGTAGACGTTGCCCGCGGAATCGGCCGCCGGCCCACCGCCGCTCATCCAGATCGCGGGGCCCTGGTTCGCATAGCCCGAACCGCTCGCGTTCAGCGCGAGGTTGAAGGCGCTCGTTTGCGCGAGCGTCGACTCGCTGTAAGCGATCACCCAGCCGCCGTAGGGACCAATGTCGCAGTGCGAGGCAAAGCTCGTGTAGATCGTCCCGTTCACGAGGAGTAACGCGGCTCGCTCCTTGTATTGCCCAGGCGCGAAGCTCGACGCACCGTCCGTCGCAACGATCTCGGTGGGGCTCGAACCAAGCTCGGCGCCCGTGGTGACATCGAGCGCGTGCAGGCGCTGGTGATAATTCGACGAGGAGTCCTTGGTCATCGCCACGACGAAGATCGTGCCGTGCGCACCGGCGTTGCGATCGATCACGGGAGTCGAGGTGATGCCGATCTCGGGGGTGACCTGGTTACAGCCCCGGTCGTCGCTCGTGGTCTCACCCGAGCCGAGCAGCGAGACGTTCCACAACACCGCCCCGGTATCGGAGTCAAAGGCGAAGACGGAGTCGTGTTCGGTCGCCACGAAGACGACGCTGTGCGCGGCTCCTGACACCGTGAGCGCGGAAAGATAGAGCGGCTGCGCGTCGACCAGTCCATCGACCATGAGGTTGCGCAGCAAGCCGAACGTCGCCACAGCGACGTTGGAAGAGGTCAACCTCGTCTCCGCGAGGTTCTGCCCGCTGCGCAGCAGGTCGTACTTGTAGGTCACCACATCCGTGCCAGCGGTGGGCGCGTTCACGGTGAGCGTCGCCGCCTTCGAGGTGATGCTCCCTGCGGTGTTGCGCACGATGACGGTGAAGGTCGAGCCCGAGTCCGCCGTCGTGGTCGCCGGTGTCATGTAGCTCGAGGCGGTCGCACCGGTGATCGGCGTGCCGTTCTTCTGCCATTGATAGGTCAAGGGCGCGGTGCCGGTCGCAACGACGCTGAAGGTCGCCGTCTGTCCGGCGGTGACTGTCTCACTGGCCGGCTGCGTCGTGATCTGGGGCATGCTCGCCTGGGTGAACGAATTCGAATTGCCGCCGCCGCACGAGGCCACGAGCGCCGCCAGTGACACGGCCAGCAACGAGAAACTCCAACGCGAGGCGATCATGGCGCAAGCCCTGCACTATCCTAGTAGGCAGGATTGCAAACGCAGACCGTGCTTGTAAAAGAGTCTCCGATGGACGACAGCGCAGACAGGATACGTTAAATCGGTGAGCGGACCGCGTCCGGCCCGCTCACCCGTTGCCTCGTGCAAAACATCCGCCCGGTCAGAGGCGACCGGTGGATCGCTGAGCTAGCGCGGCCAGAACTGCTGTTCGGGGCTTTCATTGCACGGCTGAATGGTGAGCTGCACACCATTTGTCGTGTAGCTCCCGCCCCAATCGAGGCACAGGCCGCTCGCCTCGGTGGTCGTGCGTGCCGCTAAGGCGAGCGCGCCCTCAGCGCAGCGCCGCGGCGAGGATGAGCCGCGCCTTTTCCCAGTCGCGTTGTACGGTACGCGTGGTCACATCCAGAGTCTCGGCGATCTCCTGATCGCTGTAACCGCCGAAGTAGCGCATCTGGGCAACGTCGGCCAGTCGCGAGTCCGCCTCGCGCAACACCTCGAGTGCCTCGTGCACCTTGAGAATCGTCTCCTCGTCCACCGCAAGATTGTCGGCCACTTTGGTGGTCAGGGTGATCGGTGCCAAGTCCCCGCCGCGCTTCTCGGCCCTGCGCTCGCGCAAGGTATTGACGATGACGGAGCGCATGACCTGCGAGGCGTAACTGAAGAAAGCGCGCCGATCTTCCGCCCGAAGGTCTCCGATACGCACGAAGCGCAAATAGGATTCGTGCACGAGGGAGGTCGTATCGAGAACGGCGTCGCCGCCGCCTTGCCGCAGACGGGCATGGGCCAGCCGGCGCAGCTCGGGATATGCAGCAGAGAACAGCGCATCCCGCGCTGCTTCCTCACCTGCCTGGAGTCGCTCGAGGATCTGTGTGAGCTGATTCATTCCAAGCGCTCAGTTTGCCCCGCTTGGAGCTCACCTTAACGCGCCGATTCACAATGCGCCAGCCGCCCTCGGGCCGCTGCGCCCCTCGCGTCGGCAGTTATGTCATCAAGCGCGGCTTGCGCCTCGGGCTCACAGATGTGCTACTGCCGAGCGCGACGTGCTCCTGCCCGACGCGGATGACCACTCGCCCGAGCTCTCGACGGTGCCCCGAGTTGGTGCAGCGGGCCGGCCTCGGCAGGATGAAGGGGATACTCCGCCCGTTGATGAGGCGGAGGCGCCCATTCGCCCCGGCATCAAGTCATCGTCTGCTGCCACAATTCGCCCGAATCTCGCCACCGAACTAGCCCGGTGGCCGCTCACACTTGTCTCTCGAGCGAGATCAGGAGGGTGGCGGCATGGTTAGCGGTGATCTACAGATCTGGCTGAATCACTTCGAATATCACGCCGAGCATCCGCGTCGTGTTCTGCACGGCGGGCGTGACGTGCTATGGCCTCACGAGCGGCGGCGCATCGCGAGCTCGATTGCGACGCTTCAGCTCGGCGAGGAGTCCGCGGGCCGCAGGCTCGAGCGCGCGGCCCAGCGCTGCGCGCACGAAAACCGCATCGCATTGCTCGCCCGAATCCTCGAATTACTGGCTCGCGAGGAGCAGCGCCATGCGCAGTTGCTCGAGACCTTTATGGCGGATCATCGGATTCCGATCAAGAGGGCGGGCTGGACCGATTGGGTGTTTCGTCGCGTGCGAGGACGTGCGGGTCTCGAGCTGTATCTGTACGTTCTCACGAGCGCCGAGCTGATTGGCATCGTGTGCTACCGCGCACTCGAATCGGTGACGGGCTGCCGGCGCTTGCAGCTACTCTGCCGTACCTTGGTTGCCGACGAGCTCGCTCACGTTGGCTTCGAGTCTCAGCTGTTGGTGACTCTGCGCGTCGGTCGGGCCGCTCCGATAAGGGCCCTCATTCGCTGGGCTCATTGGGTATTCTTCGCAAGCACGGCGCTCGTGGTGTGGCTCACGCACCGCGCGGCATTGCGCCACGCGCGCTACAGCGGGCGGAGCTTCGTGCGCGCCTGTCTCGCACAGTATGCCTTCTACTTGGGGCCGGCGAGCGCGGCGCTCGCGTCCATCCCGCTTGCCCGCCCCACCCCTACAAAATAGACGCACGACGTTCGTGGAGCTCGTCGCTTAGAGAAAGGCGAGTTTCGGCTGCTCGCCG
>DATHCO010000198.1:0-3556 GCA_035319505.1 Steroidobacteraceae bacterium | reverse complement strand
GATCGAGCGCGTCGGCGAGCTTTTAACCTTCGACCTATCCGACTTCGAGGTGTCATCATGACCATGACGGAAAAGCTGCACGGGCTGGGCCAGAGTCTGTGGCTCGACAACATCACCCGCGAGATGCTCGATAACGGCACGCTCCGCCGCTACATCAACGAGCTCTCGATCACCGGCCTCACCTCGAATCCGACCATATTCGACGAGGCGATCGGCGGCTCGTCGGTGTACGACGGCAGCATTCGCGAGAAGGCCCGCGCCGGACTCTCGGGCGAGAGCTTGTTCGTGGAACTGGCACTCGAGGACCTGCGCCGCGCGGCCGATTTGTTTCGGCCGATTTTCGACCGCACCGGCGGACTCGACGGTTGGGTGTCGATGGAGGTATCGCCGCTTCTTGCGGATGATACGCGCTCGACGCTCGAGGCGGCGCGCAGTATCCATGCACAAGCCAAGCGTCCTAATCTCCTCGTCAAGATACCGGGCACACCGGCGGGCGTGCCGGCCATCGAGGAAGCCATATTCTGCGGCATTCCGGTGAACGTCACGTTGCTCTTTTCCCGCGAGCACTACCTTGCGGTGGCGGAAGCGTACATGCGCGGCATCGAGCGGCGCATCGCCGCGGGCCTCGATCCGCGAGTAGGCTCGGTCGCTTCGCTGTTCGTGAGCCGCTGGGACCGCGCCGTGAGCGACAAGGTGCCCCCGGAGCTGCGCAATCGCTTGGGCGTGGCCATCGCGCGGCGCACCTATCGCGCTCACTGCGATCTCATCGCGGGCAAGCGCTGGCGGGCGCTCGCCGCGAAAGGAGCGCTCAAGCAACGGATGCTCTGGGCCAGCACGGGAACCAAGGATCCGAAGGCCTCGCCCGCGTTGTACGTCGATGCGCTCGCCGCTCCCGAGACCATCGACACGATGCCGGAGAAGACGCTCCTCGCTTTCGCGGCGCAGGGGAGCGTCGGGGCGCCGATGCGCGTCGACGGCGACGATGCCGAGGAGGTTCTGGCGAGCTTCGCCAAGGCCGGGATCGACGTCGACGCGCTCGCCGCGAAGCTGCAGCTCGAAGGCGCGCAGTCCTTCGTGAAGTCGTGGCAGGAACTCATGCGGAGCATCGCCGGCAAGAGCGCGGCGCTGGTCACGGCATGAGCGCGCGCATCGACCCGCTTGCGGGCAAGCCCGCGCCGCAGGATCGCTTAGTCGATGTTCCGCGGCTCGTCACGGCGTACTACAGCGAGCGGCCGGACCCGAGCGTTGCGGCACAGCGCGTCGCGTTCGGGACCTCGGGCCATCGGGGCTCCGCGTTCGACTTGAGCTTCAACGAAACCCATTTGCTCGCGATCTCTCAGGCGATCTGTGATTATCGCAAGCAGCGCGGCATCGACGGGCCGCTCTTCCTGGGCTTCGATACCCACGCGCTGTCGGCGCCGGCATTCGCCACCGCCCTCGAAGTGCTCGCGGCAAACGGCGTCGAGATCATGACCGCCGCGGGCGACGAGTACACGCCCACGCCCGCCGTCTCGCACGCCATTCTCAATTACAACCGCGCGCGCACCTCGGGTCTCGCCGACGGTATCGTCATCACGCCCTCGCACAATCCGCCGGGCGACGGGGGCTTCAAGTACAACCCGCCCGACGGAGGACCCGCGGATACCGAGATCACCGGATGGATCGAGGCGAAGGCCAACGGCCTCATGCGGGATGGCCTGCGGGGAGTCTCGCGCGTAGACTTCGCCAAGGCGCGCCGCGCCCCTACGACGCACTCGCACGACTACCTGAGCGAGTACGTGGACGATCTCGGTCAGGTCATCGACATGGAGGTGATCCGCGGCTCGCGCATACGCATGGGAGTCGATCCGCTGGGAGGCGCCGGGGTGCACTACTGGGCGCGCATCGCCGATCGCTACCGGCTCGATCTGCAGGTGGTAGGCGATGCCGTGGATCCGACGTTTCGATTCATGTCGCTCGATTGGGACGGGAAGATTCGCATGGATCCGTCCTCGCCGTACGCGATGCAGCGGCTGCTCGCGCTCAAGGACGCATACGACATCGCCTTCGCCTGCGATACCGACCACGACCGGCACGGCATCGTGACGCGAAGCAGCGGCCTGTTGCCGCCCAACCATTACCTGTCGACGGCCATCGACTATCTGTTCAGGCATCGCCCGAGTTGGAAAAAGGCCGCGGGTGTGGGTAAGACCATCGTGAGCAGCGCCATGATCGATCGAGTGGCACAGCGGCTGCAGCGCCGGCTTTACGAGGTCCCGGTCGGCTTCAAATGGTTCGTGGCGGGGCTCCTATCGGGAGATCTGGCTTTCGGCGGCGAGGAGAGCGCCGGTGCTTCCTTCGTGCGCCTCGACGGCGGCGCGTGGAGCACCGATAAGGACGGCATCGTGCCCGCATTGCTCGCAGCGGAGATCACCGCGCGCGGGGGCCGCGACCCGGGCGAGGCCTATCGTGCGCTTACCCGCGATCTCGGCGAGCCGTTCGCCGATCGCATGGAAGCTCGCGCGACGCCGGAGCAGAAGCGGCGGCTCGCGAAGCTCGATCGATCGCAGGTGCGCTCATCGGCGCTCGCCGGCGATCCCATCGAGCAAGTGCTCACGGTGGCGCCGGGTAACAACGCGCCGATCGGCGGGATCAAGGTGATCTCGAGAAACGGCTGGTTCGCCGCGAGACCGTCGGGCACGGAGGACATTTACAAGATCTACGGTGAGAGCTTTCGCGACGAGCCGCATTTGCGGCGCATCCTGGCCGAAGCGCAGAGCATCGTCGACGCCGCCCTGGCGACGAGCTAGAGGCGCCCGTATGCCCGCCTGATCACGACTTCCGCGCGCTAGCCCATGTCCGCCCAGTCACCGGCGCAAACCGCGCCCAGCGAGACCGCGAAGCGGCTGCTGCCGTGGCTGGTCGCGGTCGGATTCTTCATGGAGTCGCTCGACACGACGATCCTAAATACCGCCGTGCCGATCATGGCGCGCTCCCTCGAGGTACCACCGCTCGACATGAAGGCGGTGCTCGCGAGCTACACCTTGAGCCTCGCGGTGTTCATTCCGATCAGCGGCTGGATGGCCAATCGCTTCGGCACTCGCCGGGTGTTTGCATCCGCGATCGGCGTGTTCACGCTCGGCTCGCTGCTCTGTGGCCTCGCGACCAACATCCACGTTCTGGTGGTCTGTCGAATCCTTCAGGGCTGCGGCGGCGCGATGATGCTGCCGGTGGGCCGGCTCACCCTGGTGCGAACGTTCGCGAAATCGGAGCTGATCCGCGCCACGAGCTTCATGGCCATTCCGGGGCTGATAGGCCCCATGTTGGGGCCGCTCCTCGGGGGCTTGATCGTCGACTATTTCCACTGGCGCGTGATCTTCTTCGTCAACATCCCAATCGGGCTCGCGGGGCTGGTGCTGGTGCGCCGGCACTTGCCGAACTATCTCGCCGCCAGAAACTTTCCGCTCGATTTCATCGGGCTGGTGCTGTTCGGATCGGGCATCGCGCTCCTGTCTTATCTGCTCGAGGTCTTCGGCGAGCACACGCTGAGCGCTCGGGAGGTGGCGGGGCTCGCCGC
>DATHCO010000197.1:0-2122 GCA_035319505.1 Steroidobacteraceae bacterium | reverse complement strand
CTGGCCCTTGTAGGAGGCGATCAGCGGCCTGTCATTGGCGATGAACTCCGCGCTGAGCGAAGCGGCGAAGAGGACGAGAAAGATTACGAACGACCAGAACCCGCGCCGGTTGCGGCGGAAATTCGCGAGCCGCCGGCGGTTCATCGGCGAGAGGCCGGGGCGGGGTCTCATTCGCGCTTCCTCGCCCGACCGTCATTGCGAGCGAAGCGAAGCAATCCAGGGGCCGCAGGGCGCTCGACGCGCCCCTGGATCGCTTCGTCGCTTCGCTCCTCGCAATGACGGCGTGGTCTCACCTCACACCTCGCGCGTCTCGAAATCGATGCGCGGATCGATCCAGGTGTAGGTGAGGTCCGAGATCAGGTTCACCACGAGGCCGATCAGGGCGAAGATGTAGAGGTTCGCGAGCACCACCGGATAATCGCGCTCAATCAGCGAATCGTACGAGAGATAGCCGAGCCCGTCGAGCGAGAAGACCTGCTCGATCAGGAGCGAGCCGGTGAAGAAGGCGGCGATGAAGGCGCCGGGAAAGCCCGCGATCACGATCAGCATCGCGTTGCGAAAGACGTGGCCGTAGAGGACGCTGCGCTCGGAGAGGCCCTTCATCCGCGCCGTCTGGACGTACGACTTCTTGATCTCGTCGAGGAACGAGTTCTTGGTGAGCAGGGTCGAGGTGGCGAACGAGCCGAGCACCAGCGCCGTCACCGGCAGCGTGATGTGCCAGAGGTAGTCGAGAATCTTGTGCGGCCAGTCTAAGTCGGCGAAATTGTCCGACGTCAGCCCGCGCAACGGAAAAATCTGCCAGAACGAGCCGCCGCAGAAGAGCACGATGAGCAGCACCGCGAACAAAAAATTCGGGATCGCGTAGCCGAAGATGACGATCGCCGAGGTCGCCGTATCGAAGCGGGTGCCGTCCTTCACCGCCTTGCGGATGCCAAGCGGGATCGAGATCGCGTAGGAGATGAAGGTCATCCACATGCCGAGCGAGATCGACACCGGCAGCTTCTCGCCGATCAGCGTGAGCACGGGCGTGTCGCGATAGTAGCTCCTGCCGAAATTGAAGGTGGCGTAGTCGCGCACCAGGATCCAGAAGCGCTCGAGCGCCGGCTTGTCGAAGCCGTACTGCTTCTCGAGCTCCTTGATGAACTTAGGATCGAGCCCCTGCGAGCCGCGGTAGCGCGAGGAGATGTCGCCGACCGCCTGCGGACCCGCCGCGCCGATCTGCCCGCCTCCGCCACCGAAGCCTGCCGTCGAGCTCTGGTTGGCCCCCTGAAGCTGGGCGATCGCGCGCTCGACCGGCCCGCCCGGCACGAACTGCACGATGGCGAAGGAGACCGCCATGATGCCGAGGATCGTCGGGATCATCAAAAGCAGGCGGCGGATCACATAGGCGAGCATGGGGATGAGCTTGCCTCAGGCGCGCGTGTCGTCAAGCGGCCCACTCAAAGCCCGATCGCCTTGGCCTTCGTCTCGTCCCACCACCAGGTGCCGGGCGCGCCGGTGCCGAGCTTGGGCTGCGCTTCGGGCCGCGCGAAGGCGTCCCAGTAGGCGACCCAGGCCGTGTCGCGATACCACATCGGCACCCAATAGTGGCCAGCCCTGAGCACGCGGTCGAGCGCCCGGCAAGCGATGGTCAACTCTTCGCGCGATTTGGCGTTGGAGATCATGTCGATGAGCGCATCCACGGCCGGATCGGAAATGCCCGCGAGGTTGCGCGAGCCTTGCTGCGCGGCGGCCTCCGAGCTGTAGACGACCTTCAAATCGAAGCCCGGCGTCGACGAGCCGCCCAAGGCCTCAGTGACCACGTCGAAGTCGAAAGCCTCTGTGCGGCTCTTGAGTTGCGCCGCATCGACGAGGCGGATGTTCGCCTGGACGCCGAGCTTCCCGAGGTTCTGGATGAAGGGCATGGTGTGCGGCTGAAGCGCGCCCGAGGAGTCGAGGAACTCGATCGTCAGCGGCTTCCCGCTGGGCAGCTTCATCACGGCGCCGTCGCGCTGGCAGCCCGCGGCGACAAGCAGGTCGTAGGCCTGTTTGAGGAGCTTGCGATCGAAACCGGAGCCGTCGCTCTCCGGCGGCGTGTAGGGTTCGCCGAACACCGACGCCGGCAGCTTGTCGCGGAACGGCT
>DATHCO010000196.1:0-13583 GCA_035319505.1 Steroidobacteraceae bacterium | reverse complement strand
GGCAATGCCTCTGAGGCCTTGCCGCGCGCCCGAAGAAGCATGGCCAGTTCATAGAGAATCCCCTCGGATTGGGGCTCGATGGCCAGGGCGCGGCGATAGCTTGACTCCGCCCCATCGAGATCCCCGAGGTTGCTCAACTCGAGCCCCAGGGTGCGGTGGGCTTGAGCAAGATCAGGCTTGATCTCGACGGCGCGGCGCAGACTCTTGACGGCCTCATCATGGCGCCCCTGGGCCATCGCAAGCATGCCCAGATTGAGATGAACCTCGGCGTAGCCCGGATTGATGGCCAGGGCACGCTGGTAGCTCTCCACGGCTTCGGCGGTGCGGCCAAGGGTGTCCAATGCATTTGCCGCCGCCACGAACGCATCCGCAAAGTCAGGCTTGATGGCGATGGCTTCCCGATAGTTGCGCAGCGCCAGCTCGAATTCGCCGACCCTATAATTCACATTGCCCAAATTGAAGTGAGCTGCCGCATAGTGCGGGTCGCAGGCGATGGCGAGTTGGTAGGCGCTGCGAGCCTCATTGAACTTACCCCCCGCGAGCAGGATGTTGCCGCGGTTAAGGTGTGCTCTTGCGCATCGCGGATCAGTCTGGATCGCCGCTTCGTAGCGCGCCATCGCCTCAGCCATCCGTCCCTGTTCCTCCAGCGCATTTCCTTCATCGATCATCGCGATTGCCGGACTCACTGATGAGACTGGCTGGCCGTTGTCGACCTTTGCGGTGACTAGGCTCATCTGATCAGGCGAGGTCCACCGCGAAGCGTTTGAGATCGGCGAGCGCGCAGTGGGCGAGGGCACCTTCGTGAGTGGCCCGCAGGACGACGCGGGGCGCTTGGCCCGCCTGCAGTGCTTCTTGCCAGCGGGGTGCGCACAAACACCAACGATCGCCGGGTTTCAGGCCGGGAAACCCGAATTCGGGTACCGGTGTCGACAGATCGTTGCCGCGGGATTTGGAAAACTCGAGAAACGCCGCGCTCATGAGCGCGCAGACGGTGTGACTGCCGATGTCCTCTCGGCTCGTGTCGCAGCAACCATCGCGAAAGAAGCCGGTCATGGGTTTCATCGAGCACACTTCGAGGTGGTCACCGAGGACATTCCGGGGTCCGCTCGGCCGACCGCCGCCGCCATTGCGGCTATCATCCCTCAACATAGGTATTTCGCGCATCGTGGCCCGCCCGAGAACGCCCGCAAGGATCCGATTCATCTTACACGTAGATCGACCCATGCCGCTCGTTTGGATGTGCCATCGGCGACAGGTCGCGCAGCCTCTCGCCGATTCGCACCCAAAGCCGCGGTCAGCCGAGCATGACGCCGACGATGCGCCCGACACAGTAAGTAATGAGCGCCGCGGCGGCGCCGATGACGACTTGTCGAGCACCCGAGAAGGTGGGGGAGCGGCCGTTGAAAAAGGACGTGATCATGCCGAGGGCGAACAGGGCGGTGAGCGATGCGGCGACGCTCACGATCATCCCCGCTCGGCCCGCCAGCACGAAAAACGGTGCAAGGGGCACGATCGCGCCGATTGCGAACAGCGCGAAGGAGACGACCGCGGCACTTGCCGGATTGGCGCCCAGATGAGCCGGCTCGATGTCGAGCGCCTCACGCACGAGCCTTTCCGCCGCAGCAGGTTCCTCGAGAAGTAGTTTCTCGACGGCACGCCTGGCCTCGTCCTCGCTCATCCCCTTGGCCTCGTAGATCAGCGCCAATTCCCTGTCTTTCAATGCGGGAGTTGCGCGTGCGTGCTCGACCTGCCGGTCGATCTGGCGCGTTGCCATCTCGCGGGCATTGGTGACTGATAGCCATTCCCCGAGCGCCATGGCACAGGCCCCGGCGAACAAGCCGGCCACGCCGGTCAGCAAAACGGCCGTGCGTTGCCCGCCGCCGCCGGCGACCCCCATCAACAGGCAGAAATTCGATACCAGTCCGTCGTTTGCGCCGAGCACGGCGGCGCGCAGATTGTTCGCCAGGTTGGTGCTGCGCCAGGCGGCGCTCGGCGGCTCCCCTTCGACATCCGTCGGCGCGTAATTGCCGATGGCCCGCATGACCGCCGCATGGCCGCGCTCCTCCATCGCAAGCCCCGCAGCGCTCGCATCGTCCTGCGCCGAATAATGGTCCCGATCCGAAAGCTCACGCGATGTGATGCTGGGAATCACGAATGCAACGCCGAATTGTCGCGCCAGCCCGATCAGCAACCGGGTACGCAGGGAGGGGGCGAATTGCGGAATGGGGTGTCCCGCGAGGCGCAGGCGTTCCTCCCAAAAAGTCGAGTGCTCGAGCTCGGCCGCCGCCAATTTATGGAACACGTTGCGCAGACTGACATTGCGCTCGATGGCCGCGAGCGCCTCGTAGAGCGCCGCGCTATCGCGTTCGGCCTTCCAGTAGCGCAGTAGCCGCTCCGGCTCGTCGAGGTCCAAAATGCGTCTCCGTCGCTTCGGATCTATGCCGATCCGACGGCCGGGCGAGCGAGTGCGCCATGAGCGGCGACGCCGAACCCCGAATGCCGGGAGGGTAGTCGCATGATGCCGTTCTCGGTTGCATTCATGGAAGGATTCCTCGGACAGGAGGCGCCATTCTCTTACTCACGCGGCCGCGCCGCAATGAGGTGCGTCGTCTTGGGTGCGCCGCCGATCTGAAAGCCGTGCACGGTCTCCTCGACCTTGCGATCCGCCCGCGTCACGCGCTGATGCAGTCGCAGGTGCTCGATCCAGGAGTCGGTGAGGAAGGTCTCGACGAATCGGCCCTCCGCGGCCGGGTCTTCGAAAATGGCCCAGTCGTAGGCGCCGGCGCGACGCCGCGCGCGCGCGTAGCGAGCCAGTGCTCGCAGAAACTGCTCGCGGCGGCGCGGGTCGATGCGGTATTCGACGGTCACCAGCACAGGTCCGCTCTCGGGATCGACGCTGCGGTTCGTGATCGGCTCGGGCCAGTGCATCGACGGTGTGAAGTCGACTTCGGCTCCGGTCTGCAGTTTCCATCGCCAGGTGAGCGGAATTGCGAGGAGCGCACCGGCCGCCGCGGTGCAGAGCGCGACGCTCAGCCCGGCGATGCTCGCGAGCTCACCCCAGGCGGCGCTGCCCAGACTGAGCGCGCCGAATGTGACCGTGACGTAGATGGCGAGGCCACGACCGCGAACCCACTCCGGCAACGCAACCTGCGCCGAGACGTTGAGCGTCGACACGCCGGCGATCCAGGAGGCACCCGCGACGAGGCTCGCGGCGATGCCCGTGACGGCACTGTGGGCGACGGCGAAGAGCAGCGTGGCGCCTGAGGTCGCAACGACGGCGCTCGCCACCACCCGGTCCGCGCCGAGCTTCGCGCGCAGCGGCTTCAGCAGGAACGCCCCGCCCACGGCGGCGGCACCGATGGCGCCCAGCAGGACTCCATACAGCGCGGGGCTCCCACCGATCCGGGTGCGCGCCACGAGCGGCAATAACGCCCAGTAGGCGCTCGCAAACACAAAAAATCCGAGCGCGCGGATCAGCGTTGCGCCGAGGTGTGAGTTAAAACGTGCGTGCCGCACGCCGGCGCGCATGGCCCCGCCGAAGCTCTCCGGCGGGAGCCGCGAGGCGCTGCCTTTGGGCGAACGCCAGGCTGTCAGCACTGCGATGACGCCCACGTTGCTGAACGCGTTGAACCAGAACGGGGCCGCGATGCCGAGCGCGGCCGCCATGATGCCGCCGAGCGCGGGCCCCACGGCGCGGCTCACGTTGATCCCGACGCTGTTCGCGGCAATCGCCTCCGGCAGATCCGATTTCGTCACCAGCTGGGGCACCACCGCCTGCCACGCGGGGGCAGTGACCGCCGAGGCGGCGGTGGTGATGAAACTGAACACCAGCAGACTCCACGGCGTGATGAGATGCAACCAGACGAGCGCGGCGAACGCGGTGCAGGTCACGGTGACCGCGCTCTCGCCGGCGATCAGAAATAACCGCCGATCGACGATATCCACGAGCGCGCCCGCCGGTATCGCCAGGAGAAACATGGGCAGGTTGTTGGCGACCTGCACCAGCGACACCATGAGCGGGTCGGGATCGAGGCTGGTCATCAACCAGCCCGCGGCGACGCTGTACATCCAGCCGCCGATGTTCGACACGACCGTCGCTGTCCATATCGCAGCAAATACTCGGTGTCGAAACGGAGCCCAGGCGGATGCGGCCGCGCGCGGCGGCGTTCGTGCGGGCGACTGGGTCGGTGCGCTCATCCGTATCCAACGAGCTCTGAGGGGCATCCTACCCCATCGGCAGGGAAGGCGGTGGGAACGCGGTGGGTTTGGCGGTGCCCGAGCCCGCTAGCTCGCCCGGATGAAGGCCTTGATCTTGAAGCTCGAGGGATCGATGACGGCGAGCAGCGAGCCACCCCGTCCGGTGAGCGCGATGGCGTTTCGCTCGTCGGTGGCGAGCCCCGAAGCGCGCATCCGCTGCTCGAGGACCTGCTTGTCGCTCACGGAGAAATACCTGATTTCCTTCACGCTCTTGAGCTGTGCCCGCAGCTCGGGCAGCCCCTCGTTCCAAGGCTTGAAGTATTGCGGCATCCCGATCACATCGACGCCTCCGTGCAGCGCCGACTGCAGGATCCTTTGCGCTTCCTCAGGATCTTGGGGGAGCGGCGCCCAAATCCATCGCGGACGGCTATACCAGTGGGGGAGAAGCGCCGCGTGTTGCTTGCGCGCGGAGAGGAGCGCGTCGGCATCGAGGTTGTAGGCCTGCACGACCTGAAGGCAGTCTGCAGAAAGTGCGTAATAGAGCGGCCGGCCGCTCCAGAGCGTGGCGCCGCCGTAAATCAGGGCGGCGAGCTGGATGGTCACGATGATCCCGATGTCACGCGCGAGCATTGCGCGGGATTTGCGCGCGTCGGCGACGATCAGCGTGATCAGCGGTCCGAGCACGACGTCGACCGCGATCATCACGAGCACGACGCGCGCCGCCCCCGTGACGTACCACCCCGGCCAGCGATACCAGCCGAAGTACAGGACCCCCAGGATCAGAGTAAGCGTCGTACAACTGCCCGAGAAGTGCAGCCCGAACGCTGTCAATCGAAACTTCAAGGCCTCAAGCCTCGGGACCCGCTCATCGCCGCTCGACATACCTTGCGCTTCTCCGCCACCGACGCTGCGTATTGTTCACAACTTCTCGGGCGATGGAAGGGGCAGGGCGTCGGCGCCGGGCCAAATCTGCCGACGCCGTCACATTCGGCGGCCCGAGGGCGGGCGGTCGAGCGTGCCGGCCCTGCGCCGCACTCCCCGACGGCGCGAAAATCTCCTCCACTTGATATTCAACGCGCGTTGAAATAAGATTCAACGAGTGTTCAAGCGATGGCATCGCGCGACGACGAACAACCATCAGAGTTTTTCGGGGGGATGCATCATGATTCGCAGCTTCTGCTTGACCCTGTTCGGCTCGATCACGGCAGCAGGCGCTCTCGCGCAAACCGCCGCACCTGTCGCCACCGCCGCGGGCGATACCGGCACGCTGGCCGAGCTGGTGGTCACCGCCAGAAAATACTCGGAAAACCTTCAGGACGTTCCGATCGCGGTGACCGCGCTGAGCGCCGCCACCATCGAGACACAGGATGTCACCAACCTCGAGGATCTCAACAGCTTCGCACCCAACTTCAAGATCGCCGCCGACCGCGCGACCAGCAGCACGATCAACGTCTACATTCGCGGAGTGGGACAGAGCGATCCTCTGTGGGGGTTCGATCCCGGAGTCGGCGTTTACATCGATGATGTGTATCTGGCCCGTCCGCAGACCGCCCTCCTCGATGTGATCGACGTCCAGGACCTCGAGATCCTGCGCGGACCGCAGGGAACGCTCTATGGCAAGAACACCATCGCCGGCGCGATCAAGTACACCTCGCGCGAGATCGATGGGCCGATGAGCCTCATCGCCTCGGTGACCGGCGGCAACTACGGGGAGCACGACGAGAAGCTCTACTTCTCGACTCCCGTGATCGAGGATCATGTCTATTTCGGCGTGGCGCTCGCCGACTTGCAACACGACGGCTACGGCCACGTGGTGGCGCAGCCGGGCACCCCGACGAGCCCCTACCAGGGCGAGGACGTGTCCAACAAGGACGTGCTTGCGGCGCGTGCGAACCTCACGATCAAATGGGGCGAGAGCTCCAAGCTCAAGATTCTTGCCGACGACATACTCGATAACTCCAACGCCGCGGGCGGCCAGCGGCTCAACGACTATCTCGTCCCCGCGCTCGGCAACCCCTTCGACATCCGCACCGACATGCCGGTGAACCGCGACTACACCCACCGAAGCGGCGAGTCGGCGACCTACACCCAGAGTCTCACCGATCAACTCGGCCTGAAAGTGATCGCCGCCTACGTCGAGGGGCGCAGCCAGCAGTTCATCAACTTCTCCGAGCTCAACGAGAACCTCTTCGAGGTGCCGGGCGCCTATCACGATCAGCAGGCCTCGGGCGAGGGGCAGCTCACCTTCAAGAACGAGCTGGTGAATGCGGTCGGGGGCCTCTTCTACATGGACAGCACGGCCTGCGGCTCGTACAACGCCTCGATCGGCACGCTGGGAGGGATTCTCCCACCCGCCGTATCTCCTGACTTGGGACTCTTCGTCACCGAGCTCGTGAGCGGCTGCGTGCTCACGAAAAGTTACGCGGTTTACGGCGACACCGCCTGGAAGCTCACGGATAAGCTGGACCTCGATGCCGGGGTGCGCTGGAACGACGACCAAAAGAACGCCCGTGTGTATCAGGCCGATTATGCGAGCGTCGCGCCGGCCCAGTTACTCCCGGGACAGCAATTCTTCAACGCCGCGGCGGTGCCGGCCGGCTTCTTCAACTTCCCCGGCGTGGTCACCGACTACACCGGCATCCGCTCCTTCGTGAACGTCACGCCACGCCTGGGCGTCGATTATCACTGGACCGATCACGTGATGACCTACGTGAGCTACAGCCGCGGCTTCAAGAGCGGCGGATTCGACATGCGCGGCAATGCCGCGGTTTACCCGGACACCAAGAACGGCTATGCCTCGGAGACGGCCGACAACTACGAGGCCGGACTCAAGTCGACGCTCTTCGACGACAGGCTGCTCCTCAACCTCACGGTGTTCTACGACCCGTACCGCAACGCGCAGATCCAGTTGCAGGACTTCGTCGAGTACGCGGGCGCACCGACCAACCTCACGGCGGTGCTGAATGCCGGCAAGCAGATCAACGAGGGCGTCGAGCTCGAATCGGCGTGGCGGCCCACCAAGGCGCTGACCGTGAGCCTCAACCTCGGGTACCTGGACTCCTACTACAAGAATTTCCTCGTGAACTGCAGCATCTTCACGCTCGCGGTCGGATGCACGGGCGGCGGAGTGCTCAACCTCGCCTCCACCGAACGGCCGCTCGATGCGCCGATGTGGAGCATCTCGCCCAACGTGACCTACACCTTCGACCTCGCCGGAGGGTCGCTCCTGACGCGCGCGGGCTACGACTGGCGCAGCTTCACCAAGACCGCGACCTACTTTCCGAGCCCGACGGATCAGCCGGCCTACGGGGTGCTCAATGCCGGTGTGGCCTTCACCACCGCGAGCAAGGCCTGGCGCTTTTCCATCGACGCCAAGAACCTGACGGATCGGTACTATCGCGTGGCGGGGTATGACTTCGGCGGCCCGCCGATCGCACCCGCCAACATCTACATCGGTGGGGTGAGCCAGATCGGCTTTTATGGTCCTCCCCGGACCTATGCGGCTACGGTCACGTATCATTTCTGACGGCAGCCGCGCAGGACCGGCATGAGGCTGACACGGGCGTGAGCTCGAGGCCGGCCTCGTGGCCGCGGCGGCTGCGAGGCCGATGCGGGCAGGAGGTGCCATGAATCCGACGAGTAGCGCATCGAGTGATTTCTATTACCAGAGCGCCGAGGGGCTCTCGCTCTACTGCCGCCTTTACGCGGCGGCCGAGCAGCCCGCGGGATTGCCCGTGCTCTGTCTGCCCGGGCTCACACGCAACAGCCGCGATTTCGCCGCGCTGGCCGAGCACCTGAGGCCGCGGCATGCAGTGCTGGCGGCGGATCTGCGCGGGCGCGGTCGTTCGGCGTGGGATACGGACCCGTCCCGCTACCACATCGGGACCTACGTGCGCGATGCCTGGTCGCTGCTCGATGCGCGCGCGGTGCGCCGGGTCGTGGTGATCGGCACCTCGCTCGGCGCCTTGATGGGCATGGCCATGGCGGCGGCCCAGCCGCAGCGGATCGCCGGCGTAGTGCTGAATGATGCGGGCCCGGAGATCGATCCTGTCGGCTGGCGCCGCATCATCGGCTATGCCGGCAAATTACCGCCCGTCTCCAGCTGGGCGGAAGCGATTGCGCAGACGAGAAGTATCTACGGGCCGGCACTGCCCGGGCTCGACGACTCCGCTTGGCTCGACTTCGCCCGCCGCGGCTACCGCGAGAACGACAAGGGTGTCCCCGTCCCCGACGTCGACCCGAAGATCCGGGCGGTGATCGAGCAGGCCCCGGCAACGCCCGCTGACACCTGGCCGCTGTACGCGGCCATCAAGGGAGTGCCGATGCTCGTCATTCGGGGAGCTCTGTCCGACCTGCTCTCCGAGGCGACGGTGAGGCGCATGGTGCGCGAGAAACCCGGCGTCGAGCAGGTCACCGTTGCGAATCGCGGGCACACGCCGCTCCTCGATGAGCCGGAGGCACTCGAGGCCATCGACGCCTTCATGGCGCGGCACGCGTCGGGCCGCGACCCAGAGATGCCAGCCGCGGGAGGATGAGATGCGCCTCGATGACAAGGTCGCCGTCGTCACGGGGGCCGCGAGCGGGATCGGCGCGGAGATTGCGCGCACCTTTGCGCGCGCCGGCGCAAAGCTCGCGATCATCGACATTGATCGAGACGGCGCGGAGCGAGTGGCCGCGGAGATCGGCCGCAGCGGCGGCGCTGCGATCGCCTTGGCGGTCGACGTGACCGATGAGGCCCAAGTGAACGACGCGATGGCACGGGTGCTTCGCGGCTTCGCGCGCATCGACGTGCTGGTGAGCAATGCCGGAATCCAAATCGTCTCCCCGCTGGAGGATTTTGCGTTCGCCGATTGGAAGCGCGTGCTCGCGATCCATCTCGACGGGGCTTTCCTCACGACCCGCGCCGCCCTCAAGCCGATGTACGCCCAGAGGGCGGGCAGCATCATCTATACGGGATCCGTTCATTCCAAGGAAGCCTCGGTGCTCAAAGCGCCCTATGTGACGGCCAAGCATGGGCTCATGGGCCTTGCCCGAGTGGTCGCGAAAGAAGGCGCGAAGCACGGCGTGAGGGCCAACGTGGTCTGTCCGGGCGCGGTGCGGACACCCTTGGTCGATAAGCAAATTCCGGAGCAGGCCCAGGCCCTCGGGATCTCGGAGTCGGAGGTCGTGAGCCGGATGTTCTTGAGTCACACCGTCGACGGCGAGTTCACGACGGTCGCCGACGTCGCGCAGGCGGCACTGTTCTTCGCCTCGTTCGACTCGAATGCCCTCACCGGTCAGTCGCTCATCGTGAGCCACGGCTGGTCGATGCAGTGAGCGAGTCGACAGGGACCCTCAAACGCTTCGCACGCGCCGCAGAGCGCGGCGCCAGCCGGCGATGTCCGTCTCCCGCTCGGGGCAGCTCTTCGGCTCGAAGCGCGCGTCAGCCCTGGCCAGGCGCGCGATTTCCTCCAAAGACCCGTAGATGCCGCAGCCGAGTCCTGCGAGGCACGCGGCGCCGAAGGCCGTCGATTCGGTGATCTTGGGCCGCTGAATCGGCAACGCCAAAATATCTGCGAGGCGCTGCATGAACAACACATTCATCGCCATTCCGCCGTCGACCTTGAGCATCGCCGGGCGCTGCCCATCCGCCGCCATGGCCTCGAGCAGGTCGTGTGTCTGATAGACCACCGAATCAAGCGCCGCGCGAGCGATCTCTCCGCGGCTCGACGCCCGTGTCAGCCCGAGCAGCGCGCCGCGCGCCGCGGGATCCCAGTAGGGCGCCCCGAGCCCCGTGAAGGCGGGCACCAGGTACACCCCGCCCGTGTCCCTCACCGACGCCGCCAGCGCCTCCACATCTTGCACCCGCGAGATCAATCCGAGTCCGTCGCGTAGCCACTGGATCGTGGTGCCGGCCGAGAGGATCGAGCCTTCGAGCGCGTAGCAGACCTCGCCTTTCAGCTGGTACGCGATCGTGCCGAGCAGCCGGTTTTTCGACACCACCAGTTGCGGACCCGTATTGAGCACGAGAAATGCGCCCGTGCCGTACGTGCTCTTGACCTCGCCCGGTGCAAAGCAGGCCTGCCCGACCAACGCCGCCTGCTGATCGCCCGCGACCCCCCGTATGGGAAGCGAGTCCCCGAGCACGCTCGGATCGATCCGCCCGAAATCCCCCGCACTGTCCCTAACTTCCGGCAGACAGCCCATGGGAACCCTGAACATCTCGCACAAGGCTTCATCCCAGCGACCCTTGCGGATATCGTACAGCGCGGTTCGGCTCGCATTGGTCGCGTCGGTGACGTGCAGGCGTCCACCGGAGAGGCGCCAAAGCAAGAAGCAGTCGATCGTACCGAACGCGATATGTCCGGCCTTGGCCGCCTCACGCGCCCCCGGGAGGTGATCGAGAATCCAGGCGATCTTGGTCGCCGAAAAGTACGGGTCGAAGAGCAGTCCGGTCTTGCGCTTGAGCTCCGCGTCGGCGTGCGTGCGATCGAGCTCGCGACAATGGTCGGCGGTGCGGCGGTCCTGCCAAACGATGGCGTTATAGATCGGCGCGCCGCTGCGGCGGTCCCAGAGCACCGTCGTTTCGCGCTGATTGGTGATGCCGACCGCGACGACCTGCGCACCGGACTCCTTGAGCCGCTGCAGCACGCGGCGGCTGGTGGACATCACCGTCGCCCAGATGACCTCGGCGTCGTGCTCGACCCATCCCGGCGAGGGGTAGATCTGCTCGAACGATTGCTGCTCGACAGCGATCATCTCGCCGGCGGTCGAGAAGCCCATCGCGCGGCTCGAGCTCGTCCCCTGATCGATCGCGAGCAAGACCTCTTGAGGCATGGCGGCACCTCGAACTCAAGTTTAGAGAGGATGCTAACATCTGGCGCGGTTTCTCGAAGGACTGAACACATGGCATGGGAAAGCTGCGGATCGCTCGGGCGATCGAGCCGGCGGGCAGGGTAGCCGGTGCGCCCGCTATGGCGCGTCTTGGGGCTCGGGTTCGGCCTCGCGATGGTGTTCGGCGGTACCGTCGGGGTGGGCATTTTAAGGTTGCCGGGAACTCTCGCCGGTGCGCTCGGCGACTCGCGGCTGATCGTGCTGTTCTGGATCTTGGGCGGTCTGTATGCGCTTCTGGGCGCCGCCTCGAGCTCAATCGAAATCGGTCGGTAGATCCGGGCGCTCGGCATGCTCGAACATGCGCTCGATCTGTGCCGCGGTCGTGCGGCCGATCGATAGCGGAGGCAGCGCATCACGAGCGAAGAACGCCGCCTCGCTCGTCTCTATGCTGGACCGAGCACTTCCTCCTTCGAGCTCGCAGATGAAGAACAGCTTGTAGATCGAATCGAGATGGTGGAGCCGATTGCGCTTGCGATAGTCGTACACCGCCGCGAGCTTGACGGCTCGCGCCCGGTAGCCCGACTCCTCAGCGACCTCGCGCACCACACTCTCGGCCGGCGATTCATTGACATCCGCCCACCCTCCCGGGAGCGTCCAGGACCCGTCGCTCACCTCACGCACGAGGAGCACGCGGCCATCGGCGAACGCGGCGGCCCGCACGTCGACTTTGGGCGTTGCGTAGCCTGTGCCGTGGCACAGGATCTCGAGCACATCGCGCTCGGCGAGGCCTGCGCCTCGAGCGATCAGGGTAGCGGACAGCTCCCGGACGCGCTCGTAGCGCTGCCGGTCGAACGGATCGCGACAGAAGGTGAGGCCGATCTGGGCAATCGCGGCGAGCTCGCGACCGATCGTGAGCCATGGCGGCTCGACCGGCGGCGAATCATCGGGTGCCATGAGTTTGCAAGCGAGCTCCATTCGAGGCGACGGCGCACGTCGAATCGAGGAGTAGCTCGCCAGCCACGGTGGTGCCCGCCATCACGATGAATCCGGATCCGCTCTTCTCGTCGGCCCCCGCCACGACGAGCGTATAGGCGCTCATATCGCGGCGGGCCTCGGGCACTTCATCCCTGAGCAGCTTGAACGGATTCTGGCCATTCAAATCCTCGCCGCTCAGCCTGCGCGCGCTGTAGCTCGCCGGGCCGATGGAGAGGGGTGCCCAGGCGGCGCCGAGGCGCGGCCCCGCCTCGCTCAGCGCGTCGAAAACTTCGCGACGCAGGCACTCGATGTGGATGTGCAGCTGATCCTGGCTGCGCGCGTGCTTGGAATTCACCGCCAATCCGATGGCGTTGCGCGCAATATCATGCCCGATCACCGCCGCGAGCCGATCGCGCGCTTGCCACGCCGCCGCGAAGTAATTCGGCGCATCGGGCAAGACGAGCTCGGGGCTTTCGATCCCGCTGATGCTGCGGGTCGGTATCAGCAAGAAATGCGCGCCTCCCTTGCGATCCGCGAGGACCGCAAAGCCCGAGTCGTGGTGCAGCGGGTCCTCCGGCTCGACGCGCTCGCACGGCTCCGGGTCATGTCGCTCGACCCAATGAACGAGGCATTGCTCCTGGACTATCTGCCGCAGGGCATCTCGGTTTGCGCCGATTCCGGGGGAGGCGACGAGCGCGGCGCCCGTGAGTGCCGCGATCGCAACACCCGTCAGTTTCAGAGCGCGCATGAGCGCACCGCCCCACACCGAGCGCGATGTCGCGCCCGCTTACAGTGGCTCCGCGTCAGCCAGCGGCCGAAGTGCCCTCGACACCGGGATCCGCGCCTCGAGGAGCCCCCCGGCCGCGGAACCCGACACGGCGAACTCTCCACCCAGCGCGCGAACCCGGTGGCGCATGGAGGCCAGCAACTGCGCATCGCTCGCCGAACTCGCATCCGAAATTCCCTCGCCGCTGATGCGGAACACCACGCTATCGTCATCGATGTCGAGAGACACGTCCACCGATTTCGAGCTCGAGTGCTTGACGATGTTGGCAAACGCTTCCTGGGCGATCCGAAACAGCGCGATGGCCGCATCGGGAGTGAATCTCGGCTCCTCGCTCGGAAGATACTCGTTGCATGTGAACCCGGCGCGGGTGCAACTCTGGCTCAACTGCCATCGAAGCGCCGCGATGAAACCTACGTTGTCGAGCAAAGTCGGACGCAGCTCCTCGATGATGCGGCGCTTGAGGTCGATTCCGGCCGACAGGTTCTGCTGCACCCGATTGAGCCGCTGTCTCATGTCGACATCGTCGGCACGCAGATGCTGCTCGGCCCAGGAGATGTCCATGCGCGCGCCCACCAGCAGCCCCCCCAGCTCGTCATGCAGCTCGCGCGCAAGGCTCGCTTTCTCGCGCTCGGCGAGCCGTTGAAGATGTGTCGACAGCTCCACCAGCTCGCGCGTTTGCTCGTCGACCTCGTGCTCCAGTCGTTGCTTTTGGCCGCGCAGCTCCGCGCTCTGCCGTGAGCGTCGATGCAGAGATTGGTAGATCAGGAGGGCCGTGATCGCGAGCAGAACGATGTTGCCGGCAATCGCAAGG